>CAZVRE010000006.1:0-69948 GCA_964629465.1 uncultured Ruminococcus sp. | reverse complement strand
TGTTGGCATCTCCCTATTTTCACAGGCCGTCACCAGCCAACTATCGTCGGCACCACTGAGCTTAACTTCTGTGTTCGGTATGGGAACAGGTGGACCCTCAGCGTCATCGACACCAACTCGCCGTCTTTTGACGACTTTGTTATTATATCACCTTGATTTAAAAAATGCAAGTCTTTTTTACGAAAAAATTAAAAAATTTTTCGTATGTATTCAAATGCTTTCCAATAACTTGTTTTTTATTGACGAAAATATAAAAAAAGAGTAAAATTACATTAAGATTGGAATGATTTATATGACAAAAACAAAAGAGATTTATCTGCTTTTATCTTCGCTTTCTGTGTACAGAGGAATTCTTGACAGAAGTGTTATGAAAGGCTTTATGAATATTCTTGAAAATATAGATGCATCGCCTGAAAAATTTCTCAGCAGTTACGGCGAGTTTTATTCTTTGCTTTGTCAGAGGAATGTTTCGGATAATTTTGCATACACGGTAACACAGGCGGCGTTGTTTGATGAGAACGCTTTTACTTTAGCGGCTACAGGGGGTAAGGTGGACACTCTGCCCCAAGACTTGATTGATGCGACAATTCGTGATTGTCAGGTCATAAAAAAAGCCAGCGTTCTTACTGCTGACGATATTCTTCAAGATTACGCTAACAAGGACAATATTAAGGAAGTAATTGATACCTTGCCTCGTTGGGGTACAGGCAAACCAGTGGAAGCCTTTGAGGGTGAAAAAATTTACATTGATACTCTTGCCAAGTTCTACAAAGAAAACGGTTGTGGTATGTACGCTCGTTACAAGGCGTTTATTTGGCGTGATGGCGAGATTTGTCCGGTTGAGCACCCTGACAAGATTAACATTGATACTTTTGTGGGTTACGAAGCACAGAGAGGCAGAGTTGTTGAGAACACAAAGGCGTTTTTACAGGGTAAAAGTTGCAACAACTGTTTGCTTTATGGCGATATGGGTACAGGCAAAAGTTCAACCGTTAAGGCTATCGCCAACGAATTTAGAAAAGACGGCTTGCGTGTGGTCGAAATTCCAAAGGAACGCTTGGTAGATTTTCCAATTTTGGTTGATAAAATCGCTTCGATTCCAATGAAGTTTATTATTTTTATTGACGATTTGTCTTTCCAGCGTCAGGACCAAAGTTATACTTCCCTCAAGGCTGTTTTGGAGGGTGGACTTGCTGCTCGTCCTGAGAATGCACTTATTTATGCTACTTCTAACCGTCGTCACCTTGTAAAAGAAAGTTGGCAGGATAGAGATACTGACGATATCAACCGTCGTGATAATATGCAAGAAACTTTATCTTTGGCAGACCGTTTTGGTTTGTCAGTATGTTTTAGCAACCCTGACCAAAAGCAGTATCTTGCTATTGTATATGACCTTGCTCAAAGAGCAGGACTTGAATATGATCAAAAAGAACTGGCAACAAAGGCAGAGGCGTTTGCTCTTAACAGAGGCGGCCGCTCTCCTCGTTGTGCAAAGCAGTTTGTTGAGTCACTTTTATTTTAACGGAGGTATATTATGAGTAAAAAAATTATATCTTTAGTTTTGTGTTTGACTATTATTTTGACATCGGCTTGTATGTTTGTTTCTTGTGGTAACAAGGAATATCCTGTAAAGGTTGGCGAAGTAACTCTAAAAGCAGAGCCAACTAATGTTGTGGTATTAGGCAAGAATTTAGTTGATATTATATCTTGCATTGGTTATGACGGCAAGGTAGCAGGTCGTAGTGATGATGTTAATCAGTTAGGCTTTGATGTTGTGCCGTCTGTTGGTACTGCTTCAACCCCAGATGTATCTCTTGTTGAAAATGCAGGTGCTGATTTAGTACTTGCAGAAAGTACATTGAGTGAGGATGTTAAGGCTCAATTAGACGAGAAGAATATAACAGTTATTACATTTGATGAGGCTGATACTCACGAGGAAGTTGAGCAGTTATACATAACTATTGGCAAGATTTTGGGTGGAAACATAACAGGTGCACAAAAGGGCGCAGAGGGTTTCGCTGACCTTACAGAAACTCTGGACCTTATTTATGAGTCTGCTTCCACAGGTAATAGTACCGAAAAAACCATCTGCTACTTGTATCTTGAAAATGACACATTGATGGCGCTTACAAAAGATGCTTGGGAAACCGAAGTTTTGGGCTATTCTTACACAGTTAATGTTATGGAAAACGCTGAGTCAAAAGAAGTTGACAAAGATATGCTTATGCTTGCAAATCCTGACTGTGTATTCTGTGACGACCAGACAGTCATTGATTATTTAAAGCAAGATTTAACCTTGTGGGAACTTGATGCCCTTGCTTATAACACAGAGATTATACCTCTTGATGATTTGTCTATGCAGGGCTACACTTCCTTAACTGCATTGGAAACAATGATTAGTTATGTGTATCCAGAGGAAGCAGAATAAATTTGCTCTTGAATTTTTGCGATTTTGTGATACAATAGGCTTTGCATCTTATTTAATAGGAAACCTCATTTTTTGCTAAGAATTGCAGAAATTTAAGTTTTTTTGTTTCTTGAAAAATGATGTAATCTTCTTATTAAATAAAAAACAATTTAAATTTCCCGTTCAGTAGTGCACTGCGTACACACGAGCGATGGGTAGAAGGAAACGCACATACCTTTGGTGTGCACGCTTTCTTGTTTGGAGATTTTATGATTAAGGGTATAAGGCATTTTGTAACTATAACTCGCCATAGGCACAAGGTTATAGCGAATTGTTTTCGTGCAGGTATTCCTTGGAGGGGTTTGCTTCACGATTTGTCAAAATACACCCCTACGGAGTTCTTGGCAGGGGCAAAATATTATCAAGGTACTCGTTCGCCTAACGAGGGCGAACGTGAAGCCTACGGCTATTCCAAGGCTTGGATGCACCACAAGGGCAGGAACAAGCATCACTTTGAATATTGGACAGATTATGACTGCAAAACCCGAACCTTAAAGCCTGTAAAAATGCCAAAAAAATATGTTATAGAGATGTTTTGCGACAGAGTTGCTGCCAGTAAAATCTATAACGGCGAAAATTACACCAACTCATCACCACTTGAGTATTTTATGAGAGCAAAACATGTGCGAATTATTGATGAAGAAACTTCTGATGAGATCGAGTTTTTGTTACGAATGTTGGAATCAAAGGGTGAGAAAGAAACATTTAAGTACATACGAAAAATAAGGGGAAAAGGCAAAAATGTCAAAGATTAACGATACAATAAATGCAATGATGCATTATTTTAAGGGCGATGTAAAGCGAATTCAACATTTTATGAAAGTGTATTCTGTTGCTCGAACAATAGGCATAAACGAAAAATTGCCTGAAGATGTGCAGTATATACTCGAAGTTGCCGCTATTACTCATAACATTGGCATCAAATTAAGCGAAGAAAAATTTGGATCGGCTTCTGAAAAGTATCAGGAGCAAGAGGGACCTGCAGAGGCTGAAAAAATGCTTAGAGAGATAGGCTATGACGAGGAGTTCATTGATAAGGTTTGCTTCTTGATTGCTCATCATCACACCTACAAAGGCATTGACAACGCCCCTTACAGAATTTTGGTAGAGGCTGACTTCCTTGTTAATATTTACGAGGACAATATCAGTAAGGAACTTGCTAAATCAATAAAAGAAAAGATTTTCCGTACACCGTCAAGTATCAAAATGTTTGAAGATATGTACGGTATTTAAAGAATACAAAAAGGCACTTTAGTTTTTACTAAAGTGCCTTTGTTTGTTTTGTAGGGAATATAACTTTCAGAGCATTTGGTAGAACTGTTATTTTGGCGTTTGTTACTTCCATAATTTCGCCGTCAACGCCAATATCAAATGGGTGGTCACTTGTGTACTCTACTGTTTTGAACTTGTGGTGTTCAAGTATGCTCTCAAATTTTGGGTTATCAAGATGTTCGCCTTTCATAAAAGTTGTAAGCAAAGAGATAATCTTTAGCACACCAATAGTGTCTACGCACAAGAAGTCAAGATAATTGTCGTCGTTTTTGGCTTTTGGTGCGCATTTGATGCCACCACCATAGTACTTGCCTTTTGCAGCAATTGACAATAGATATGTAGGCGTTTTTCTTTTTATTTCTTTACCGTCTGCAATAATTTTGAAGTTGTGCTTGCGTTTATTTAAAATACAATAAATAATAGATAGTTTGTAAGCAAATGAGGAAGTTATAAATTTCCATCGTCTAAACAGTGGCATAGACTTTGCTACAGCACAGTCATAGCCCAAAGAAACGGAATTTGCGCCAATAGTGTCGTTGCATTTTATAAGGTCTATGGTGCCAATGCTTCCATCAATTAAGTTAGATACATTAAGATAATCTTCTTTTGAAAATTCAAAACTACGAATGAAATCGTTACCACTACCAATAGGTATTACTGCAATAGCACAATTTTCTAAATCATAAATGCCGTTGACCACTTCGTTGAAAGTTCCGTCGCCCCCACACGCATAAACTCTTACGAAGTCCTCGGTTTTCTGCACAAATTCACGAGCCTTTTTGGTGGCGTCGCTTTTGCTCATAGTTTCGATAATTGTGCAGTTCTCTAAATTAAGTTGGTTAATCTGGGAAACTATGTCGTCATAACTGTCTTTCTTACCTGCAAATCGGTTGATAATAAAAAGATGTTGCAAAATTACCCCTCATTTCATTTTGCTTTTTTGAACTTGTTTTTAATGTTAGGAAAAAGCATACCACAAATTCCTGATAACGCATAAAGTACAAAAGTGAAAAAACAAAAGTTCAACATATTTATTCCTCCCTTATAATGTCTTTAATTACATTATAAGGGAACAAATGTACTATTATACGGACTATGATTCTTTTCGGTAAACATCTTCTGCGATGATTAGTTTATCGTCATAAATGCTGTATTGTAGATACTTGTTTGTTTCTTTCTTTTCTGTGTAAGTGAGTTTTAAGGTGTTTTCGTCTGCCAATGTCCATATGCCATTAAGGTACAAGCCATCGTTATAGCGTGAAAAAGTGCCATCACTGTTAAAGTCATAATACATATTGTCAGTGTGACTCCACATACCCACCAAGTTTTTGTCAATCACTTTTTTCTCAGGTGGTTCAACTTCTTTGAGTTTTGTTTCATTCACTTTAACAAACTCAATGGCAGATGTTGAGCCAACACTTGTAAGACTCAATGTGTAACCGTCGTTACTGTTGCCTGTTACATCGTAGTAAAAATAACCTGCAATAACATTGTTGGAACTTATGAAAATTTTATGTTCTTCTTCAGTTGTCATATCAATCACTGTTGATTTTGCCTTCATAGTTCCACACTCAATAGAAAGGCTGTTGTCGCTAAAGGTGAAGTAAGGAACATAAGTGCTTTTGTTCTGGTCTTTAACTCTCATCCATATACCGTCAAGATTAGAAAAATCTAAATCAGTTACGTCGTTTTTAGTTGTTGCAACTTCCTCAGTTGAGGTTGTTTGGGCAGTATTAACGGTGTAGATTACGCTTTGCTCAGCGTTGTTACGGAGATTTTTTATGCCAAAAATTGTAATCAAAGCAATAAGGGCAATAAAAGCAATAGCAACAATGAAGATATTAGCCTCTGACATTTTCTTTTCATTTTGTTGTTTTTTTGACTTTTGCTTCTGTTTTGACTTGGTGGTACTGTTTGCAGCATATTCTTTTGGTTGCAAATGCACAAAACCGTCTGATTTGTAATCGTTGAATTCAAGGTTGTCCACAATATCGTTCTGACAATAAGGACAAACGGTTTTGTTGTCAGGTATAGTTTTGCCACATTTAGGACAAATCATAATCACACCTCCAAATATAGTTTGTTTATGTTGTTTAAGTGAGTTTTAAAGTCTTGTACTGCATTTTCAGGAGAAAGCAAAATAACCTTATCGCCTAATGCCAATAACCAACCAAAAAACTGGTGGCTGATTTTTACGGTTGTTTTTACAATGAAATGGTCAGGTCGAGCATCGTCCTTGGTCACAAAAACTTTGCTTCCAAATCTGTCTGCAATAACACCTGTGAGGTCTTTGTGAACAGAGAGTTTTATCTCTTGTTCATCACCTGCAAACATAGAGAAAATAGAGTTGGTGTATTCTGCAAGGTTAAAGTTTTTGAGCATATCATTGCCCAAGCGCTTTTCAGTAAGAACATTGATTTGTTCCATTTTGTCAACACGATAATGGCGAACATCTTGTGCTACTTGATCGTAAGCAACAAGATAGTAGTTTTCGTCATCCCAGCACAGAGCCCAAGGGCTGACGATGTATTTTTCGCCGTCTTTTTTGCGTTGGAGTTTTAACTTTTCTGTACTTCCAAGGTTAAGAGTCCATTGGTTATAGTAAAAACTTACCTGCATATCTTTGTTGATTGCTTCGTGCAAACGGTCAACATTGTAGTAGATAGTTTCGTTTTCTGTTTTTATACGATTTGCAACATATACCTGACGTTGCAAAAGTTTTGCTTCGTTGACGCTTGATAGTCCCTCAACTTTTTTGATGAGTTCCAGACTTTTCTTTTTAGTAATAAATTTGGAACTTTGAATTGCATCCACAAGTAATTTTAACTCGGAAATTTGGAAATCACGAGAACCAATATAATACTTTACTGTTTTAGTTTTTTCGCTGCAAATATCAAGGCCAAACATTTCTAAAGTATGTATGTCATCATAAATGCTCTTGCGTTCGGCATTGATGCCGTAGTTAGCAAGTTCAGTTATGATTTCGTTGGTTGTTAAGCCGTGATTTTCATCGGTTTTTTCCAATAGTATTTTTTGAAGATATAATAGTTTTTGTTTTTGTCGAGGGTTACGAGCCATAGTAATTCTCCATTACGAAATAATTTGAGCAAAAGCTATAATAAATGGCATTGTCACAATAGAAAACAAGGTTGTGCAGGATACTAAGTTAACTGATAATTCAACGTCACGATTGAATTTGTTGGCAAACATTGTGGTTGTGGCTGCAGTGGGAGCAGATGCTGCTACTGTGCAGGCGATGAGTATTTCTCCGCTTACCCCCAACAATCGCATAATCAGTACTGATGCTGCTGGAATAACAAGCAACCTCAATACCATTACAAGGTAAACCCAGCCGTCCTTAAAGGCTTTGCCTATGTTTGCTTTGGATAGGTGATATCCTATAACAAGCATTGGTAAAGGTGTGTTTAATGCTGCGATATAACTTATAGGTGACAGGATGACTTCAGGCAGAGTGAAATTTGCAAAGAATAAAATCAATGCAATTGTAACTCCCAATACCCCAGGGTTAAGAAAGACTTTTTTGAGGTTAAACTCTTTTTTGTTACCGCTCATATCAATCAAGCCGTAACTCCACACCAGGATATTGAATATTGCAACGAAAACTGAACCGTAGAATACACCTATAGCACCCAACAAAGCCTCTTGCAAAGGTAATGACATAAAACCACAGTTAGAAAAAACTGTGGCAAACTGCAATACCTTGCGTTTGCTTTCGTCTTTATTCCTAAAAATAAGTTTACATATAAAAATTGATATAACCTGAATTAGTGTTGCACATATGGCTGTGATTATCAGCCCACGTAACAAAGTGGAGTTAAACTCAACACTTTGGAATGATTTAATGATTACACAAGGTGTTACAAGGTACAGTACAATGTTTGTAAGGTGCTTTGAACCACTTTCGTTAATAAGGTTTGTTTTGCCTGATACAAAGCCTATACCTATCAGTACAAACAAGATTGCAACCTGCAAGGCTACAATAAAAAAATTATCTAACATATAATTACTCCGTAAAAATTCAACACATAATCATTATACCATAGTAAATCTATTATAACAACAAGTAAATTAACCAATAAAATGCAATGCTTAATATTAGTATTTACCAATAAATCAATATGTAGTAAGATTTTGAGGAGTAAAATAAAGGTAAATATATTGTGCAAATTGTACACATTATTGCATTTTAATTATGCAAACTGTATAAAGCGACAAAGTTTTTTTATTTCATTGACTTTTAAATTTTGGGGTAATATAATACAAACGAAGCAAAAAATGCTATTATTTTTATGTATATTAAAGTAAATGGAGGTAATTCCCATGGCAACAAAGAAAACAGAAACAAAAGCAGTAGAAACTACAACAGAAAAGGTAGAAGCAACTAAGGCTCCTGCAAAGAAACCTGCTACTAAAAAGGCAACAACAAAGACTGCTGCTAATGCAACAGAAAAGAAGGCTCCTGCAAAGAAGGCTCCTGCTAAGAAGGCTACAACAACAAAGAAGACTGCTACTAAGGTAGAAGTATTCGTAGAGTTCGGTGGCGTTCAGGTTGCTATTGACGAAGTAGTAAAGAACGTTAAGATTGCTAATGGCAAGGCTGCAAAGAACATCACAGTTTACTTAAAGCCAGACGAGAGCAAAGCATATTTCGTTGCTGATGGCGTTGAAAAAGAAATGGATGTTTATTTCTGCTAATATTTAACGCAAGTAAAAGCCGAGGTTTGACCTCGGCTTTTTTGTTTTGTAAAATAAAACCCGTCAAGGCTGTAAACTTTGACGGGTTAATTTTATTCTCCGTTCAGTTTTCTGCTTTGCTGAAAAGAGCGATGAGTGAAAAAAAGCGTGCAAAGCACACTATCTTTTTTAGTTGGCTTTGAATTTATAGTCTTTACCTGGGATAATTGCGTTGAGGATAATACCTACAATAGATGCAACTGCCAAAGGTGAAAGTGTGATTGTGATTGAAGCAATAGAGAATGTAACTGTGTCAGCACTAAAGCCTAATGCAATTACAAGGATAATGCCTGCAATAATCAAGTTTCTGCCCTTTGTAAAGTCAACCTTTGCATCAACAAGGTTTCTAATACCTACTGCAGAAATCATACCGTAAAGTACAAAACTGATACCGCCGATAATACATGCTGGTAATGAACCGATAACGCCTGAAACAATTGGGAAGAATGACAAGCCAATTGCATAGAAAGCTGCAAGTCTGATAACCTTAGGGTCATAAACTTTTGTTAAAGCAAGTACGCCTGTGTTTTCGCCGTAAGTTGTGTTAGCAGGACCACCAAACAAAGAAGCCAATGTTGTAGCCAAACCGTCACCTGTTAATGTTCTGTGTAAGCCTGGGTCAGCGATATAGTTCTTGCCTGTGGTTGAACCAATAGCGCAGATGTCACCAATGTGTTCCATCATAGTAGCCAAAGCAAGAGGAACAATAGCAACAATTGCAGTAATGATTAGTGATATGTTAGAAAAGTCAACGCCACCAAATACTGTTTTGCTCCAGGTAATAGGAATACCAATGATACCTTCAGGACCAAAGAAGTTACCCTGTGATATATTAGCAATGATATTCTGAACAGATGTAAAGTCAAAAATTGGCTGATATACACCTGCGTCGTTCATACCACTTGAGAATAACCAAGGAACATTTTGAATTAAGTCAGGGTTGGCTTGTCCAATGAAGAATAGAATCAAACCTACTACATAACTAATGAGAATACCTAAAAGAATAGGAATAATCTTAGCCATACCTTTGCCCCAAATATTGAAAATTACAATTATTGCCAATGCTATAAGTGCGAGTACCCAGTTTGTTTGGCAGTTAGAGATAGCAGAAGGTGCAAGTGTTAAACCGATAGAAATAATGATAGGACCTGTTACAACAGGAGGGAAAAATCTCATTACTTTTTCTACGCCTACTAACTTGATTATACCTGCAAGTACAAAGTAAAGTAAACCTGCACAGGCTACACCAAGACAAGCATAAGGTAAAAGTTGCGCTTCAGTCATATTCTGGTAGTTTTCTGTACCTGCCAAAACTGTGATTGCTGCATATCCACCCAAAAATGCAAAACTTGAGCCCAAGAATGCAGGAACTTTGCCTTTGGTAAATAAGTGGAACAATAATGTACCAAGGCCTGCCATAAGTAGAGTGGTGCTGATGTCAAGACCTGTTAGGATAGGTACAAGAGTTGTAGCACCAAACATTGCAAACATATGCTGTAAACCTAAAATTGCCATTTTTGGTTTGCCCAATGTTCGCGCGTCATAAATTGCCTCATTGTTTTTCATAATCAATCTCCTTTATTTTATTTTTATATAAACTAAATATAGTATGCAAAAATGTTGACTTTGGGGTTAATTTTAGGTATGATTTGGTGTAGAGGTGAATAAAATGTCAAAAGTTAATTATATGACTCATCCGTTAATCAAACATAAAATTACCAAAATCAGAGATGTAAACACCACAACAGGTCAATTCCGTAAGTTAATTGAGGAAATTACTGTGCTTATGGGTTACGAGGCTCTTGCTGATTTACCACTTAAAGATGTTAAGGTTACAACTCCTCTTGAGGAAACAACCCAACCTGTGGTTGCAGGCAAAAAACTTGCTATTGTACCAATACTGCGAGCAGGTCTTGGAATGGTAGAGGGTATGCTCACATTAGTACCTGATGCAAAAGTTGGCCATATTGGTATGTGCCGTAATGAGGAAACTCACCAGCCTGAAGAATACTACTGTAAACTTCCTAAAAATATTGACGAGCGTTTGGTAGTGGTTGTGGACCCTATGCTTGCAACAGGTGGCTCACTTGTTGATGCGGTAGATGCTATCAAAGCAAGAGGTGGCAAGAACATCAAATGTATGTGTATTATTGCTGCACCTGAAGGTGTGGAAAAGTTCACACAGGCGCATCCTGATGTAACACTTTACGTTGGTATGCTTGACCGTTGCCTTAACGAAAATGCTTATATTTGCCCTGGTCTTGGTGATGCAGGTGACAGAATTTTTGGTACATTATAATATTGATTATAAAGAAAGGGCTGTAAATCAGCCCTTTTTGTTTTGCTCTTTTTCTTCAATTTCATCAGAAATAACTGATATGTTTTGAAGTTTGATTTTATATGGCGCTGATTTTTCTTCTTCTTGTTTTTCTTTTTCTTTTGCTTGTTTATCTCTATATACCATATCCCCTATAAAACAACCCAGCATAGCAACAATTAAGTAAATAAATACATAAATATGCCAATGATAGTAATGGCTGTATATAAGTACGCTACCTATAAAGATAATAGGAGGTATAAGGGGAAGGGTAAAATCAAGACCGTTTTTCCAAGAATACACAAGTCCTGAAAGCAAAGCCGTAGCAGGAAAAACTAACTGATACTCAATAAAGTCAAATTTATAGTTATCTCCCTGAAAGAAAATAGGCATAACAAGATAAATCAGAGCATCAATTATTGCATATGGCAAGTAGCGTTTAATTAACTTGATCATATAAATCTCCGTTATCTTACGTCAGGTAACATTCTTGCGTAAGTCAAAAAATCTCTGAAGTTGCTGTGCTTGAAATTTGTAATATCTACATCGTCACTGTTAATAAGGCAGTCAGTAATAATATATGAATCAATACCCAATGCTTGAGTAGGGAGTACATCCTCATTTACATCGTTACCTACCATCATAGTTTCTTCAGGGTCAAGATTAAGTTTTTCCATAATATCCTGATAATATGCCGTATTAGGTTTGCAATAGCCTGAATTTTCGTATGTAGTTACAAGAGTAAAGTCTGCAGGACTCAAACCGGCCCACTTTAATCTTTGTTGTGTTGCAACAGCAGGGAAAATTGGGTTGGTAGCAGCCACAAGGTTGTAGCCTTTGCGTTGTAGAACCTTGATAGTTTCAGGAGCAGATGGGTTGTAGCCACAAACACCTTTTACTGCGAGAAATTCATTGTCGTAAAATTCATCAAAATCTTTGATGTAATCCAAAACTTTTTTGCCACAAATTCGAGCAAAAGTTTGCCAAAACTTTTCGCCGTTAGAAGTTGAACCATCGTTCTTTATCATAGCACCTGTACTTTTCCAAATACCTTTAATCATTTCTTCTTGTGTAAGGTTAAGAACAGGACAGAATTTTTCGCATAAAGCGCCAAAATATGCTTTTACAAATTCTTCCTGATCCATTGGCAACAAAGTGCCGTCTAAGTCGAATAATAAATTTTTAATCATAATTTTATCACCTTTAGGTTTATTATAAACTATTACTTTACGGTTTGCAAGATTTAGTGTAAAATGAATGGGAGGTGATTTTTTGAAAATCGTATTGACAGATGCACAAACAGTAACCCAAGGGGATTTGTCCCTTGAACCACTTAAAGAATTTGGCGAAGTTGAGGTGAATCTTCTTACAAAATATGAAGATATTGCTGAAGTTGTTAAGGATGCAGATGCAATTATCTGCAACAAAACTCCACTTAATAGGGAAACTTTACGCAAGGCAACTCACTTGAAATATATTGGACTGTTTGCCACAGGATATAACAACATAGATGTAGACTATTGCGAGGAAAAAGGAATTACAGTATGTAACGCTGGCTCCTACAGTACAGATGCAGTATGTCAGCACACTTTTGCGCTGTTGTTGGAATGTATGAGCAGAGTAGGAGATTACAACAATTTTGTTCAGCAAGGTAATTGGAAGAACAGCACTACTTTTTCGCCTTTTGTATTTCCAATTTCGGAGTTAGCCCACAAGACTATTGGCATTGTGGGTTATGGTAGCATAGGCAAAGCAGTAGCAAAAGTTGCCAAAGCTTTTAATATGGAAGTGCTTGCTTACAAACGTACTCCAGCAGAGGACCAAGTGGCAAAGATGGTAGATTTGGATACTTTGTTAATGGAAAGTGACATTGTAACAGTACATTGCCCTCTTAATAGTGAGTCAGAAAAAATGTTTAACAAAGAAACTTTTGGTAAAATGAAGGATAAATCTATATTCATCAATACTGCTCGTGGTGGTGTGATGGAAGAAGATGCTCTTGTTGAAGCATTAAAGTCAGGCAAACTTGCTTATGCTTGTATTGATGTTTTAGAAACAGAGCCAATGGCTCAGGACTGCAAACTATGTGGAGTCGATAATTTGCTTATTACTCCTCATATTGCTTGGGCTCCAATGGAAACACGAGAGCGTCTGATGGGTATTGTGTGCAATAATATCAGAAACTTTCTTAACGGCACTCCAATAAACGTAGTAAATAAATAAAACAAAAGCCCTCTCTTTTGAGAGGGCTTAATTCGTATATAATTATTCGCTGTCTTCTTGTGTGCTACTTTCGGTTGGAGTAGTGTCGGAAGTTGCTTCAGTAGCAGTTGTTGAGGAAGTGGCTTTGGTAGCCTTTGTGGCCTTTGTAGATTTGGTTGCCTTAGTAGCTTTTGTTGCATTTCCTGTAGTTGGTGCAACGGTAGTTGCAGCAGTTGTGGCAGGAGCCTGTGGCGTATATACTACGGCGGCTTGCTGATTGTCTTGTTCTTCTTCCTCTGTAGTTTCTTCTGTAGTTTCCTCGGTGGTTTCTTCCTCTGTTACAGTAGTGGCTTGAGTTGTTTCAGTTGCAACAGTTGTGCTTTGTGTTGTGGGTTCAACCACATTTTTGTCAGCAGTTACATCTCTGTAAATGGATAAAGCAATCATACCTACCACAAGGATAATTAAAACTACTATCAATATTAAATTAACTCGGCTTTCAAGTGTTTTTTTCACAAAAATCGTCCTTATCTGTTAATCATACTATCATATACTTTTTTGAAAGTATCTATGACATATTGCGCTTGGTTATCAGTGAGGGTTGAATTTAAAGGCAGGGTTAATTGGTTTTTGTGCATATTATAAGCATATGGGTAATCTACAATGTCAAAACCTTTGTTTTTATATGCAGAAAGCATAGGCAAAGGTTTGAAGTGAACGTTACACATAACGCCATTTTCTGCCATACGGTTGTAGAACTCATTACGGAATTCAGAATCTTTACCCAAAAATCTTACAAAATACAAGTGACCACTACTGCGATGATTTTCGTCGGCGTGGTTAAGAACCTGAATGTCAAGGTTCTTGAATTCTTCGTTATAAACTTTAATTAGTTCATGACGACGGTCAAGAATGCTCTCGTATCTGTCAAGTTGGGCTAAGCCTATTGCAGCAAGAATGTCTGGCATATTACACTTGTACTGTGTATTCACAACGTCATATTCCCAAGATGCACCCTGGTTTTTGGCAAGGGCGTCTTTGGTCTGACCGTGAAGTGACCATAACATATATTGCTTGTAGATTTTTTCTTCGTCAATTCTCCCACGAAGTCTGTGCACAGCGGCACCACCCTCGGCAGTAGTCATATTTTTAACTGCGTGAAAACTGAAGTTGGTAAAATCGGCAATTTCGCCACACATCTGACCGTGCCATCTTGCGCCAAAAGAGTGAGCAGCATCAGACATAACAATAACTCTGCCGATTAATTCCTGCAACTTGCCCTTAGGCCTAAATAAGTTACGTCTGTTACGCACTGCTTCGTAAATTCTGTCGTAGTCGCAAACAATACCTGCAAGGTCAACAGGAATAATAACCTTTGTGCGCTCGTTGATGGCTGCTTCCATTTTATCGTAGTCCATCTCGTAAGTGCCGGGCTTACAGTCAATCATAACTGGCTTTGCGCCAACGTGATATACAATAGAACAAGTGGCTGTGTATGTGTAGGCAGGTACAATAACTTCGTCACCTGGGCCAACACCCAAAATGCGAAGCGTCATTTCAGCACAGGAAGTTTGTGAAGACAAACATACTGCCTGACCTGTATGACAATACTCACCGATGCGTTTTTCAAATAATTTAGTTTTAGGGCCGGTTGTTATCCAACCGGACTGAAGTACTTCAGTAACTGCTTTTATTTCATCCGGACCTAAATCAGGTGGAGAAAAAGGAATAGTCTGCATAACAGCCCTCCTAATATTACATATCAATATTATTATAATATTTATCCGTAAAAATACATAATGACATTATACAACCCTTTTGTGCAAAAGTAAATAGAATTTGTATTTTTTTGGGGTGTAAAAACAACTATAAATTACCAGGAAATTTTGTGAAATAAGTAAAATTTTATAAAATTTCTGTATATAAAACAAAATCAAAGGGCACCGTACGGGTGCCCTTTTGCTATGAAGCCTGTTCAAATTGGCTGTTGTATAGTTCGTAATAGAAACCTTGCTTTTTTAGGAGTTCATCGTGAGAGCCTTGCTCAACAATATCGCCGTCTTTCATTACCAAAATCAAGTCGGCGTCTCGGATGGTGGAGAGTCGGTGAGCGATAATAAAACTTGTACGGCCTTTCATTAGGTTGTTCATAGCCTTTTGGATGCGAACTTCTGTACGAGTATCAACAGATGAAGTAGCCTCGTCAAGTATAAGAATAGGGTTGTCAGCAAGAATTGTACGAGCAATAGTCAAAAGTTGCTTTTGACCTTGGCTTACATTACTTGCATCTTCGTTGAGTTCCATCTGGTAGCCACCTGGCAGAGTACGAATAAATCTGTCAGCGTGGGCAGCCTTGGCAGCGGCAATAACTTCCTCGTCGGTAGCTTCAAGTCTACCGTAACGGATGTTTTCCATTATAGTGCCTTTGAATAGCCAAGTGTCCTGCAATACCATACCAAAGGCATCACGTAATTCTCGACGATTGTAGTCTTTTACGTTGTTGCCGTCAATTAGGATAGCGCCTTTGTTTACATCGTAAAATCTCATCAGCAGTTTTACCATAGTAGTTTTACCTGCGCCTGTTGGACCAACGATAGCGATTTTTTGACCTGATTCAATACTTGCGCTGAAGTCGTGAATAACGATTTTATCTTCACTGTAGCCAAATTCAACATTTTGAAATTCAACATAACCCTTTACGTTTTCAACGCTTACAGGGTTTTCAACAATCTGATCTTCCTCTTCTTCATCAAGGAATTCAAACACTCTCTCGCTTGCAGCGCCCATAGACTGCAACTGATTTACAATCTGTGAAATCTGCTGAATAGGTTGAGTAAAGTTCTTAACATACTGAACGAACGCCTGAATATCGCCAATGTTGATAGCACCTTTTATGGCAAGAATACCACCTGACAACGCAACTGCGGCATAGCCTAAGTTGCCAACAAACACCATAAGAGGATGCATCATACCTGACAGGAACTGTGATTTCCAAGCAGACTGATAAAGGACCTCATTAGTTTTGTTAAAACTATCGATAGTTTCTTCTTCTTTGTTGTAAGACTTAATAATCAAGTGTCCGCTAAAAGTTTCCTCAACTGCGCCGTTAATATGACCCAAATATTCCTGCTGAGTACGGAAGTGCTTTTGAGAGTGCTTAACAACAATCATCATAAGCAATAATGACACAGGCAAAATAACTAAGGCAATCAATGTCATTAGAGGTGATATAGAGAGCATCATAACAAGTACGCCGATAATAGTGCACAAAGATGTGATAATCTGTGTGATGCTTTGATTTAATCCCATACCAAGTGTATCAACGTCGTTGGTTATTCTTGATAGAACTTCGCCGTAAGTTCTGCTCTCAAAGTATTTGAGAGGCATACGGTTGATTTTCTCTGAAATCTCTTTACGCATACGGTAGCAGATTTTTTGAGTTACACCTGACATTATCCAACCTTGAACAAATTGGAAGATTACACTTATGCCATATAGTAATAGCACCGTCAACAATATGTTTGCAATAGCATCCATATTGATACTGCCTGTACCTTGAATTTTTGCCATAAGACCTTTGGCAAGTTCAGTAGTAGCATTACCTAAGATTTTTGGGCCTATTACAAGGAATATAGTGGAAGAAATGGCACAAATCATCACTATTAGTATAGCAAATTTATATTTACCAATGTACTTTATAAGATTTTTCATGGAGCCATTGAAGTCTTTTGCTCTGTCAAGAGAATTATTACCTCCTGGTCCCATAGGTCCTTTTGGCTTGTGATTACTCATTTTGTGCCACCTCCTCGTCAAGTCCTAATTCTTTAGGAGAAAGTTGTGATTTGGCAATTTCCAAATATGCATCGCAGTTTTTGAGCAGTTCTTTGTGAGTGCCTATTCCTGCTACTTTACCTTCGTCAAGAACTATGATCTGTTCTGCGTGTAAGATAGTGGAAATTCGTTGTGCAACAATAATTGTAGTTGCGTCTTTTACGTTTTTATTGAGTTCCTCTCGTAGCACTTTGTCAGTTTTCATATCAAGGGCAGAGAAACTGTCATCAAAGATATAAATCTTTGGATTTTTGGCAATAGCACGAGCAATAGATAAACGTTGCTTTTGACCACCTGATACATTAGAGCCACCTTGGGCAATTCGGCTGTCGTATTTGTGTGGTTTTGTATCAATGAATTCAGTTGCTTGGGCAATTTGGGCAGCCTTTTGAATTTCCTCGTCAGTAGCATTACGGTTACCAAATCGCAAGTTAGAAGCAATAGTACCACTGAACAATATGCCCTTTTGAGGAACATAGCCAATGCTTTCACGCAGAGACTTCATAGATATATCTTTAATGTTAACGCCGTCTACTAAAATCTCGCCGTCGGTTGTGTCATAAAGTCTTGGAATAAGGTTTACAAGTGTTGATTTACCACTTCCTGTACTGCCGATGATAGCAGTAGTTTCGCCTGATTTTGCAGTAAACGAAATGTTCTCAAGTACATATTCCTCTGCGCTTGGGTATCTGAAACTAACATTTTTGAATTCAACAACACCTTTTTCTGCGGTTAATTTAACAGGGTTGTCGTTGTCTTTAATAGTAGACTCAGTGCTGATAACTTCATCAATTCTTTCTGCAGCAACTGCAGCACGGGGGAGCATAATTGACATAATCGTCAAAATCAAGAAACTCATTACAATGTGCATAGCATAAGTCAGGTAAGCAGTCATCTCACCAACTTGCATTGTACCATCGTTAATGTGACCTGATGCAACCCACACAATTAGTATGCTCATTCCGTACATTACAAATGTCATAGCAGGTGACATCAAGGACATAGCACGGTTTGTAAATAATGTTGTTTTGGTTAGGTCTATGTTTGCTTCGTCAAATCGTTCTTCTTCTCGTTCTTCACGCTTAAAGGCTCTAATTACAGGAATACCTGTCAAAATCTCACGAGCAACTAAGTTAACTCTATCTACGAGTTTTTGCATTAGTTTGAATTTTGGCATAGCAACTGCCATCAAGAGCATTACAATGCCAAAGATAACCAGTACGCCCAACGCAATTACCCACGCCATATGAGCGCCGTTTGTCAAAACTTTTATAACACCGCTTATACCCATAATAGGGGCAAACATCACCATCCTGAGCATCATTGTGGTTACCATTTGCACTTGCTGAATATCGTTTGTGGTACGGGTGATAAGAGAAGCAGTAGAAAATTTGTCAATCTCACTATTTGAGAAGCCTACAACATTAGTAAATACTTTTTCACGTAAATCTCTACCAACCGTTGCGCCTACTCTTGCAGCAAAGAAGCCTGCAACAATAGAAGCAATAGTAGCGATAATTGCAATCAAAGCCATCTTGAGTCCAGTTGTCCATAGATAAGTGGTTTGAATGTGAGCAACATCAACGCCTGCTTGTTTGTCGCATTTAATAGCATAAGCAATGCCGGTTGCTTTTAGCGTTTCTGCACCAATAGTGTTGATTTGTTGGTCTAAATTCTCTCTAAAAGTAG
This sequence comes from uncultured Ruminococcus sp., assembly GCA_964629465.1. Classification (GTDB taxonomy): domain Bacteria; phylum Bacillota; class Clostridia; order Oscillospirales; family Acutalibacteraceae; genus Ruminococcoides. Next base: position 51,415 of record CAZVRE010000006.1, on the reverse strand, counting down.
GGAGCAGTTCCTGTGTCATCATACTTGCAACGATAGGACGAACATCTACATATTTTGTTCCGCTTTCGTCACCTTCCTTGGTGAAAGTTTGAACGGAATTACTTACTGTAGCAGGATCAATACCTTGTTTTTCCATCATTTCTTTGAACTGTTCCAAAGATAATTCAGACATTGTGTAGTTTACCATAATAGGAACTATCAGTTCTTGGTCTAATTCTTCCAACACTTTGTCGTCTGTAACTGTCAGAGTGTAAAAATCACCGTCTTTTGTGTAACTATCAGTAAACAGTTGTTTTTCTTCCTCAGTCATAAAAACAGTAGCATAATTATACTCTGTTTGGGTGACCTTTTCGGGAAGAATATGCTCCACACCTTGGTTTTGAATACCCGTGTCTATTATGTCAGAGGTGTATGCAGGCAAAGTCAAATCACAAGTTGCTTGAATAACCAGCATAATGAAGATTAGTATTACAGTTTTCCAATGGGGAGCGAGGTTTTTAACTATTTTGCCCATTATTTTCTCCTCTTAAATATTATCACCTTATTTTACTACTATAAATTTTTATAGTCAACACAAAAAAGGCAAACAAAAGTCAAAAAATGCACATACAAAGTATGCGCATAATTTACTAATATTTTCTATTTTTCTAATTTTTGCAGTAAGTATTTTTGTTTGGTTGCAAGTCCACCTCGAATATGTCTTTGACTTTTGTTTATTTCAAGAATTTCTTTGACATCTTTGTATAGCATAGGGTTAATTCGTTTGAGCCTTTGGCTCACATCTTTATGTACAGTTGATTTGCTGATACCAAATTTCTTGGCAGCGTTGCGCACAGTTGTTTTTGTTTCTACTATATATTCTCCAATTTGAGCGGCCCTTTCTTCTACAATGCCTTTCACATATAACCCCTCCATAGTTATTTTGTACATTTATATGAGTTTAATTTGTGAAAGATAACAAATTTAGAAAAATTTGTGGAAAAAATCCTAAAGATAAGATATACTTATTATGAATAAGATTGAAAGTTTAGTAGGAGGTGTTGGCGTGAGAAAAGTTATTAGTTTGTTGTTGGCTACAGTAATGTTAATATGTTCTTTTAATTTTTCTGTATCAGCCGAGACAACTACTGAAGAAACTGATTTATTATACCTTTATTATACAAGTGAAATCATAGAAATGTACAGCGAGGCGGCTCAGGCTTTAAAGCAAGGTCTCCTTGATTTTGAAGAAGATATTGATATGACTGCTTACGATCTTGAAGAAACTGTGTTTGAAGCAGTTTATAAAAGTGTATTGTGGGAAAATCCAGACATTTATTATGTTGATCAGACTTATGTAGAAACAACTTTTGTTTCTGATACAAAGAAAGTTATTAGTATAAGGCCACAATATATTATTGATCAATCAGAGTACAGATTCACAAAAGTTGAGTTGATGTACACAGTAAACACTATTTTGGACAGTATTGATACTTCTTGGCCTGCTTACAAGCAGTTGAGATATATCCACGATTATCTTGATGTATTTGTTGAGTACGATACAGATGTAAGTAAATATGGTAATATTTTGTATTCTGCTTATGGTGCGTTAGTTGACGGCAGGGCATTGTGCCACGGCTATACTCTTGCTTACAACTACATAGTAAATCAGTTAGGATTTGAAACAGCAGTTGTGTCAAGTGAAACTATGAATCATACTTGGTCTATGGTAAAAATTGAAGACCAGTGGTATCACGTTGATGTAACTTGGGATGATCCGTCAGGTGACTTGCTTGGCAGAGCAAATCACACTTACTTCTTGGTAAGTGACACAAGAATGCACAAATTAAGACCAAGGCAAACATGGAATAAAGTGCCTGAGGCTCCAGACACAACTTATGATAATGCTTGGTGGAGAGATGTATCGACATTTATATATACAATAGGTGACACAGATTATTATATTGACCATCATTATACTGCCAGCGAATACGGTGCGTTAATTGCTCACAATACAACGACTAACACTTCAACTGTATTGAAGAAAATTATGGACAGATGGTATGTGGATGATACACATACTGCTGCGTGGACTGGTAATTTCTCACAACTAATTTATCATAACGGTGCTTTTTGTTACAACACTACTGATATGGTCTATTCCATAAACTATGATGGTACAGGTCTTAAAGTTTTGTGGAAAAAAGATGCCGACGAAACCAGAGATATCTTTGGTTTGGTAAAAGATAAGTACGGAAATATATTCGTTGAATTACAAGTTGACCCCAATACGGTAGGCGAAAAAGTTTTGATATATAATAATTCTGAAGAAGATGACATCTTGCCTCCTGTTGTGGTGCCTGATGATACTACAAGTACAGAACCATCAGAAAGCACTACGGCTACAACACAAACGCCTGATAACCCAACTACTCCGACTGAACCAAGCACAAGTGTGACAGAACCTACCGAAAGCACACAGGCTGTTCAGGTTACTATGGGACCTGAAATCAGCGCAGGTAAAGAGTATAAGTTAAATGTAAAAACATCACAAAAAGTTGTATATAAGTCAGAAACTCCTACTATAGTCAGTGTGAATAAAAAGGGTAAAGTTACAGGTCTTAAGAAGGGTACAGGAATTGTTCGAATTCAGGTTGGCGATTCAATAATTAAGTATATTATTAAAGTAATCGATAACCCTAAATTAACCAATACAAGTAATAAAAAAATTAGCAAAGTAAAAGTAAAAAAAGGGCAGAGCGTAACGGTTAATATTTCGGGCAAAGCCTCATCCATAAATAATGTTTACACAAGTTCCTCAAACGCTAAAATTAAAGGCAAAAAGAATGCCTCTACTATAAAAGTAAAAGGCAAAAAGAAAGGTACATCGTATGTTTATGTAAAAGTAAACGGTGTCAAAAATCTAAAACTTAAAGTAATAGTATATTAAGTAAAATGCTCACAACCTTAGTTGTGAGCATTTTTGCGTTATTTATTGTTGTGCTTTAGGACTTCTTTTGCGATATAGATAGGTCTGCCCTTGCTTTGTACATAAATTTTTGATAGGTATGAGCCAATAAGTCCCATACAGAATAACTGCAAACCACCCAAAAGCAAAATCAAACAAACTATTGTAGCATAACCGTTGAAAGCATCTATATTAAAGAAAACACGCTGAATAATAACAACGATTAAATACACAAGAGAAGCAATAGTAGAAATTGAGCCAATGTATGTTGCAATTTTAAGTGGCTTTGTTGAGAAGGCCGTAATGCCATCAAAGGCGTATTTAACGAGTTTGGTAATGGACCATTTTGTTTCACCGGCGTGTCTTTCCTGCACATCATAAGGAATATACTTTGTATTAAAGCCTATCCAACTGAAAATGCCCTTTGAAAATCTGTGATATTCGGTCATTTCTATAATAGTATCAGCCATTGTTCGAGTAAAAGTTCGGAAGTCGCTGGCGTCTTCGTGCAAGTCAATTTCACTAAGTGAATTCATAACTTTGTAGAAGCCTGACTTAATGCCTGAGAGCAGTTTGTTGTCTTTACGCTTGTTTTGATAAGCAGCAACACAGTCATATTCCGGCTCGTTAGCAAGAATATCCATCATCTCAATTACAACTTCAGGCCTTTGTTGTAAATCAGCATCAATAATTGAAACATAATCGCCAATGCTGTTTTTAAGTCCTGCATAAATTGCAGATTCTTTGCCAAAATTACGGCTGAATGATACGATAGTAATATTGCTTTCTGTTTTTTCGCTATGGAGTTTGCGCAATTTATCAATAGTTTTATCTTTGCTACCGTCGTTTACAAACACAAATTCATAGTCATAATCTACATTTGCAAAAGCCTTGACAGTTTCGTTGTAAAATTCTTCTACGTTGCCTTCCTCGTTATAGCAAGGCACAATTAAGGAAAGTTTCATTTGGCATACCTCTTTGTATAAGTTGATATTATTCTACATCTTTTTTCTTTGTAGGTCAACTCTGTTTATAGTTGTATTTTGGTGATTTTTGTGATAAAATGCTTTTATATTTTAGTTTGGGTGATGATTATATGAAAATTACAGAAAAGTTTAAGGACGACAAAACTATATTGAGCTTTGAAGTGTTTCCTCCAAAGAAAACCTCCCCAATCGAATCAATATATGGAGTTTTGGAAGAATTCAAGGAGTTAAACCCTGCTTACATTAGCGTTACATACGGTGCCGGTGGTACTGCTGCAGACAATACTTGTGAAATTGCAAGTAAAATTAAAAACGAGTATAACATAGATACTCTTGCTCATATTACTTGCGTAAACAGTAACAGAGAGCAAGTTGAGGCAGTGCTGGAAAAATTTAAGGAAAATAATATCGAAAACGTACTTGCATTAAGAGGCGATATTATTCCCAACTTGCCACCACAGACAGATTTTAAGTTTGCGGTTGACCTTGTTAAGTTTATTAAGGAAAAGGGCAATTTTACTATAGCAGGTGCTTGTTATCCTGAGGTTCACCCTCAAGCAGAGGACGAAATAAGCGATATTATCAGTCTAAAAAATAAGGTTGATAGTGGTGTGGAATTTCTGGTTTCACAGTTGTTTTTTGATAACAAGTTTTTCTATGATTTTGAGAAGCGTTGTGCAATTGCAGGTATCAATGTGCCTATCGAAGCAGGTATTATGCCTGTAGTCAACAAAAATCAAATTCAGCGTATGGTATCTACTTGTGGTGCATCATTACCCTCAAAGTTCTCAAAAATTATGAACAGATACGAGAACGACCCTGTAGCTTTGCTTGATGCAGGTATTGCCTATGCGATTGACCAATGCGTGGACCTGATTGCAAACGGAGTAAAGGGTATACATTTATACACTATGAACAACCCTTATGTGGCACGCAAGATTACTGAGGCAATAGGAAACCTTTTATGATAAAAATACAACGTGTTAATATGCAAGAAACTGCAAGGTATCTTGGTAATAAAAATACAGAATTAGACCAAAACACAAAGGCACTTTTTGATGAGTGTGAAAAAGAACTTTTAGATGTTTTGAATATTAGATATATTTACAAGACAGTTGACCTCAACGGTTGCGATTTGTTGCAAGGTGAGGATATAAAAGAGCACCTAAAAAACTGCTCCCAAGCCGTGGTTATGTGCGCAACTTTGGGCGCAAAAGTGAATAACCTTATACGAAAGTACGAGGTTATGGATATGGCAAAAGCAGTGGTAATTGATGCTATGGCAAGTTGTGTAATCGAAGAAGTTATGGATAAAATTGAGGTAGAACTTGCTGGGCTTAATCTGGGTTACAACTTGACTTGGCGATTTTCTCCGGGTTACGGAGATTATCCTATTGCTTTGCAGGAAAAATATTTGCAACTTTTGGATGCACCTCGCAAAATCGGCTTGTGCACCACAGACACTTATCTGCTAACTCCAACCAAGTCCGTAACTGCTATTGTGGGGCTAAGCAAAGATGAAATTCAGAGCAAACGCAGGGGATGTGCTACTTGTAATTTAGTCCAGAGTTGTGAGTATAGAAAGGCTGGAAAACGCTGTGACAATTAAAGATTTGATAAAAAATGAATTTGTAATTTTGGACGGTGCAATGGGCACAATGCTCCAAAAAAGTGGTCTTAAATTAGGAGATATTCCTGAAACTCTTAATATAACAAATCCTGAGGTTGTAATTGATATACACAAACAATATGTAAAAGCAGGTTCTAACATTATCAGTGCAAATACTTTTGGTGCAAACGGTTATAAGTTGAAGAACAGTGGGTACACAGTTAGCGAGATTGTTAGAGCAGGCGTAAGTAATGCTCGTAAAGCCACAGAGGGCAAAGCGTTAGTTGCTTTGGACATTGGTCCTATTGGTCAACTGCTTGAACCTGCAGGTACTTTGAGTTTTGATGATGCTTACAATTACTATAAAGAGGTGATTTTGGCAGGAGAAGATGCCGACCTCATCTTTTTTGAAACAATGACCGACTTGCTGGAACTGAAAGCAGGTGTGCTTGCTGCTAAGGAGAATAGCGATAAGTTCATTATGACATCTATGACTTTTGAACAGAATCAGCGTACCTTTGCAGGTGTTAGCGTAGAGGCTTTTGCAGTTACAATGGAAGCGTTGGGAGTCGATGTAATAGGTGTCAATTGTTCTTTGGGTCCAAAGGAGATTTATCCTATTATGCAGAGGCTTATCGCTTCTACTTCTTTGCCTCTCTTAATCAAGCCAAATGCAGGTTTGCCTGATCCTAACAGTAACACATATGATGTAAATGAAAATCAGTTTGCAAGTGGAGTATTTGCTTGTGCAGATCTTGGCAGAGTTAAGTTTGTGGGAGGTTGTTGCGGCACTACTCCTGTTTATATAGCAAGGCTTAAAGATACCTTTAAAAATATCAAATACGAAGACTCTCCTCTGATGTTAGACACTTGTGTGTGTTCAGGCACAAAACTTGTTGAGATAAATGAACCAAGAGTTATTGGTGAGCGTATTAACCCAACAGGTAAAAAGAGATTTAAAGAAGCACTTATAAATAACGATATTGACTTTATTATTAAACAAGCAGTAGAACAGGTAAATGCAGGGGCAGATATTCTTGACGTTAATGTAGGATTGCCTGAAATTAACGAAAAAGAAATGATGGTAAAGGTTGTAAAAGCATTGCAGTCAGTTGTTGATGTACCTTTGCAAATCGACAGCACAAAGCCAGATGTTATTGAGGCTGCTTTGCGTATATATAACGGCAAAGCCATCGTAAACTCCGTTAATGGCGAGGAAGAATCATTGAAATCTATCTTGCCAATAGTTAAAAAATACGGCGCAAGTGTAGTTGGCTTAACACTTGATAAAAACGGCATACCAAAAACTGCTGAGGGTAGGTTTGAGATTGCTCAAAAGATTGTGAAAACTGCAGAGTCCTACGGTATTCCTGCCAAAGATGTATATATTGATTGTCTTACACTTACGGTTTCTGCTCAACAGGAGGGTTGTAAAGAAACTCTCAAGGCGTTGAATACGGTAAAAACTCAACTTGGTTGCAAAACTTGTCTTGGCGTTTCTAACATTAGTTTTGGTTTGCCAAAGCGTGAACTTGTTAATCATATTTTCCTCGCTATGGCGCTGGAGGAGGGACTTGACTTGCCTATCATCAACCCTAACGACAGCGATATGATGGGCACAATAAGGGCATATAAAGTCCTTGCGAATATTGACAAAAACTCTCGCCAGTACATTGATAGTTACAATGATTCTCAGGTGAAAGTTCAGGAAACGGTTACTACACAAACCACTCTCGTTAGTGCTATTGCCACAGGTCTTAAAAACGAAGCAATGACACTTACTGAGAAAATTCTTGAGGATACTGACTCGATGATAATTGTAAACGATCATCTTATTCCTGCTCTTGATATGGTAGGCGAGGAGTTTGAGAAAGGCAATTTATTCTTGCCACAGTTAATTCAGAGCGCATCAGCGGCACAAGGTTGCTTTGAGATTATCAGACAGAATATTAGTACAAATGATTCAAAATCAGTATCAAAAGGCAAGATTATCCTTGCAACTGTTAAGGGTGATATTCACGATATCGGCAAAAATATTGTAAAAGTACTTTTGGATAACTACGGTTATACTGTAATAGACTTGGGCAAAGATGTTGACCCGCAACTTGTTGTGGACACTGCAATTAAACAGGATGTAAAGATGATAGGACTATCCGCTCTTATGACAACCACTCTTGCAAGTATGCAGGAAACTATATCTTTGATACGCAGTAATGACAAACTCAAAGATGCAGTAGTAATGGTTGGTGGTGCAGTGCTTACTGAGGAGTATGCTATGCAAATCGGTGCAGATTATTATTGCAAAGATGCCAAGGAAGGCGTCAACGTAGCCAAAAAAGTTTTTGGATAAATATAAAAAGAAAAAGAGCCACAGTATTCTGTGGCTCTTTTTCTGGATGAAATTGTGTGAATTACCACTTATTGCAGTAATGTATAAGCACATTCTTTAGTGTGCAATTATATTGTAAATTATAATTTTTGAAAATTCAACAATTCTACCATAATGTAATTGAGTTGTACAAAAACTGTAAGGGTTAATTCTTTAATGAATAATAGAAAGACAAAAGGGTTACAAAATATTACAAACAAATGTTCGATGTTGACTATAATATTACAAACTGTGTAATAAGTTGCAGAGTTTTAATATATACAAAAGTTAAGGGGCTACCTTGTGGTAGCCCCTATTTGATATTATTCTTTAGTTTCTGCTGGTTTTGCTTTTTTAGCGGCTTTTTTCATTGGAGTTGCTTTCTTTGCAGGCACCTTAACTTCTGCTTTTTTTACAGGAGTTTTCTTTGGTGTCTTTTTCTTGAGAGCCTTTTTCATAGCCACTTCGTTTTCGTCAACAGGCATCTTGTGGTTGTATTCATATACAAGCATACCAAGAGGAGGAACTGTAACGCAGATGCTCTGGTCTTTGTAGTTCCAAGCGGTCTTTGTAGCACGTAAGTCAACCTGTGGGAACTGACCTGTACCACCATATGGCATATCATCACTGTTGAATGCAGCCTTGTAAAGTCCCATATTAGGAACGCCTACTCTGTAATCGTGACGAGGAACAGGAGTAAAGTTGCAAATGAATAATAATGATTTTTTACCGTCTTTTGTTTTTCTTACAAAACTTACAACAGAGTTCTGATTATCGTCACAACTCATCCATTCAAAGCCAGCAGGGTCAAAGTCAAGTTCATACATAGCCTTGTGGCTTGTGTAGAAATGTTGTAATGCCTTAACGTAGTTCTGCATATCTTTGTTGTTCTGATTATCGTCAATCAAGAACCATTGCAAGCCAACGTTAGCATTCCATTCGTCATACTGTGCAAAGTCCTGACCCATAAACAATAACTTCTTACCTGGGTGACCATACATAAAGCCGTAAGCAACTCTAAGGTTAGCAAACTTCTGCCAGTCGTCACCAGGCATCTTGTTGATCATTGAGCATTTGCCGTAAACAACTTCATCGTGAGAAAGAACCTGAATGAACTTTTCGGTATAAGCATAGATCATACTGAATGTTAGCATACCGTGATCATACTGACGATAAACAGGGTCCTTGGAAATGTATTCCAAAAAGTCGTTCATCCAACCCATATTCCACTTCATATTGAAGCCCAAGCCGTCTTCGTGAACAGATTTTGTAACGCCTGCCCAAGCAGTACTTTCCTCAGCAATTACAAGTGTGCCGGGTGCATACTGCTCAACCATTGAGTTAAGATGTTTAAAGAACTCAACAGCATCAAGGTTTTCTCTGCCACCGTAAATATTAGGTAACCACTGACCGTCGCTCTTACCATAGTCCAGGTAAAGCATAGAGGCAACAGCATCTACACGCAAGCCGTCGATGTGGAACTTGTTAAGCCAGAACAAACCACTGGCAATAAGGAAGTTTCTAACTTCATTGCGCTCGTAGTTGAAGATGTATGTACCCCAGTCAGGATGTTCGCCTCTGCGAGCATCAGGGTGTTCATATAGGCAAGTGCCGTCAAATCTACCCAAACCGTGAGAGTCCTTAGGGAAGTGAGCAGGTACCCAGTCAAGCAAAATACCAATGCCCAATGAGTGCATATGGTCAATAAAGAACATAAAGTCCTCAGGGGAACCAAAACGAGAAGTTGGTGCAAAGTAACCTGTTACCTGATAACCCCAACTACCGTCGAATGGGTGTTCAAGAATACCCATAAGTTCAATGTGTGTGAAGCCCATTTCCTTAACATAATCGCCAAGTTCATATGCTAACTCTCTATATGTCTTAAAACTGCCGTCTTCGTTTTGCTTCCAAGAGCCAAGGTGACATTCATAAATTGACATAGGCTGACTGTTGTAGTCAGAAACCTTACGGTTTTCTATCCATTCGTTATCCTGCCAGTTGTAGTTGTCGATGTTAGTAACTACAGAAGCAGTCTCAGGACGCATCTGCTGAGTATTGCCGAATGGGTCAGTTTTGTCAACAGTAAAGCCGTCAACAGTTTTTACTTGGAACTTGTATAGTTCGTTTTCGCCGATACGAGGAACAAAGATTTCAAAAATACCTACTTCAGAAACTTTGCTCATTACGTGGATAGCAGGATCCCAGTTGTTAAAGTTACCAATTACAGATACACGCTGTGCGTTAGGAGCCCATACACCAAACAGAACACCGTCAATACCGTTGATAGTCTTTTTGTGTGCGCCCAACTTTTCATACAATTCATAGTGTGTACCCATACCAAAGAGATAACCGTCTAACTCAGAGGTCTGAACAGGGAAGTAGTTACTATCTTCACTTTCGTAGTAATTGCCTTCTTCGTCCCATGCACGATAATAGTAATCGAACTGTCTGTCAGTTTTTATTAGTACAGCCCAAATGCCGTTCTCGTGTACTAATTCTGCCTTGTAAGCCTCTCCTGTGTGTTTGTTTACAATATCAACAGAGTTGCATTGAGGTAAATAAACTGCAATTCTTAGACCCTCGTTAACAAAGTGAGGACCCAAAATTCCACGAGGCATATTGTTGTAACCATATGCAACCTGGGTTAACCAATCTTGGTTAAATAAATTACGCAAATCTTGGTTGATTTCCATATTGATTTCCATTAGCAAGACCTCTTTTCAATATATATAATTTGAACTGTAAAATACCCTAAATATTATAACATTACATTAGTGTTTAAGCAATATTAGTACAATTTGTGCATTTTACTATATTAACAAATAAATTATATATTATTTTAGTATAATTTTCTATAGTCACTTGCAAAAATTAGTTGTTTATGCTACTATAGTGTTAAATTTGTCTATTAAATGAGGTGCTAATATGGATTTAAGAGTTAAAAGAACGCTCACAAATATTAAACAAGCATTTTTTACCATCAAAAAGCGCAAGACTATTGACAAAATCAGCGTCAAAGAATTAAGTGAAAAGGCAATGATCAACAAGGCGACATTCTATTTGCATTTTAAAGATATTTACGACCTTGCTGACAAACTGGAGAAAGACTTAATTGAGGAGATTATGACCGATATACGTAAGTGTAACCTTACAGGAACACGAGAGAGTTACGCTAATTTTATTACTGCCATCAACCTTGCAGTAATAAAATACAACGACAATATTGAGGTTTTGTTCTCTCAAGAGGGAAAAGACAAGTTTTTAGTTTTGCTTGAAAAAAGCGTAATTGAATATGTAAAAAATCAAGTTCCCCAGTGGCGTTACAGCGAGGAAACAGATATTATGGTATCTTATATGGTTTACGGTTCTTATCATATATTAAATAAAAAAGAATATTCCAAAGAAAAGTTGCTTGAATTAAGCACAAAGTACGCTATGGCACTTATGTTTTAGCAAAAGAAAAGGTCACTTCAAAAGAAGTGACCTTATTTTTATAATGTTGTAGTTTGAAATTCACCGTTTTGTTCAGTAATAATCTTAACGTCAGAGGTGTATTGACCGTTACTGTAATAATCTCTTAATATAAACTTTACCAAGTCATTAGCAGGCATATTAAAACTGTCTTCAATATGCACCCATTCGCCATACTGGGTAATATATTGGTCAAATGTGTTTGCAAAGTAATAAAGAGTTTGTTCAACAGCATCTGGAGTTTTCCTGATACAAATATATCTTACTAAGCCCTTGTTAATATAGCGCTCAACATTACGTGAATCTCCGTCATACAGTCCATTTTCTTCAAACATCAGTAGTTTTCCGTTACGTTGCAGAAAAACTTTATAAGTCTGACAAATATCCATAGTGCCCCTCATTTCACTAAAAAGATTTGTTCATCAATATTATATACTTTTATTGGAGAAAATCAACAAAAAATTAAAACTGTAATACTTTTTTAACTTTTATTTTGTTAAGTTAATCACGAGGGGCAAGGGAATTACAAGAGGTAGCCGATTCCTGCAGACCGAGTTGTCCAGTCAGAGTAGAGTTTTTTTCCGTTTACAATTTTGTACGAGCGAATTCTTATGTAATGAGTTTTCTTTGGTTTAATATTTTTGATTTTCTTTTGAGTGGCTTTTGCGTTTTTTACGTTGATTTTAGTGCAGTTTTTGAAATCCGGAGATGTTGAATACTGAATTTTGTAGCCTGTAAGTTGTTTGTTTTGTGCTTTCCACTTTACAGTAAGGGTCTTTTTGTCAATAACAATATCTTTAACTTTCACTTTGCTTGGCAAAATTTTATAGTCAAGAGTAGTCTCTCCTTTGTATTTGCCTTTGAAGGTAACTGTTGCGGTGTAGTTTCCAACCTTTTTGCTACCCTTTGGATAAGCAACGGTAAAGTCAGTTCCTTCGGTAAGTTTTACTCCGTTTTTGTCAGTTGCAATAACTTTTGGAGTTTTCTTTTTGCCATTGTAAGTGTACTGATTTTTAGCGAGTCTAACATTTTCTACAGTTTCTCTTTCTTTAAATGTTGGAAACTCGCCATTTGAGTAAATATCGTAGCAGTTTTCTAACTCTGGTATATAACCGTACTGACCGTTGCCGTAATAATAGAACCAGCAACCTGAATAACCAAAGGATAAATCTGTGGTGTACATAAATTTATCTATTACATATATCATACCGTCAACACTTTGATTTATGTTTTCATAGAATCTATAGTCAAAATAAACATCATCGATGAGAGTGTTTAAGTCAATTTCAAAACTCCAATAATAATCGCTATACAGAGGAGGCTCCCCGTGATAGCCGTTAGCAAATGATATACTATTAACATCAGCAGGGATATCCATCTTGTAAATATTAGGAGTAACTTTTTCGGTTACAGTATAACCATAGTTTGAGGGAATATCACTATCAAAATAATAATCTTCACAGTTGTAAGAACCTTCCCACCAATATACAGTAGGAGCACAAGAGGTCAAGCCTACCTCGGCATCGTAGTTATAGTTTTTTACTGTCTGCCAACTTTCCGGAAAATAGAAATAAACGGTAATAGTTTCACAGTCTTTTACTACGTCTTTTACATTAGAAGGTTGCTTTGTAGTATCTAAAGCAGAAACGCAAGGCATTGCAAGTGAACATAGGAGAATAACTGCTAAAATAATACTAAATAGTTTTTTGGTTAAATTTTTCATAATAATTTCTCCTTATTTTAATATAAAACAGCTACACTAATAGGAGTAGTGTGATTGCTTGGTCCATTACGGTATATCGATATTGTATATGCACCCCAATCTCCCGGACTTGGAGTAAAGGTTAGTAATTGAAAAGTATCGTTTTGATCAAAAACAGTATATTTGTTACCTTTAGGTGAAGTCACAGTTAGACTTACAAAAGAATTTCCTGCGTCATTACTAAATTCGTTATGGTTTTCATCTAAGTAGATAGGTCTTTCCCAACATAAAGCGACTCTAACAGGAACATAATGATGTGTTAGATAGAAAGTATAAATATTACCTGACACTCTATTAGGAATTAAAAGGTCAGTGTTGGTATGTCCCATTACCATACTGTATGTTCTTACAGCATTAATAATACCCGCTCCGTAAACTCTATCCATAGAAGTTCCGCTATTTTCGGCTATTTCATCTGAAGTTAATTCATATGCACCAGCCATAACGAGAGATCTAACTAAAGAAGGATTGGTCGCTAAAGCAGGATCATATTCCATTAATTGCGCAATCATACTTGTTACTAAAGGTGCAGAAAAACTATTACCTGTACTAGTATTACTAACATTATTTATACCTTCTACATAAACTTCGCAAGGAGCAACTATGAGAGGATAGTGTGTTCCGGTTTCGGAATATGCAGACGCTGAAAATTGATGGTAATTATATACCTCGTTTTCTAAAGAAGTATATACACCACCGACAGTGATAATATTTTTACAAAAAGCCAAAGGAGATAACTTGCCAAAATAGCCAACGGCAGCTACTACAGTTATTGAATGTTGGGTAGCGATATGGTCTATCCATTTAGCTATATCATTGTATGATGTATATTGATCACTTACTATTGTGTCACTAATGTTAATAATATTGACGCCACTATCTAACAGCCATTCAATTCTCTCTTTCCAAACTATTTGTTCGTTTACATTTTCTACTGTGGTACAATAAAGAGAAGCGTTTGAAGCGGCTGCTTCGTATTGTAGAACATTGTTCTTTATATATTTACCTACCATTATACTTGCAACTTTTTGAGGATGAGCACCATAATATGCTTGTTTAATATTAGGGTCATAAGTAATGTCATTCCCTAAATGAGATAATAGGGAACTGTTTTTTTGTGGTAATTTGGATTCTATCATTCCAATTTTTATAAATTCTCCCGTTAGACCGTTTTGTTCTTTTAAATATTTAGTGCCTATAGCATCCATTAATTCATTTATGTCCTGTACATAATTTGTTGTGTCTGTTTCTGATGTAATATCAATTTGATTTTCATCAATTGATAATTCTGTATCTTGAGTTACTGTTTGGTTATTTGAATTACATAAGTAAATATACTTAACATTATCATAAGTAGAAAGTTTCTTTATTTTGCTAATGGATAAATTGATTTCTATATTGGGGGAATATGTACTTATATATAGAATATCAGATTCGTCAATATTCAATTTTTGAGAGATGTTTTCTGTATAGTTATTATTAACTTCTTTATACACTTTTTTAGATTCTTTTCTTTTAGTAGTTAATAATAGTTGTTGGCTATCTCGATTTAAACTTTCTTTGCCTTTACTACTCATAAGAGGTAAAGTACCATTGTTAATTAACTTGTTAACAGAGTCTTCAAAATTATTAGAGATTTCTGTGCTAGTATTATCTTCTAACCACACAGAAACGACTAATTTTTCATTTATATCTGCTGTGGTTTCAAGTTTCTTTATCAATGCAGGTTCCATTTTTTCGTAATTTGTTTTATTTTCTGTTGCATAATAAGTAGGTGCAATAGTAAATAACAATATAAAAACAGTTAAAATAATGCTTGTGATTTTAGTGATTTTCTTCTTCATAATATTAATCCTTTCTTGTTTAATGTGTTAATATATTATATTTAAATTATATTTAATTTTTTGCTTTATTGAAGTTGATTGTGACAAGTAATGAATTATTATTCTTCCTCTACCCAAATGTTACAAGTATTTTTGTATTTGGAACCGTCAATGAATGTGATTACATAGTCGATTTTGCCTGAGCCGAATTTGAGAGCAGTAGCCACACCGTCTTTGGTAACAGTTATGTTTTCTGCTCCTTCTTTGTCTATGGAATAAGTAATTGTGTACTGAGATTTTTTGAACTTTGAGCCTGTAATTTCATTGTTTATGAGGGTTTTTAAAATTCTTGCTTCAACGTCAAAAGTTTCGCCTACATACAGATACTCGCAATTCTCGCCCTGACCAAAGATTCCTTCATCATAGTAGTTGGCGTTTTCTCTGGCAACATAGTTCATCTTGGCATCTACAACTTTTACTTTTATTGTGCCGACTTTTGTTTTTTTGGAATTCATATGCTCATAGATAGTTACCTTAGTTTTGCCTGTGCCTGTTGCATAAATCAAACCATCTTTAGTTGTGTCAACAATAGAAGTGTCAGCAGATTCAGCAGTATATTTTGCTACAGATTTGTGCTTTTTGTCTGCCAAAAGTTTGTTTATAGACACATTAGACTTCGACATATAAGCGTTGCTACCGTGACTATTGTATTTGAAGGTAGTGTTTTTGAACTTATCTTTTATAGTTGTATCATAATTGCCAACACTGATCTTGAATGTATCAATTACCTTGCCTTTATATTTTACTTTTACAGTTGTGGTGCCTTTTTTTAAGCCCTTAAAGTTGTATGTTCTGTTTGTACCGTCTGCAAGATATCCAAATTGAAGTTTGGCAATACTTTCATCAGCAATTTTGAGTTTGTATTCTTTTTTGTAAGGATTATACAGAGTTATTTTTTTGCTTGTTTTAACATTGATTTTTACAGTGGTTGCTTTAAGAGGGTTAACTGATTTTGCACTTGCACTTAACCCTACAGCACTTGTAGAAATGAGTAAAAGTGCAGTTAATATAATAGATAATGATTTTTTTAAATTTTTCATAATGTAAGCCTCCTTTGATAAAGGGTATTACGTTTTTGGCAAGGAATAGAGGGAGATTGTTCCCTAAAATTATTTTACTATGACGTAAATATGAATACAATAATTAGGTACTATTTTTGTCGTTATAAACAAAAAGTGGGAATATGTTTTGTGACATATCCCCACTAATTTTATAACATTTTCTTTTTCCTTAGAATTAACAAAACTATTGCACAAAGCACAATTGTAATCAGGCAAACAATAAAGAACGAGGAAGTGGAATTACCAAATGGCAACCAAGGCAAATTCATACCATAAAAACCTGAAATAACAGTTGGAATAGCCATTACAAGTGTAATTGAAGTGAGCCACTTCATTACGTTATTCAGACGGCTGTCCATTACCGCAGAAATAAGTTCTCGAGTAGAGTCGATGATATTACGGTAAATGTTGGTCATTTCAATAGCCTGATTATTCTCGATGATAGTATCCTCAATAAGTTCCTCATCTTCAGGAAATTCGTTAAGACGACGTAAACGAGAGATTACCATGTTGTTGGATCTAAGAGAAGTTTCAAAATATACAAGAGAAGTTTCCAGTTCGTGCAAAGAAATAATATCGGCTTCTTTTGTGCCTTGGCCGGAACGGGCTTCAATCTCAGTTCTTTGCTTATCAATAGCACGAAGGTCGTAAAGATAAAGTCTTGTAATACTGAATAGTATGTGATACACAAAGCGCATTTTCTTGCGAGTGCTGAAGTTACGCATTTTGTAACGCAAGTTGTGCTCAAAAATCTCTGCTTCTTCACGGCAAACAGTAATTACTGCGTCCTCAGTAAGAATAATACCCATAGGGATTGTGGTGTAATAAGATTCACCGTTACGAAATTCGGCAATAGGAATATCCACAAGGATAAGGGTGTAATTATCCTCAACTTCAATACGAGAACTTTCTTCATCGTCCAGAGCAGCAACTACATCACCGTAATCAATGCCATAGTGGTCAACAATCAACTGGTTCTCTTCGGCGTCAGGCTTTGTAAGTTTGACCCATACACCAGGCTGCAATTCTTTAACTTCGCTTAAAGAACCGTTCTCAGTTCTGTAAATATTCATCATATTAACCACCCCAATTCTTTTATATCTACTGGTATTCTACACTATTTTTCTGAAATAATCTATAGAAAAATTAAAAAAATATTAAATTAGTTGATTTGTACAATCGAAATTTCCACTTGATTATTGATTCGTGGCACAAAAATACTGTTACCCAATCCACCTGTTATTATCATTTGCGCAGTGTCTGAACTGTAGTAACCCTTTGAATATTCAGGGAAGAAGCCTTGGTTGGGAGCATACAAGCCACCTATAAACGGAATGCTTAGGAGTCCACCGTGAGTGTGACCACACAGCATCAAATCAATGTCCATGTATTTTAACTTCCACATATAATATTCAGGCTGATGTGCAAGTAATACAGAAAATCGATTTTTGCTTTGGGCTATGAAGTTATCAAGGAAAACGCTCTCATCATTGTCAAAATGAGGAATTTGATCGGCAGGTCCATCAAAAGAATAATAAGGATAATCTGTAAGACCACCAATGTTTATTTTATCGTTACCTAAGTTGATTGTTACGGTTTGGTTGTCCAAAAATGTGGTTTTAGTTTCCTTTATATCGTTAATCAAAGATTCTAAATCTTCATATTGTTTTTCATGGTTTCCCAAAACGTAATATGTTGGAGCAATTTCTACAAGGCTATTCAGTAAAGTTATAGTAACATCATAAGTTTCATCTGTCTTTGATATCATATCTCCAGTTACTGCTATAATATCAGGTTCCTCGATTTTGATTTTTTCAACAAGTTTAGAGTTGTTTTTGCCATATTCTCTGTTATGTAAATCAGAGATAAAAACGATTTTTGCAGAGTCGTGCAACTTATCTGTTGTAATGCTGTAATAACTTGACGTTATTACATTCTCACAATATAGGATATTACAACATAAAAGTATAGAGAGTATGAGTAATATTGATATTAAAATTTTGGTGGATTTTTTCATAATATCACATCCATATAAATTTAATTTATTTATATCATAATGTGGGCAAATGTCAAGAGTTGAAAAAATAAAGATAAATTTGTTATTTTACATAAAAACATAGTGTTATATTAGTTAAAAGAATACATTTTTGTTATATATTGTTGTTTTTTAAATAATTGTATGGTATAATTTTTGTAATTATAATTAGGTGTATTGTGCGTTATTGCGACTTCTTATAAATTTGGTATATTGAATTGCAAAAATATGCTGAATTGAATTAAGAGAGGGGATAAATTATGAAAAACAAAGATTTTATTTACAGTAGTATTGATGAGGTAAAAGTTGAAGAGATTTCAGCCTATAGAGGTATATATAATAAATTTGTTAAAAGAGTGGTTGATTTAGTTTTATCTTTACTTTTACTTATTATTTTATCTCCTGTTATTTTAATCGTTGCTATTGCTATTGTAATTGATAGTGGATTCCCTGTTTTTTATAGAGCAAATAGAGGCGGATATAAGAACAAAACTTTTAAAATTTTCAAATTCAGAACTATGGTACAAAATGCCGATCAAATCGGTGGTGGCACAACTGCTCTTAATGATAGTAGAATAACCAAAGTAGGTAACTTCCTGAGAAAAACAAAAATTGATGAAGTTGCTAATTTAATCAGCATTGTAAAAGGTGATATGAGTTTTATAGGACCAAGACCTGAACTTACTAAATATACTGATGCTTATGAAGGAGCAGAGAAACTAATACTTGAGGTTCGTCCTGGTATTACTGACTACAGTTCACTTGAGTTTATAAACCTTGATGAAATAGTAGGCGACCAGGATGCTGATGAATATTATGAAAAATATGTACTTAAAAAGAAAAATTTACTTCGTATTAAGTATGCTGCTACAATCTCTGCAGGTACAGATTTTTACCTTTTCTTTGCAACTGTGTGGAGAGTAATCAAAAAGGCATTAGGATTTATTTTTAAGGAAAAGGAAGTTGCATAATGGAATACATAACACTTAAAAACTCAGATTTAAAAGTTTCACGCATTTGTATGGGTGGTTGCCCAATGGGAGGATACGGTTGGGGCTCCAATGTGCAGGAGCAAGAACTTATAGATGCAGTTAATGCCGCTCTTGATAGTGGGGTTAACTTTTTTGACACTGCTGACACTTATGGTTTGGGTCAGTCAGAGATTACCTTGGGCAAGGCTTTGGGTGCAAACAGACACAAAGCAATAATAGCAACAAAGTTTGGTGTTCACGCACAGCAGGGACAACCTACTTATTATGACAACTCGCCTGAATGGATAAGAACTTCAATTGAAGGCTCTCTTAAAAGACTTGGAACTGATTATGTTGATTTATATCAAATTCATTACAGAGATGGCAAAACACCTATCAGTGAAGTTATCGGCACATTGGAAGAGTTGAAGACAAAAGGTTATATTCGTTATTATGGACTTTCTAATATTCACAAAGAAGATATTGAGGAGTTAAGAGGTCACAAAGGCAAGTTTGTAAGTTTTCAGGACGAATACAGTCTGGCTTGCAGAAAAAACGAAGAAGATATGATTAACTTATCGGAGGAACTTGCTCTTTCACCTTTGACTTGGGGTAGTTTAGGACAAGGCATTCTTACCGGAAAGTACGACAAAAATACAATTTTTGCTGCTGATGACCGTCGCTCAAGAGATATTTACGTAAATTTCCATGGCGAAAAATTGCAGAAAAACTTAGAAATAGTTGAAAAAATGAAAGAAATTGCAGAAGAAAATGGTAAATCAATTCCATCTATTGCAATCAGATTTATTTTAGATTACTTAAAAGATTCAGTAGTGTTAGTTGGTGTTAAACGTCCTGCTCAATTATATTCAAATGTAGAGGCTATGGGATGGACATTAACAAACGAACAGATTAAAATGCTCGAGGAAATTTCGAGGTAAAGTTGGAGTTATTAAATGATAATTTATTGGTCGATGGTTCTATGGGTACCTATTATTTACATTCTGTACTCATTGACTCATAGAGAAGATGTACTTCTTTTAGATTACAATATACAAAACGGTATCCAAAAAAAGGTACCTTTACTATATGCGTTTCTTACTTTCGGTTATTTAATTTTCTGGATTGGTATGCGTACTCGTGTTGCAGATACAGGTGCTTACGAGGATTCTTTTGATTTAATTCCAAACTCTTTTTCCGTAGCGTGGTCTCAAATTAATTGGAGTGGTAAAAGGCCTGGATTCGATGCTATAGCAGTTTTGTTCAAAAGTTTTATATCAAAAGACTCTCAAATGTGGTTGATGTTTGTAGCAATAGTGTCAGGTTTGTGTGTTATGCAGGTTCTAAGAAAATACTCAGTGAGTTTCTTCTATAGTTCTTTCTTATTTATGACTATGATTACCTATACCTGGATGATGAATGGTATGCGCCAGTTCATTTGTGTTGCAGTTATTTTTGCTTTTTGTGATTGGATAAGGGATGGGAAATTTGTACAGTTTGCATTGTTGGTGCTGCTTCTATCTACAATACACATTACTGCTATTATGATGATACCCATTTATTTTGTTGTAAGATGTGAACCGTGGAGTAAAAAAATCGGATTATTTATAATAGCCATTATTCTAATATGTATATTTGCAGAACCTATATTCAATGGCCTTGATGATGCAATATCAGGAACTGATTATGCTGGATTCACCGATCAATTTGCGCAAGACGATGGAGTTAACCCAATAAGAGTATTGTTTTATGCAGTGCCTCCGGTGCTTGCGTTTATAAAAAGAGAAAAAATAAAGGAATATTACCCTAAAAATTCAATGCTAAAAATTTGTATAAATGCGTCTCTGATCACTGCGTCATTGTATTTTGTGGGAATGTTTACAAGTGGTATTCTTATTGGTAGATTGCCCATATATACTGAAGTTTACAACTTGATTTTTATTCCATATTTATTACGTGTTTCATTTACTAAAGATGAGATGAAGATAGTTTGGCCTATATTTACAGTAGTAATGTTGTTGTTCTTCTATCTTAATAGAATGGAGTATTATTGGAGCCCATTGATAGGGAAAATTTATTGATAAAAAATAAAAAGAAGTGTTAGCAAAGGAGTTAAAATATGTCAAGCAAATCTTTAGCGTGGCTTATACGCAGACACGGAATCGAAATGACCCATCTTTCAGGTGGAAGTCATATTGGTGCAATTTTATCCGTTGCAGATATTATTGCAGTGCTTTATGCAGATATCTTGAAGTATGATAATAAAAACCCAAAATGGGAAAAGAGAGATAGAATGATTTTGTCAAAGGGTCACGCAGGTGCAGCAATTTATGCAGCAATTGCAGAGTCAGGCTTTTTTGACACAGAGGAGTTAAAAACTCATTATGCAAACGGCAGTCGTTTGTCAGGCCATGTTTCTCACCATTTGCCTGGTATAGATTTTTCAACAGGTTCATTGGGACACGGTTTGTCTGCAGGTGCAGGTATGGCTTTTGCGATGAAGAAGAACGGCAACGAAGATAACCGTGTTTTCGTTGTGCTCGGCGACGGTGAGTGTAACGAGGGTTCTGTGTGGGAAGCAGCAGAGTTTGCTAATCACTTCAGACTTAATAATTTGGTTGCTATCGTTGACCATAACAAAATGCAAAGTATGGACTATTGCGACAAAACTTTAGAGGTTACTCCAATGTCAAAGCGTTGGGAAGCGTTTGGTTGGAATGTAATTGATATTGACGGTCACGACCATAACGCATTGAAAAATGCTCTTAAGGATACACAGTCAAATACGGACAAACCTACAGTTATTATTGCCAATACTGTTAAGGGCAACGGTGTATCTTTTATGGAAATGGATATTCTCTGGCACTATCGTTTTCCACACGAGGGTTGGGAATATAATTGTGCTGTTAATGAATTACATAAAGTTAAACCTGAAGGAGTGGTTGACCCATACACTCCTGATGGTTGTCCTGAGTCAACTCCTGAACCTGACGGAAATGACCACACGATGTGTTTGACATTCAAACCTGATTATAAGATGGGAGGTCTTGACTAATGAGAGATTCTGCAATCAGAACACTTATTGAACTTGGTAAAAAAGATAAAGACATTGAACTTGTAACAGGTGATTTAGGATTTGGTGTATTAAAGCCATATTGGGAAGCATTACCTAATCAGTTTATGGATGCAGGTATAGCAGAGCAGAATATGACATCTGTTGCTGCAGGTATGGCGCTGGAAGGTAAAAAAGTATTTACATATTCTATCGGCAATTTCCCAACACTACGTTGTTTGGAACAAATCAGAAACGACTGTGCATATCATAATGCAAATGTTAATGTAATCTGTGTTGGTGGTGGCTTTGTGTATGGCTCATTAGGTATGAGTCATCACGCTACTGAAGATATTGCAATTCTTCGTTCGTTACCTGATGTAACTGTTTTGTGCCCAGGCGATGTAACTGAGGCAGAGGAAGCAATTAAAGCAGCGGCATATACAGATGGTACTTGTTACATTCGTTTAGGTCGTGGTGGTGAAGGCAGAGTTCTTGACCATATTGATTTTGAACTTGGCAAAGCAGTAAAAATGCGTGATGCAAAAGACTGCAAAAAGAAAGTTGCTATTTTATCTACCGGCGCAATTCTTTGCGATACAACAAAGGCTTGCGATATGCTTGAAGAGGCAGGCATTGGTGTTGAACAGTATAGTTTCCACACTGTAAAACCTATTGACAAAGAGGTTATCGAAATGTGCGCTCAAAAGTACGACACTATCGTTACAGTTGAGGAGCACAATATTGTAGGTGGATTTGGTAGTGCTGTGGCAGAGGTTATGGCAGAAAGTGCTAACAAGGCAAGACTAATAAGACTTGGTATAAATGATTGCTACTGCACAAAGGTTGGTAACCAAGATTACCTACGTGAACAATATGGAATTAGCGCAGAAAAAATAGTTGAAAAAGTAAAGGGTGCTTTGAGTGAGTAAATTATTGATACTTGCAAATCATTACAATACATTGAGAATTTTCAGAAGAGAACTGATAAAAAAACTCGCTGAACTGGGACATGAGGTGATTATTTCTATACCACCTGACGAGCAAAAAGAAATTGATTTGCTGGAGTCTTATGGTTCAAAAGTTATTTTAACTGATATGGAACGAAGAGGAATGAATCCTTTGAAAGATATTTCTCTTTTAAAAAGTTATAAAAAGTTAATAAAAGAGATAAACCCAGATAAAGTCATAACTTATACAATAAAACCTAATATTTACGGTTCTATCGCTTGCAAGTCTTGTAAAGTTCCTCATTATTGTAATGTTACTGGTTTAGGTTCTGCATTTATGGCTGATGGTGGTTTAATGAGAAAACTCGTATCAGTTATGTATAAGTTTTCTATGAACAAGGCTGAGAAGATTTTCTTTGAAAATGTTGGTAACAGAGATACCCTTGTTAACGAAAAAATAGTAAGACCTGAGCAAACGGTTGTTATGGCAGGCGCAGGAGTAAATGTTGAAGAGTTTGCTTTTGCTGAATATCCTGAGGATGATGGTGCAGTACATTTCTTGAATGTAGGTAGAATAATGAAAGAAAAGGGAATGGACGAACTTTTTTATGCCATAAAAAAAATCAAGAAAGAATATCCAAGTGCAACATTTGACTTTATCGGTTGGTATGAGGATAACTATAAAGAAACTGTTGAGCAACTTCAAAGCGAAGGGCTCATAGAATTTCATGGTTTCCAAAGTGATGTTACTCCTTTTATTAAAAAGGCTCATTGTATAATACATCCTTCCTATCACGAAGGTATGTCAAATACATTGCTTGAATCTTGCTCGATGGGGCGTCCTATAATTACCAGTAATATACATGGCTGCTTAGAGGCAGTTAATGAAGGTAAAAACGGATTTTTGTGCAATGTTAAAGACGGCGAAGATTTATATAAAAAGATTAAAGACTTCATTGTGCTTCCATATGAAAAAAGAAAGTCTATGGGAGAATATGCAAGAGAATTTGTTAAGAAAAATTTCAATAAAACAGATGTTGTTAACAAAACAATTGAGGAGATAGGGTTATGATATCAAATTATGATTTTTCGCAAATCGATAATTATGATAGTCTTAGAAAGATTCAATTAACTCAACTTGAAGTTTTGAAAAAAATAGATAAGATTTGTAATGAAAATGGAATAACATATTCAATCGCTTATGGATCTTTGCTTGGTGCAGTTCGTCATGGTGGTTTTATACCTTGGGATGATGATCTGGACATCTGTATGTTAAGACCTGATTATGAAAAGTTTATATCAATTTGGAAAGATGATGAAATGTATTTGTTGCAAAACAAAGATACAGATGCAGATTTTTTCCAGTCCTTTACAAAGATTAGAAAGAAAAACACCGCTTTTGTACAGGAAACAGATATAGGAAAAAAATACCATAAGGGTGTTTTTGTTGATATTTTTCCATTCGACAGGGTAGCAGATGGAAAATTAAAACGAAAAAAACAAAAATTAAATATAATGTTTTCATTGGTATTCACAAGAGAATTTGCCCCAACTAAAAATGGATCGTTGGTTAACCTTGCATCTAAGTTGCTTTTAAAAATAACTCCTAAAAAATATTATCATAAATTAGCAAAAAAGATATCAAAAAAGGTGGTTAAATACAAATATAATAATGATTTAATGCTTTTTGATACATGTACGTTTGCTTCACTCAACAAGTATTTTGACGCTGACTTATTTGATAATATTGTTAAAATTAAATTTGAAGATATGGAAGTATCTGCTTTTGGTAATTATGACGCTGTATTAACAAAGATTTATGGAGATTATATGAAATTGCCACCAAAAGAAGATCAAACTTGGTTTCATCATCCGGTGTTTGTTGATTTGAATAAAGAATACGAGGAGTAAATTAGTAAGGAAAAATGAAAAAAATATTATTTATGATCCCTACTTTGGATCACGGCGGTGCAGAGAAGGTTTTGGTTAATTTAGTGAACAACCTTAATCCAGAAAAATATGATATTACCGTTCAAACATTGTTCGGTGGTGGAGTTAACCGTGAATTTTTAAAACCTCATATTAAAGAAAAGTATTGTATTAAAAAGATTTTTCCGGGTAATACAAAGTACTTTTGTTTATTTTCTCCTAAACATCTTTTTAAGAAATATGTCAAAGAGCATTATGATATCATAGTGTCCTATCTTGAGGGACCTACTGCAAGAATTGTGGCAGGGTGCAATGACAAAGATACAAAACTTGTCAGCTGGATTCATGTTCAGCAGGATAACCTCAAAACTGCTTGCAAAGCATTTAGAAATTACAAAGAGGCACTTAACTGCTATTCAAAATTTGACAGAACAATTTGTGTGTCCGAGTATGTCAAGTCGAATTTTTCGCATAATTTCCCTGTTAAAAATTCAGTGGAAGTGTTGTATAACACCAATGAAACTGCTCAGATTTTGGAGAAATCTGTGGAGTTGCAAGATAAAATCAAATCAGACGATTATGTTAATATCTGTGCTGTAGGAACTTTGAAAAAATCAAAAGGCTTCGATAAGTTAGCAAGGATACATAAGAGATTATTGGACGAAGATATTAAGCAGAGAGTTTATGTTCTTGGTACAGGCCCTGAGAGAGAAAACCTCCTAAAATATGTTGAGGATAATAATTTGCAGGATACTTTTGTTTTGCTTGGTTACGATACAAACCCTTATAAATACCTCAAAGCAAGTGATATGTTTGTATGTTCATCAGTAGCTGAAGGCTTTAGTACTGCTGCAACAGAGGCGTTGATTGTAGGTACACCTGTAGTTACTGTTGAAGTTTCCGGAATGAAGGAAATGCTTGGTGACAATAACGAGCACGGTATTGTTACTGACAATAATGAAGATTCTCTATATGAGGGTATTAAGAAAATGATAACAACTCAGGGTATGCTTGATGATTATAAAAAGCGTGCTTTGGAAAGAGGTAAATTTTTCAGCACAGAAAAAACTACGCAAGCAGTTGAAAATATGCTTGAAAATTTATAGGAGAAATTATGAAACGAGTTTCTGTTGTTGTTCCTGTATATAATATGGAAAAATATTTGTGCCGTTGTATGGATACGCTTTTGAATCAATCAACAGACGATATGGAAATTATATTAGTTGATGATGGGTCAAAAGATGAGAGCGCAGAAATGTGCGACGATTATGCAAAAAAATACCCTGATTTAATTCGCACTGTACACAAAGAAAACGGTGGATTGTCTTCTGCAAGAAACGCAGGAATTGATGTGTCAAAAGGTGAATATGTTATTTTCCCTGATCCTGATGATTGGGTGGAGCCAGACTATATAGCACGACTTTTGGAAATATACGACCAATATTCTCCTGATTTGGCTTGTGTGGGTCATTTTGTAGATTACGAAAGTGGTGAAAGTGTTGTTGCTAACAAAAATACTCCTTTTGTAACTTTGGATAGATTAGACGCTCAAAAAGCACTGATGTCTTATCCTAATGTTTGTGGCTTTGCATGGAATAAATTATACAAGTTAAGCATTATTAGACAGCATAATTTAAGATTTCTCGATGATGTTGGCACAACCGAGGATATGGATTTTGCTTATAGATATCTAAAATATTGCCAAAACATTTGCTTTGATCCACAGACCAGAGTTTATCATTATTTTCAGCGAGGAGATTCTGCGACGTTGTGTGGCTTTTCTATGGGGAATTTCAACAGTATTCGTACATATGAAAAAATCATAGAAGATAGCGTAGATAACAAAGAATTGATAACTATTGCAAAGCAACAAATTTGTAATACGGCGATAAACCTAATTTGTGCATACAAAAAGGAAAAAATTGATAACAAGCAGGTTTATAAATCATTGCGTAAATATTTAAAAAATAATTTGCCTACATATTTATCAGGTAAAGAGTTTGGAACAGGCAGAAAATTGCAAGGAATTTTTGCGTTGTTGTTGCCATCATTATACGCAAAATTAAAATAAATGAATTAAAGAGGTACAAGATATGCTATCTGCAGTAATAGTAACTTATAACCGCAAAGAACTTCTTTCTTATAATATAGAAATGCTTTTGAAGCAAACTAAAAAATTTGATAAGATTTATATTATTGATAATTGCTCAACTGACGGAACTTATGAGTATTTGCAGGAAAAAGGTTGGGCTGATGAAGATTGGTTCAAATACATAAAGACAGAGTCCAATATAGGTGGTGCAGGTGGTTTTTACACAGGTACAAAAGTGGCGTATGATGATGGATCTGATTGGATAGTTCTTATGGATGATGATGGCGCTGCTGCTGACGAAAACACCTTTAAAGTTCTATATGATAAAGCGATTGAACTTTATAATGAAAATAAAGGCAATAAGAAGTTGTTTGTTAATTCATTAGTTCAGCAAGGAGATTTGTTATCTTTTAAGATAGATAATATCTATACTGTTGAGGGTGCGCTGGAAGTTGCAAAAGATGGACTCATTGAGGGTGCAGCAAATCCTTTTAACGGAACATTAGTTTCTCGTGAATTAGTGGCTGAAATAGGATTTCCAAACAAAGATTTCTTTATAAAAGGTGACGAGGTTAACTTTAAACACCGTTCTATTGATGCAGGCGCTTATGTTGTTACTGTTGTTGACTCCAGATACAACCACCCTCGTCCTGAAACATTCGAGAAAAAAGTGTTGGGCAAGAAAGTCCCTTTCTTCGTGGAGGCTCCTTGGAAGGAATATTATGCTGCAAGAAACTTTACTTGGATGTATAAACAAAATAAACAGTACAAGGCTATTGCATTTGAACTTGTTTTAGTAAAACTTCTTGCAATTTTTAGTATGAAGTGCAAGAAATTCCAGACTATAAAAATGTTATTTAAGGGTGTATATCATGGCTTAAAAGGTAAGTTGGGCCCTATAGTAAAACCTTAAGAAAGGTGAATTTATGAGTAATACTTTGCATAAGCGAGATTATGGTATAGATTTACTAAAAGTTATTTCTTGTTGCGGAATAGTAGCAATCCATACTATAAACATAACTTATGGATATATAAATTTGGTTCTTGGGCTTATGGCGGTAATTTGCATTCCTTTATTCTTTATGTGTAACGGATATTTGATGTTTATCAAAAATCAAGAAATTACATATAAGTATGTATTCTCTAAAATTTTAAGAATATTGCTTGTTTGCTTTAGTTGGGAGTTGCTTCACGCTTTAGCATTTTGGCCATTAAACGGATTCAGAAATTTTTTAGTGAGTTTCTTAAAAGACTTTATTCAAGAAGGATTATTTTATCATTTTTGGTTTTTTGGCTCCTTAATTATCATACAACTTATTTTACCTTTATTAAGTAAACTTCAGAGAAAATGCATAAAAGGCTATGTCGCATTGTTTGCTTTGCTGGGAGCAATTTGTTTAGGGCTTACAGTGGTTTCTTTAATAGTCAAAAAGCCTTTGATAAATGAAGTGATACAAACTTTTAGAATATGGGTTTGGTTGTTTTATTTTATGGCAGGAAGTTTAGTGGCAATATATAAAGATAAGTTGACCTCTTTTGTTAGCAAACATATGTGGAAAATTCGCCTTTTATGTTTAGGCTTGATAATCATTTGTTTAGTTTATATTAACTTCGTAGGTAAATATATTTATTTGCGCAGAGATATTCAGTATTTTTATCAAGAACTGCCTGTGATCCTTGTGGTGCTTTGCTTGTTTGCCGTTGTTGTTTGCAATACACGCAGAAACGAATTTTTGAACAAAGCGAGTGAGTATTTGTCAAAGAGCACAATGGGAATTTATATTATTCATCCTTTTGTGTTTTCTGTACTTAAATCTCTTGTACCTATGTTCGCCGGAGAGAGTGCGTTGTTTAATATTTTGCTTTTTGTTGTAACTTTATTGTTGTGTTGGGTTATTGTTGAGGTTATTAGAAGAATACCTGTTATAAATAAATTGGTAATGTTATAAGGGAGAAGATATGAACGGACTTATTTCTGTTGTAATTCCTGTATATAATGTTGAAGTATATCTCAAAAGATGTATTGACAGTATACTTAATCAAACATACAAGAATATTCAGGTGATTTTAGTAAATGACGGTTCTAAAGATAATAGTGGTTTGATTTGCAATCAATATGCCCAAAAAGACAGCAGAATTACGGTTATTCATCAGGAAAACAAGGGAGTATCTTCTGCTCGGAATGCCGGAATCAAGGCATCAAAGGGCGATTATATTACTTTTGTTGATGCAGACGATGAGTTGGTAGAGAATGCATTTGATATAACCGTCGAGTACCTTGAAAAACACCAAGCAGATGTTGTGTCTTATGGTTGGGAAATTATTGACGAAGGAACTCAAGAGGTTACAGAACAATATGATGATTTTCAAGTGCTTGATAACAACGAATATATAATTGAGAAAATTTTAGAGAATTATTCTGCATTTGGTGGAGGATATCCTTGGAATAAAATTTGGAGAACATCAGTATTTGACCAAGTGCCTGCTTTCGATGAGAGTATGTGGTATTTTGAAGATTTAGATTGGGTTGTGAAAATGATGCTTTGCATCAATAAAATGGTGGTTTGCCCAGAGTGTTTATACAAATATTATTATAGAGAGTCCAGTGCTACTAATAGTGCGGAAAAGGCGCAAGGCAGAGAAGTGAGTTATCATCTTGCTATTGAATCTATAATAAATCAATTAAGTGCTAAACCCGATTTGCAAAAACGATTTGCCAACAAGTATTATCCAGAAATTATTAACGGAATTATAGGAGCAAAACGAAATAGTTATAGTGATTTGAAGAATATGTTGGCAAAGAGAATGGTTAAACTAAAAAAGGATATTTTCAGTTCTTTGCGTTTACAGATGAAAGTGCGTTTTGTTTTTGTGTATTTGCTATATAAACTGCATTTGTTATAAGGAGTTAAGTGGTGAAAAAAGTTAAATTAAAAGCATTTGTGTCTGCCAATTTGGGCGATGATTTATTTTTGGATATAATTTGCAATAGATATCCTAATACGCAGTTTATTGTAACAGGGTCAAAAAAATACAAGTCCGTGTATGGATATATTAAAAACCTTAAATATATATCTAATGACACTACGCTTATTAGAACCACTATGACATTGCAGAGAAAGTTTGCGAGTGTTGTGAATTCTGTGTGTAAAAAACAAGTTATCCCTGCAAAAATTACTGATGCTGCAGTTGAAGAAAAGTATTCCCAAAAAGCCGATGTTAATGTGTATATTACAGGTTCAGGCTTTATGAATTCTGAAAGTGAGTTTGAAACACTTCCTAAAAAACAACTTGAAGAGAAAAGATATTATGATAGAAAACCTTATTTATTAGGTTGTAATTTTGGCCCATACGCTCACAATGAATATCTTGAAATGTACAGAGCATTATTTAAGCAAACATCTGATATTTGCTTTAGAGATACATATTCATTGTCTTTATTCCCTGATGTTAAGCAGGCAAGGTGGGCTCCTGACGTTGTTTTTAATTATCCAAAAGATAATGAGACAAATTCCATAAAGAAAGATTATGGAAAATTTATGTTGATATCCGTAGCAAATCTTAAGAAAGATGAAGATGATGCATCAGGATATTATGAAAACTATATAAACTTTGTTAGAAAAATCGTTGAAGATCGCAATCGAAAAGGATTGCATACGGTTCTTGCGGGCTTTTGTAATGCTCAAAAAGACGACGAAACTATAAGGTTAATTTTGGACGGAATAAATAATTCTCAGTATAATCATATATACTGTTATCCTGATTCATCCAAAGATGAAATTCTTGCCTTGTTTAATTCTTGTGATAGTGTGCTTGCTACTCGTTATCATGCTATGGTTTTGGCTTTGCTATATCAAAAAAAAGTTTGTGCTATTTGCTATAATGAAAAAACAACACATGTTCTTAATGATATAGACCAAGATTTCCCTTATATTACATTAGAGGAAATGGATAGGTTAACTCCTGAACGAGTAGAAAATGAAAAAATATATCAGGTTAGTAAAGAAAAAATCGAAAGTTTAGTTGAATTAGCGCAGTTGCATTTTAAGTATTTAGATAAAGCATTAAAATAAAAATATGGAGATTATTACCTCATATGAAGACGGATATTAAAGTTAGTATTGTTGTTCCTTTATATAACGGCGAAAGATTTATAGAAACTGCTATCAGGTCGGTTTTAGATTGCAATATTCCTTGGGTTGAGTTTGTAGTTGTTAATGATGGCTCAAGCGACAGCAGTGACCAAATATGCAGGAAATATCAGGGAGATAATTTTCAATATATTGTTATTGAAAATTCAGGTGCAGGGTATGCTCGTAATCGAGGGATAGAAGCATCAAGAGGTCAATGGATAACATTCCTTGATAGTGACGATATGATGTTTGGTAGTGAATTCGACGCTAGTTGGTATTCTTATCTTGAGGCTCAAAAAGATAAAGGGACTGACATTATATATTTGCCTAAAGTTGAATGTAATATGGAACTTTCTGATGTTCCACAGATTACATATCCTGAAAGTGTAGAGAATATTAAGAATTTTATTCCTGAAATTGAATTCTGGTCATGCTTTTACAGAGCAGAATATCTCAAAGAAAAAAACATAAGATTTTTTGAATATCAAAAACAGGATATTGAGTCGGCATTTCGATTTAGGGCTTTTTCTAATACAAAAAATATTGTGGTGAATTCGAATAAAGCATTTATTGTACATCGCAATAATCCTACAAGTAATGTTAATACATGGAAAATTGATGATTTGTGTGAAATCAAAGCAAAAGTGTATTTGCAATTGTTTAAAGAGTTTAACAACAAAGTACCGGAAATTTCATATTGGTTGTATGGCGAATATGCGAGTTTTTTGCGTCAGTTGATTTTGAATAGTCTTAAACACGGTTTCCCTTTGTCTGGCACAGAACAGATAAGAGAAATGGTTTTGTCTTATGACAAAAGTATAAGAAAAGAAAGAAACACTCCCCTCACCTCAAAAGATAAAATCTTTTTTGTAGGAATTGAGGCGTTGAAGATAAAGTGTTTTTGGACTTTATTTACAACTATATGTAATAGAAAAACAAGAGAAGAAATAAATAATCAAGTTAAAGTAGCATACGAGTTTGATAATATCGAATTGTTGCTCTCAAGATTAAACGATTATCAAAATATAGTAAACAAAGAACTTGACAAATAATATCGGAGGCAAAAATGAAAGAAATAGTAATGTTTCCTCATGTGGGTAGTGGAAATCATGGTTGTGAGGCTATTGTAAGAGCAACACGCAAGTTGTTTGGCGATGCAAAGTTGACCTTGATGACTGATCATCCTGAAGTAGACTTAAAATATATGCCAGATGTTGATGTTATTATCAAAAAAGGTACAGAAGAAGTTAACAGAACATCTTTAAAGTATATTACTTCAACATTCAAGAGAATTATTCGTAAAGATAATGATGCCTTTGATAAGGCTACTTTTTCACCAGTGCTTAGTGCATGCAAAAAAAGTGGCATTATGTTATCTATCGGTGGCGATTTGTATTGCTATGATACTCCTGATTATATATATCGTGTTAATAGATACTTAAGAGAACAAGGTTGCAAAACGGTTTTGTGGGGTTGTTCTGTGGAGCCTGATTATATTGATGCGCAAATGGCAGAAGACTTAAAAGGTTATGATTTGATTTGTGCCAGAGAAACTATTACTTATGAGGCACTAAAAAAAGTAAACCCTAATACAATTTTGACTGTTGATCCTGCTTTTGTATTGCCAAAACAAGAGATTGAACTCCCTGCGGAGTCTTATATTGGCGTAAATGTTAGCCCTTTGATTGCTTCTCGTGAACAGTCAGAAGGCATTACAATGGAAAACTACAAGAATTTAATTCAATACATTTTAGACAATACTGATGACTCAGTTGCATTGATTCCTCACGTTGTGTGGGAAACTAACGACGATAGAAAACCACTATCACAACTAAAAGAGATGTTTGCTGATAATGACAGAGTTATTATGGTTGATGATCATGACTGCACAAGGCAAAAATATATTTTATCAAATTGTCGTATTTTTGTAGGTGCAAGAACTCACGCAACAATTGCAGCATATTCAAGTTGTGTGCCAACATTGGTTGTAGGGTATTCAGTAAAGGCAAAAGGTATTGCTAAAGATTTATTTGGTAGATACGAAGATTATGTAATTCCGGTGCAGTCATTAAAAGAAAAAGACGACCTTGTTAAAGCCTTCACCTGGATATTGGATAATGAAAAAGAAATTAAAAAACACCTTGAAAATATCATGCCTGAATATATTTCAAAAACACAACTTGCAGTTGATGCAGTTAACAAACTTATAGGAGAATAAAATGATAGTTGCACTAATTATTTTATCAGTTGTTTTGGCAGTGTTACTTGTTTTTATTGGGTACGATGCTTTATCTGCTCTTGTGGAAACTTACAGTCATTTTCATATGGGTAGATGGTCTGATTTAACTCAATGGAAAAATGCAACATATAAAGTTTGCAAAAAATGGGCTGTAAAAACACCTACATTGAAGTTAAGAGAAGATTGTCGTTATTTGCTTATGGACCGTATTCGTGGCAAGTATGGTAAAAAAATGGTTCAAAGTTGGCAAAAGGCAGGCTGTATGCTTGGCGTATATTCAACTGAGGAAGATTTAAATATTTTACAACAAGCCAAAACTCAACTTATTGATGATAAAGGTAATTGGAAAATTACAGTCAACAAAATCGATTATGCAATGCTTGCGTATGCTTTGCTAAAGGCAGAAAAAGACAAAGATTCCATAAAAAATGCTATGGATAAGATGGTTGAATGTATAGAAGATAATCTTTGCGCTGACGGTATGGTTAGTTATTCAGCCGGTAAAAACTCAAAGCGTAGATATGTAGATACTTTGGGCTTTATATGTCCGTTTTTAGGCGAATATGGAAATGTGTATAATAAACCTGAATACATAGATTTAGCCGTTAGACAAATTGAACTGTTCCGAGAAAAAGGATTTTATAAAAATTTACCAGTTCATTGTTTTCAGCCGGAAACAGAAATTCCGTTAGGAGTTTACGGTTGGGGCAGAGGTATGGGTTGGTATTCTTTAGGATTGACAGACTTATATCTGGAACTTAAAGAAGAATCACGAAAAGAACAGTTAAAATCATATATGATAGAAGTTGCAGAAAATTGGAAGCAATTTGAAAATGGTGGATTTTCTACTATAGTGCAGACACCAGAACACTATGACACATCTGCAACGGTTATGTTAGGTTATTTTTATGCTGTTTGCGGTAAAGAGTTTAATGTAACTGAATACACGGAGATAGCAAAGCGTTGTTTAAATAAAGTGGTTAAGCACACAAAAATCAGCGGAGTTATTGATGGTTGTTTAGGTGACACAAAAGACATTGGAGTGCTTTCACAAAGATACAGCAGTATGCCTTTTATTCAAGGTATGGCAATACGATTATATTCTGTTTTATATTGGTAAAAGAGGAGTAAGAATGGGCAAAAAGACAAGAACGCAATATTCCTTGATGAATATGCTTACAGGTTTTGTAGGATATTTTTTAAATACTTTTTTAGGCTATGTTTGCCGAATGGTATTTGTAAGAATATTGTCTGAAGAATATCTGGGTATAACAGGATTACTTACCAACTTTTTAAGTATGCTATCATTAGCAGAATTAGGTGTAGGAAGCGCAATAATATTTTCTCTTTATAAGCCAATAGCGGAAAATGATGAGGAAAAAATAGCATCCTTAATGCGATTGTTTAAATCTGCATATCGCCTTATTGGTATTATTGTGGCTGTCTTAGGTGTGGCGTTAGTGCCTTTCCTTACATTTGTAGTTGGAGATACTTCCGGTCTAAAAGAAAGCATCTATCTAATTTATGGAATATATCTGTTTAATACAGCAAGTAGTTACTTTTTTAGTTATAGAAGTGCATTGATAAATGCATATCAACGCAGTTATGTAGTAGTAGGCGTAAGTTATGCTTGCACTATTGCTCAAAGTATTATTCAGATGATTTTGTTGGTAACATTAAAGTCATATATACCTTATTTGATTGTACAAACAATCGGCACTTGGGCATATAACATAATAATTACTTTATGGGCAAAGAAAGATTATCCTTTTATTGAAAAAGCGAAAGCAAAACCGCTTCCAAAAGAAGAAAAGAAGGGCATCTTTAAAAATATAAAACATATTATGTCATATAAAATCAGTGGTGTGCTTGTAAACAATACTGACAACCTGGTAATTACATATTTTAGTGGACTTGGAATTACTGGTTTAGCATCCAACTATACTTTGTTAGTTAATACTCTTGATACAATGATTAAAAATGTATTTAATGCTTTAACTGCAAGTGTAGGTAACCTTAACGCTGTAGAAACAAAAGAACACCAGTACAGTTTCTTTAAGGTTTTGAATTTAACTAATTTTTGGTTGTATGGTTATGCTTCAATAGGAATTACTTGTGTTACATCTGATTTAGTAAATTTGTGTTTTGGTAATAATTATGTAATGTCTTGGGAAATTCCACTTATACTTGCCGTTAATTTATATATGGTAGGTATGCAAAATGCCGTGTGGACTTACAAAAACACAATGGGATTGTTTAAATACGGTAGATATATATTGTTTGTTACTGCAGCAATAAATATTGTATTGGATATAATATTTGGATATTATATGGGTGTGTTTGGTATATTCCTTGCTACTGCTATAGCAAGACTTGTAACAAACACCTGGTATGAACCATACGCTTTATTTAAGCATGGTTTTGGCAAAAATCCTGTAATATATTTAAAGAAATATTTGTATTTCTTATTTGTACTTTTGCTAAGTGGCGGTGTAAGTTATGGCTTGTGTTTGTTGTGCTCACATTATATTACTAACATATTACTCGTTATCTTACTTAAAGTCGTAATATGTACTGTTGTAACGAATGGTATTTTTATATTAGTTTTCCGCAAAACAAAGGAATTTGATTATTTGTGGAATGTAGTAAAACAAATACTAAAAAAACTATTTGGTAAATTTCTAAAAAACAAGAAGACATAATAGGAGAAAAATATGTACGATTATTTAGTTGTTGGTTCAGGTCTATTTGGTGCAGTATTTGCTTATGAAGCAAACAAAAAAGGTAAAAAAGTATTAGTAGTGGAAAAACGTTCTCACATTGGAGGTAATATTTATACACAAAACAATGATGGTATAAACGTACATATGTACGGTGCGCATATTTTCCATACTAGTGACAAAGATATTTGGGATTATGTAAATCAGTTTGCTGAATTTAATAGATACACAAATTCACCTGTTGCACGATACAAGGGCGAATTATATAATATGCCTTTTAATATGAATACCTTTAGCAAAATGTGGGGAGTTGTTACTCCACAGGAAGCAAAAGCGATTATTGATGAGCAACGTGCAGAAATTAAAGGTGAACCTCAAAACTTGGAGGAACAGGCTATCTCGTTGGTAGGTAGAGATATCTATGAGAAGTTAGTAAAAGGGTATACTGAAAAACAATGGGGCAGAAAAGCAACTGAATTACCCTCTTTTATTATAAAAAGATTGCCAGTAAGATTTGTGTATGATAATAATTATTTTAATGACAAATATCAAGGTATTCCTATTGGAGGTTATACTCAAATCATTGAAAAAATGCTTGATGGCATAGAAGTTAAATTAAATACAGATTTTTTTGCAAATAAGGATGAATTAACTTCTTGTGCAGATAAAATTGTATTCACAGGTATGATTGATGAGTATTTTGATTATTGCTATGGTGAGTTGGAATATCGTAGTTTGAAGTTCGATACTGAAATTTTAAATATGGAAAATTATCAGGGTAATGCTGTAGTGAATTATACTGAGTATGAAATTCCTTATACAAGAATAATTGAACATAAGCACTTTGAGTATGGTTGTCAGGGAGGAAAAACCACACCTCACACTGTTATCACCAAGGAATATCCTAAGGTGTGGAGTAAAGGTGATGAACCTTATTATCCTGTTAATAACGATAAGAATAACGGATTGTATGAAAAATATAAAGAGTTAGCTGCAAAACAGGATAATGTTATTTTTGGTGGAAGGCTTGGTATGTACAAGTATTTTGATATGCATCAGGTTATTGCTGAGGCATTGGAATGTGCCAAAAATCATTTAACTTGATAAACACTAAAAAATATTTTAAATTAAATTAAAACATCAAATTAGCCAATACAAGTGATGTTTTTTTGGTTAGTTTGCAAACAGATTAAAGGGTGCAATGTCATTGACATTGCACCTTATTTGTCATATAATTATTATGTATAGTTGTATAAGTGCGAAAGTCTTTTTAAAAGGCAGGGATTGTATGAAAAAAATTAACATCAGAAAAGTTCTATTGGCAATTGCTGATGCAGTAATTATTGCGTTGAGTACGTTAATTACGCAATACTCACTGCAATTTATAAATGTAAAATATACACAGGGACCTAATGCGGTGCTCTATATTATGGGACTTAATATTATTATGTGCTTGTTAGTGCAGTATTCTGTTGGTTCCTATGCTAAATTATGGCGCTACTTCAAGATTTCTGACTATGTTACTTGTGCTTTTGGTATGTTCATAGGATTTTTTATGTCAGCAGTAATTTTTGTAGTTGCTTACGGCAAAATTAATACAATATTCTGGTTCTTTGTTTTAGATTTTGTTATATCTACATTGGGTGTAATTGCTTTTAGATTTTTCTTTAGAAAAGCATTTCTTAATTTAATTGAAGCAGGTCAGGATATGGATATTCAGCGCACACTTATTGTAGGCGCTGGTCGTGCAGCAAGTATGATTTTGTCCGAACTTGAAAATTCAAAGTACGATGCTTATAACCCTTGGCACAATATTGAGCCTGTAGGTTTGGTTGATGATGATACTACCAAAATTCATACTCGTGTAAATGGTATGAAAGTTCTTGGAACAACTGAGGATATTCCTGGCGTTGTTGAGGCTTTCAAAATTAAGCAGATTTTGTTTGCGATTCCTTCTTGTAGCGAGGAAAATCGTCGCAGAATTTTAGATATTTGCTCCAAAACTGATTGTAAAATAAAGGTTATTCCTTATTTGGGCAACCTTTTATTTGATGAGGAACATACTCAACTTATCTCTCAGGTTGCTGATATTAAAATTGAAGATTTGCTTGGACGTGAGCCTATTTCTTTTGATAAAGAAGAAGTCGAAAAGTTTATATCAGGCAAGGTTTGTATGGTAACTGGTGGTGGTGGTTCTATTGGTTCTGAACTTGTGCGCCAGATAGCATGTTATAATCCAAAGCAAATAATTGTTGTAGATATTTATGAGAATAACGCATATGATTTACAACAGGAATTGATTTTGGAGCACGGAACTGACTTGAATCTTGTTACATTGATTTCATCTGTTCGAGATTACAACAAGATGGATGTAATCTTTAAGAAGTACAGACCTAACATCGTGTTCCACGCTGCTGCTCACAAGCACGTTCCTCTTATGGAAACAGTGCCTGAAGAAGCAGTTAAGAACAATATTTTTGGCACATTTAATGTGGCAACGTTGGCAGAATTTTATAATGCAGACAAGTTCGTAATGATTTCTACAGACAAAGCTGTAAACCCAACTAACGTAATGGGGTGCACTAAGCGAGTTTGTGAGATGATTATTCAATACAAAGCACAGCACAGTACCCATACTGAATTTGTTACAACAAGATTTGGTAACGTGTTGGGCTCAAACGGTTCGGTTATTCCACTGTTCCGTCGCCAGATAGAAAGTGGTAAGCCTGTAACTGTTACACACCCTGATATTATCAGATATTTTATGACTATTCCTGAGGCTGTTTCTCTTGTTCTTGAGGCAGGATCTATGGCAAATGGTGGCGAGATATTTGTACTTGATATGGGTGCACCTGTAAAGATTACTACATTGGCAGAAAACCTTATCCGTATGTACGGCAAAGTTCCGTATAAAGATGTAGAGATTAAATTTACAGGACTTAGACCTGGCGAAAAATTGTTTGAAGAATTGCTTATGGACGAAGAAGGTCTTAAGGAAACTTCTAACAAAAAGATTTTTATTGGTAACCAGATTGATATTGACGCTGGAGATTTGCTTGCAAAACTTGAGAAAATTCAAGAATATGCTGATGCAAACGAAAGCGATAAGATTGTTGAAATGTTAGCGCAAATTGTACCGACATTTAATCACGCATCGAATTCATAATTGGGAGGATTATTATGTGCGGAATAGTAGGTTATGTAGGGCCTAAAGATTGTAGTGAAGTGCTTGTAAGTGCTTTAACAAAACTGGAATATCGTGGCTATGATTCAGCAGGTATTGCGGTGTTTGATGAAAATAATGATATTGTTACTGTTAAAACTGAAGGTAAACTTGATAACTTAAGAAACAAGTTGAAGACTGTTGGTAAGCCTGAGGGCCACATTGGTATTGGTCATACACGTTGGGCTACACACGGTGAGCCTTCTGATGTAAACTCACATCCTCACAGTGGTGCAAGAGTTACTATCGTACATAACGGTATTATTGAAAATTACCAAGAATTAAAAGAATTTTTAATAAAGAAGGGCAGAACTTTCTTGTCAGAAACTGACACAGAGGTTGTTGCTCAGTTGCTTGATTATTACTATCACGGCGACCCAATGGAAACTATCGACCGAGTAATGGGCGAAGTTACAGGTTCGTTTGCTTTGGGAATTATGTTCAGAGATTATCCTGACAGAGTTTATGCTGTGCGTCGTGAGAGCCCGCTAATTGTAGGTGTAGCAGAAAATGAGTGTTTTATTGCTTCTGACGTTCCTGCTATTTTGCAGTACACCAAAGATTATTATTTGTTAGAGCACGATGAAATTGCTACATTAACACACGACGGAGTTACATTTGTTGACAGTCACTTAAATTCTATTGAAAAGGAAATGAAGACTGCTGACTGGGATATGGAAGCAGCAGAAAAAGGTGGATATCCTCACTTTATGATTAAGGAAATCAACGAGCAGCCAACCGCTATCAAAACAACAGTTGCTCCTCGTATTAAGAACGGTTTGCCTTGCCTTGATGAGTGTGGTATTACCAATGATATGATTAAGGACTTTAAGTCAATTAAGATTGTTGCTTGTGGTACTGCTATGCACGCAGGCGTAGTTGGCAAGTATGTTATCGAAAAATTGGCAAGAGTACCTGTTGATGTTGATATTGCGTCTGAATTCCGTTACAGAGATCCAATTATCGGCGAAGGTGATTTGGTAATTGTTATTTCTCAGTCAGGCGAAACTGCTGACTCATTGGCAGCACTGAGACTTGCAAAAGAAAAGGGTGCAAAAGTGCTTGCGATTGTTAACGCAAAGGGTAGTTCAATAGCAAGAGAGGCAGATATGGTTGTCTATACTCTTGCAGGTCCTGAAATTGCCGTTGCATCAACAAAGGCATATATTACACAGATTTCTGTTATGTATTTATTTGCGTTCCAACTTGCTCTTGCAAAAGGGATAATTACAGAGGACGAATGCAGAAAGTTAGTTGAAGATTTGCAGGAAACACCTGACAAAGTTCAGCACATTATTGAAAATGTTGATGAGATTTGTCAGTACATTGGCTCCAAACTGATTACTGCAGAAAGTTTGCTATACATCGGTCGTGGCCTTGACTATGCTTTGTCAATGGAAGGTTCTTTGAAGTTGAAAGAAATTTCTTACATCCACTCCGAATCTTATGCTGCAGGTGAATTGAAGCACGGCACTATCTCACTAATTACTGACGGTATGCCTGTAATTGCAGTTGCAACACAAACTGATTTAATAGAAAAGACGATTTCTAACGTTGTAGAGGTTAAATCTCGTGGCGCAAAAGTTATTCTTGTTTGTACTGATGTTTGTGCAAACAAATTAAAGTCAGATGTAGCAGATTACAAGATTATTATTCCTGACAACAATGACTTGTTGATGCCTATTACTGCAGTAGTTCCACTACAGATTTTGGCATATTACACATCTATCAATAAGGGTAACGACCCTGACCAACCTCGTAACCTTGCAAAGTCAGTTACAGTTGAATAAATAATAAAACCGCTATACCTTGAGTATAGCGGTTTTTAATTATTTTTTGTCGCTATGTGATGCTACGGTAAACATACACATAACTACAACACCTATGGCAATGCCAACAAGTGTGCTAATTACAAAACTTGCGCTCATAATACATACTCCTTTGATGTTATTATAAGCAAAATTTGTATTGAATATTCTTGTTAAGCCAATGCGCCGGTTTTGATGATATCGATTTTATTTATTAAGATGCGTCTTTCTTCTTCAACGGTGTGGATTTTCTTATTTACTGAGGAAATGCAACTTTTCATTAAATCAAATAATAATGTGACTACACATCCAATACTTTCATCATCAGTCTTTTTGAAGTTGGTAGTATCTATGTAATCTATGATTTTTAGGAAAGGCTTGTATTTTTGGTTTCTGTACTGCATATATTCGCTTATGAGTTGTTTGTTTTGATTTTCGTCCATATCCACATTTATTAAGGTTTTGGCATTAGGGTTTGATAGAGTAATTATGTCGAAAATATTAATAAATACATCAAAAATATCGCCGTTGTTTTCTATAAGTTGTTGCTCAATATAGGCTTCCATTTTGTTGAGCATATCGTCAACCACAACTTCCACTAAGTCCAGTTTATCATCAAAATATTGATAAAAACTGCCTCGTGAAATACCTGCTTCTTTAATAACATTATTTATAGTGATTTTCTGCTTTTTACCTTTTTGGAATTCTTTGATTGTTACGTCAATAATTTTTTCGCGTTTTTCTTTAGGAAGGTTATAAAAAGTTTGTTTAATCATATTAGAGTCCTCCTTATAAAATTATTGTAACTTTTAGAATATTATAGCCTTGCAAAAGTAAAAGTCAATAATAATTGATTAAAATTCAGCAAATCTTCACATTTCTATCATAATCAATTTTCGTGTAATGTTTTATAAATATTCATTTGTTTGTCACATTTATTGCTTATTATATGGACAGTCAATTTGATATTTTCTTTTTTCATAAATACCCCTCTTTTTACACAAAACACTTCTTTGGAAGTGTTTTTGTGTTTATATGGGGTTATAAATAACTATTGACATTTTGGCACAAGTTTGTTAAAATCAAATCAATAAAGGGGAGTAGTTCGCAGATAATCTGTGGTATCATTCGTCAGTACACATACCGGTTGGTCGGTATCGGTGATATCTTAAAGAGCGAGACTTTTATTGTGGAATTCCAGTGGGATTTTACAATAAAGGTCTTTTTTTATTTTATTGGATAAATCAAACAGGGGTGAAGTATGAACAAAAAGTGGCTTCGCATATTGTTTAGACAACGAATTTTTGTGGCGCTGATGTTGATTGCTCAAGTAGCTTGCATTGTGTA
Source organism: uncultured Ruminococcus sp. (assembly GCA_964629465.1). Classification (GTDB taxonomy): domain Bacteria; phylum Bacillota; class Clostridia; order Oscillospirales; family Acutalibacteraceae; genus Ruminococcoides. The sequence continues at coordinate 8,829 of CAZVRE010000006.1, read as the reverse complement.
TCTGTTAGTGAGTAGTAGTCAGGTTTCTACAATAATAAATGGGGGACTTAAAGTAATGAGTGTTGTTGCCATACTTTATATTGTTTCCCAAAATGACAAAGGTGCGTACAAATTGATATGGGTTTTCCTTATTCTTTTGTTCCCAATTTTGGGTGGCGCATTGTACCTTTTGCTTAGATTACAGACTGCTACCAACAGATTTGCAAAAGATGTAAATAGATTTACTCAAAAGGCAAACAAGGTTGTAACATTATCCCAATGCGATGACTCCGAAATTAAAGAAAATATACCCGAGCATTTGCATCAAGTAAGATACTTGCAGTCTCACACAGGCTTTCCTGTTTATAAAAACAGCAGAACAACATACCTTACACCTGGTGAGGAAAAATTTAAGTATTTGATTGAGGAGTTAAACAAGGCACAAAAATACATATTCCTTGAATATTTTATTGTTCAGGAAGGAGTTATGTGGGACGCAATTCTTGAGATACTAAAAGAAAAGGTTAAGCAAGGCGTCAAGGTTAGAATGATTTATGACGATATGGGGTGCTTCTTACTTTTGCCTAAAGATTATCCCAAGCAGTTGGCAAAATTCGGCATAGAATGCAAAAAATTCAACCCTTTCCGTCCGTTTTTGACAGTAATGCAGAACAACCGTGACCACCGTAAAATTCTTGTTATTGATGGCAAGGTAGCATTTACAGGTGGCATAAATCTTGCAGATGAATATATCAACCAGTACGAAAAGCACGGCCATTGGAAGGACGCATCTGTAATGATAGAAGGTAAGGCGGCTTGGAGTTTTACTCTAATGTTTTTGCAGATGTGGGAGTTGTGCACAAGGTTTGATGAAGATTACCTCATATATTATCCTTGGAAAAACGAGGAATGTACCATAAGTTCAAAAGGTTATGTTCAACCTTATTGTGATAGTCCTTTGGACAAGGAAGATGTTGGTGAGCATGTTTATATGCAAATAATAAATGGTGCTAAAAACTATTTATATATAAATACCCCTTACTTGATTATTGATGACAGTATGGTGTCTGCGTTGTGCCTTACAGCAAAAAGTGGCGTAGATGTGCGAATTGTTGCTCCTCACAAGTGGGATAAATGGGTAGTTCATATGACAACTCGTTCTTATTATCGTGAACTTATAAACGCAGGGGTTAAAGTGTACGAATATTCAAGAGGGTTTATACACTCCAAAACTTTTGTATCTGACGATAAAGTGGCTACAGTAGGTACAATCAATATGGATTTTAGGAGTTTGTATCTGCATTTTGAGTGTGGCGCATTGATGTATGGAAGCGAAGCAGTTGAAGAAGTTAAAGATGATTTTCTAAACACTCTTGATGAGTGTCAGTTAATCACTCAAAAAGACTGCAAGACAAATATATTTATGAGATTATTCCAAGATGTTCTGCGAATATTCTCACCTTTAATGTAGAGTTTTTTATATGGAGGCAAATATGGAAAAATGGTATCAATTATCAAAAGACAAGGTCCTTGAAAAGTTAGGTGTTACAAGCGAAGGCTTGACTTCTGACAAAGCCAAGGAAATATTGGAGAAAAACGGTGAAAATGTACTTCAGGAAGGCAAACGCAAAACTGCCTTGCAAGTGTTCCTGAGTCAGTTTGCAGATTTGCTTGTAATTATTTTGATTGTTGCTGCAGTTATCTCTTTGATTTCAGGTAATGTAGAGAGTACTATTGTAATTATCGCAGTAATAATCTTAAATGCAATCTTGGGTACAGTTCAGCACATTAAGGCAGAAAAATCACTTGAAAGCCTTAAGTCTTTATCATCTCCAAACGCAAAGGTAATTCGTGACGGAGTTAAGATTGAAATTCCTTCAAAAAACATTGTTGAGGGCGATATAGTTGTTCTTGAAGCAGGTGATTTGGTTGTTGCAGATGGCAGAATTATCAACAACTACTCTTTGCAGGTAAACGAGAGTTCACTGACAGGTGAGTCAACTAACGTAGAGAAAAACGAGCAGGTTATTGAGGGAGAAGTACCTCTTGGTGACCGTACAAATATGGTGTATTCTGGTAGCCTTGTTACTTATGGCAGAGCACTTGTGGCAGTTACAGGAACAGGTATGAATACTGAAATCGGCAAGATCGCTTCTCTTATGAATTCTGCCAAAGAAAAGAAAACTCCATTACAAGAAAGTCTTGATGCTTTTTCAAAAAAACTTGCTATAATCATTATATCAATATGTATCATAGTGTTTGGTATGGGCCTATTTAACGGTTTTGTAAGGTCAAGTGAAGTGCTCAAAACAAGCGAGATTATTATGGACTCTTTATTGTTTGCAGTAGCATTAGCAGTTGCCGCTATTCCAGAAGCCTTGAGTTCCATTGTAACTATAGTACAGGCTATGGGTACACAGAAAATGGCTCGTGAAAACGCAGTTATCAAGGACCTTAAGGCAGTTGAAAGCCTTGGTTGTGTGTCTGTTATTTGTTCCGACAAAACTGGTACATTAACACAGAACAAGATGACTGTTCAGCAACTTTATGTTGACGGTGAAGTATTGCTTGAGGAACAACTTAACATAGACAACCCTAACCACAAGTTGCTACTATACAATATGGTGCTTAACAACGACTCAAGCATAGTTGACGGCGTTGGAATTGGTGATCCAACAGAGTACGCACTTATTGAAACATACCGTCATATGGGACTTAACGAGAACACCTTGCGTAATAAAATTGCAAGAATCGAGGAAGTTCCATTTGACTCTGATAGAAAGATGATGAGTACAAAGTTTGTTATTGACGGTGAAACATATATACTTACAAAGGGTGCTCTTGATGTTATCCTTGACCGTTGCGTAAGCATTGTAACTCCAAATGGTGTTCGTGATATTACAGATGAGGACAAAAAAGCAATTCTTGAGAGAAACAGAAAGTTCTCCGAGAATGGTTTGAGAGTTTTGACATTTGCATTTAATAACAGTGATGTAGAATTAAGTGTAGAAACTGAACGTGACTTTACTTTCCTTGGCTTGGTATCTATGATAGACCCACCAAGAGTTGAGTCTAAGCAGGCAGTAGCAGATGCTATAAGAGCAGGAATTAAGCCTATTATGATTACAGGCGACCACAAAATTACTGCCACTGCTATTGCAAAGCAAATCGGCATTTTCAACGATGGGGATATCTCTGTTACAGGCTTGGAACTTGACGCAATGAGCGATGAGGAACTTGATAATACTATAGAAAATATATCTGTATATGCACGTGTTTCTCCCGAAAATAAAATTAGAATTGTAGAAGCATGGCAAAAGAAAGGCAATATTGTTTCTATGACAGGTGACGGCGTAAACGACGCTCCTGCCCTCAAAAAAGCAGACATTGGTGTTGCTATGGGCATTACTGGTACAGAGGTTTCCAAAGACGCTGCTTCAATGATTTTGCAGGATGATAACTTTGCCACAATTATCAAGGCAGTTGCCAACGGCAGAAATGTATACCGTAATATTCGTAACGCAATTTTGTTTTTGCTTTCAGGCAATATGGCAGGTATTTTTGCAGTGGTTTATTGTTCAATTATGGCGTTGTCGGCTCCGTTTGAGGCAGTGCATCTGTTATTTATCAATTTGCTTACCGACTCCTTGCCTGCTATCGCAATAGGTATGGAGCCGCCAGAAAAAGATTTGCTCAAACAAAAACCTCGTGACCCTAAAAAAGGTATTCTAACAGGGGACTTTGCAGGGTTGATGCTGGGACAAGGTTTACTAATTGCTGTTGTTACACTTATTGCATATTATGTAGGCTTAAATGCAGGTGACGCAGGACTTGCAAGTACTATGGCATTTGCTACTCTTACTCTTTCTCGTTTGTTCCACGGCTTTAACTGTAGAAGCAATCACTCAATCTTTAAGATAGGTTTGTTATCAAATATGTATAGCGTAGGCGCTTTTTTGGTAGGTGCTTTGCTATTGGTAATTGTGTTATTTGTTCCTACAGTTCAGGGTTGGTTCTCTGTTGTGCCAATAAGCCAAGGTCAGTTTGGCTTGATTTGGTTACTGGCATTTATCCCAACATTTATCATACAGAGTGTCAAAGGTATTATAGATTTATTAAATAGAAAAAAAGTAAGATAAAAATAAAAAGGAATGACTCCATTACAAGAAGGAGTCATTCCTTTTCTTTATTGTATTCGATTATATCTGAAACTTCGCAATTAAGAATTCTGCAAAAATCATCGATCTTCATTGTGCTTATGCCTTTGCCTTTTTTCATTCGGTCTATGGTGGCACTGCTGATATTATGTTTGTTAATTAAAGCATAGGTTGTAATGTTTTTCTTTTTTAATGTTTCCCAAAAGGGTTTGTAACTTATCAACAGTTTCACCTCCTATATATGATTAGCATAAAAGGTGAATTTTATATTGACAATAGTCATAAATATGACTATAATATGTTTATGATGAAAAACAAACAAAAGTCGATAGTTTTTTGCATCGTTGGATGTACTGCATTACTGTTAGGTGGAACAATATATATTCTATTTAGAGAGAACACATATGTTTCGTTATTTGCAAGTAAATTTATATCGTTCAATTTTGTGAGAAATAACCTTGTTTTTGAGGGCAATAACTTTATTAAGTATTACTTGGCAGATTATTTGTGGGCGTTGAGTTTGAGCTGTGGTTTGCATACGATTTTTAAACCTACTCAACGTAGTTCTTATGTGCTCACGTTGATAGTAATAAGTGTTGGTGCGTTATTTGAACTAATGCAGTATCTCAATTTGACACGGGGAACAGGAGATTGGTGGGATATAGTTTTTTATCTTATTGCCGGATTAACGGCTAACTTAATAAATTTTAAAGGAGTACGAAAAAATGAAAAAAGTAATTAGTTTAATTTTAGCCATTATGCTGATAGGAGTATTTGTATTATTTGCTTTAGGTAGTGGAGAAGAAACTACTAATGAAGTAGTTGGTGATGATACAATCGTAAGTGATGAAAAAATTGATAGTAATAGCGTTAAAGATGATGATAGTGATAAAAAAAGTAATGATGTTGAGTCTACTGACAGCAAACTAACTATGGGACAGAAAAATGCATTAAGATCAGCAGAAACATATTTAAATACAATGGCTTTTTCACGTGAAGGTTTAATTGAACAGTTAGAATTTGAGGGCTATTCAAATGAAGAGGCAGTATTTGCAGTGGATAATTGTGGAGCAGATTGGAAAGAGCAAGCAGTTAAAAGTGCAAAAACATATTTGGATACAATGTCTTTCTCACGTGAAGGTTTAATTGATCAGTTAGAGTTTGAGGGCTTTACACATGAGCAGGCTGTATATGGGGTAGAACAAAACGGTTATTAAAAACGAAAACAGGGATGGCGTTGTGCCATCCCTGTTTTTATGTAGATCTGTTTTTATACATTAAATCTAAATAGTACTACATCGCCGTCTTGCATAACATAGTCTTTACCTTCGCTACGGTAAACGCCTTTTTCTTTAGCAGCGGCAATAGAGCCACAAGCCATCAAATCGTCAAAGGATACAACCTCTGCACGAATAAAACCACGCTCAAAGTCGGTGTGAATTTTACCTGCAGCCTGTGGGGCTTTAGTGCCCTTCTTGATAGTCCATGCTCTTACTTCAGGTTTGCCGGCAGTTAGGTAACTCATAAGTCCCAATAGGTCGTAACATTCTTTGATAAGTCTGTCAAGGCCACTTTCTTGTAAACCTAAATCAGCAAGGAACATTTCCTTTTCTTCGCTGTCCATATCAACGATTTCTTCTTCAATTTGTGCACAGATTGGTAGCACGCCAGCGTGCTCCTCTGTGGCGATTTCTTTAACCATATCAAGGTAAGAATTACCCTCAATACCGTTAGCAAAGTCCTCGTCGCTCATATTAGCGGCATAAATGATAGGCTTTGTTGTAAGTAGAGCAACTTCTTGCATAATAACCTGATCTTCTTCGTCCATTTCAACTGACCTTGCTGCTTTGCCCTCGTTAAGAGCTTCCAAAACTCTCTCAAACAAATCAAGGTGTTTTTGATATTTCTTGTCACCCTTGAGGAGTTTTTTAGTTTTATCAATTCTTCTTTCCATCATTTCAACATCAGCCAAAATAAGTTCAAGAGAAATAGTTTCGATATCACGCTTTGGATCAATACTACCCTCAACGTGAACGATATCTGTGTTTTCAAAACATCTTACAACGTGAACAATAGCGTCACATTCTCTAATGTTAGCAAGGAACTTGTTGCCCAAGCCTTCGCCCTTGGAAGCGCCCTTTACAAGACCTGCAATATCAACGAACTCAATGCTTGCTGGGGTGTATTTGTCAGGGTCATACATTTCTGCAAGTTTATCCAGGCGCTTGTCAGGAACTGCCACAACACCCACGTTAGGCTCAATTGTGCAGAAAGGGTAGTTTGCAGACTGAGCACCGGCATTTGTAATAGCGTTGAATAATGTGCTTTTACCTACGTTTGGTAAACCAACAATACCAAGTTTCATTTTATTACTCCTTTTATTCAAAAATACAAGTATTTTTGTTGCAGTATTTCAAAATAATTGTTATTATATATGTATAATGACACATTATAACATAGATTTAATAATTTCTCAATATAGTGGAGGCTAATTTTATGGAATTAAATATAGGCGATAACATTACAAAAGTTGCTGAAGTAACAGAGGGCAAACTTGCCGTTACAGTTGGTAGCGGAGACTTGAGAGTGTTTGCTACTCCTATGGTGGTAGCGTTAATGGAGAATGCTGCTGCTGAACTTGCACAAACAGGCCTTGATGAAGGTTATACCACAGTTGGCACAGAGGTTTCTATAAATCACACAAGCCCAACTCCTATAGGTGCTCTTGTGTGGGCAAAGGCAACCCTCAAAGAAACTGACGGCAGAACATTTAAGTTTGACGTAGAAGCATACGACAAAAAGGGAACTGTATCAGTAGGTACTCACACACGAGTTTCGGTTAAGGCTGACAAATTCCAAAAGAAAGCAGACGAAAAGTTCAATGAAATATAAGTATATATTGTTTGACCTTGACGGTACGATTTCGGAGAGTGGTATAGGCATAAGAAAAAGCCTTGAAGCAACTCTCCAAGATTTGAACATTCAGGGTGTAGATTTGTCAGATTATACTCAATACATCGGGCCACCACTTTTGGATACTCTAAAGAATATTTGCAAACTTCCCCCGGAAATGTGGGACACAGGTTATAATATTTACAAAGACCATTATGCTAACGAGGGCAGGTTCTTGAACAAGCCTTATGACGGCATTGAGAAGGTGCTTGTCACACTAAAATCTGCAGGTTATAAACTTGCAATTTGCACCTCAAAACTGGAGCCTACTGCAAAAATAGTAATGGATGATATAAAACTCACTAAGTATTTTGATGCAATCTGTGGTTCCGATAGAGAGTGCACTCGCAAGGACAAAAAAGACTTGATACCTTATGCTATTAAGGTGCTTGGAGGCACAACACAACAAGCAGTTATGCTGGGAGATACCTGGTATGATGCCAAAGGCGCTATGGAAAGTGGAGTGGACTTTATTGCTTGCAGTTATGGCTATGGCGATAATGCGGAGATGCAAAAGTACAATCCTGTGGCTTGGGTACATACACCACAAGAAATACTTGATTTATTAAGGTAAAATTATGGATAGACTGGATAAAATCTTGGTGTCCCAGTCAGTGGGCTCACGAAAAGATGTCCAAAAGTTAATAAGACAAAAGAAAGTTACTGTAAACGGTGAGGTTGTCACCAAACCTGATTTTAAAGTGAACGAGGATACAGACCTCATTAAGGTTTGCGGACAGGTGTTGGAATTTAAAAAGTTTGTTTACATAATGATGAATAAACCTCAAGGAGTAGTGTCTGCATCTGCTGATAACAAAGACAAGACGGTTATTGATATTTTGCCTGCTGAAATGCATCGCAAAGGTTTGTTTCCGGCAGGTAGGCTTGACAAAGACACCGAGGGTTTGCTGATAATTACTGACGACGGAGATTTTGCTCACAAAATGCTATCGCCCAAAAAGAAAATTTATAAAAAATATTACGCCCAACTTGACGGCAAAGTGACTCAAAATACCGTAGAGGCATTTGAGCAGGGCGTGGTTTTTAAGGATGGTACCAAGTGTTTGCCTGCAAGGCTTAGAATCTGCACAGATACTACAGCAGAAGTTGAGATTTGTGAGGGTAAGTATCATCAGGTGAAAAAGATGTTTTTGGCTTGTAATTTGACAGTAAAATATCTCAAACGAGTTGCTATAGGAAGTCTTGACTTGGACGAGAAATTATCCCTTGGAGAGTGTAAATATATCACTAAACAAGAGAAAAATGCTATATTTGTAAACAAATAGCACAATTTTGTGCATATGAATTTTGTGGTTTTAGTGTTTTGCATAAAAAGTTTATCTAAATTTTAGTCACTTTGCAAATAGTATTATTCTTGTTATAGTGATAAAATAGTACTATTAAATAATGTAATTATATTGATTATATTTTTGGAGGAATATGTATGGCAAGTGTATCTTTACAACACGTTTACAAAATCTATGATGGTGGCGTTGTTGCTGTTACTGATTTCAACCTTGAGATCGAAGATAAGGAATTTATTATCCTTGTAGGTCCATCAGGTTGTGGTAAATCAACAACTCTACGTATGATCGCTGGTTTGGAGGATATCTCTAAGGGCGAACTTTACATTGGTGACAAATTAGTTAACGATGTAACACCTAAGGACAGAGATATCGCAATGGTTTTCCAGAACTATGCTCTTTATCCTCATATGACAGTTTATGATAACATGGCATTC
>CAZVRE010000005.1:69922-70017 GCA_964629465.1 uncultured Ruminococcus sp. | reverse complement strand
TAAATACAGACTCTGACTCTGTTTGTTGGGGTTCGAATCCCTATTCCTCAGCCATAAAAACAAGCCACTCTTTTGAGTGGCTTGTTTTTTATATG
>CAZVRE010000005.1:3861-69822 GCA_964629465.1 uncultured Ruminococcus sp. | reverse complement strand
AACCCAAAAGGCGAGATGAAAGAAATTTAAGATGGAAATACTATTCCTCAGCCATAAAAACAAGCCACTCTTTTGAGTGGCTTGTTTTTTATATGGCGTAGAATAGGGATTCGAAGCCGACCGTAAAGAAAATGCTCCGGTGGAGCATTTTTAGGGAGGAGCGTAGATGGAAGTTATCCGTAAAAAGTGAACCCAAAAGGCGAGATGAAAGAAATTTAAGATGGAAATACTATTCCTCAGCCATTAGAAAAATCGCATCAGAAAGCCATTTGCAGGTGTTCTGGTGCGATTCTATTTTTGCAAAAATTCCGTTAAAAACGGTCGATTTTAGTTAGATTTTATTAAAAAGGTGGGTCAAAATTATGATATAATAAATTAATATTTTTTCTATTAAAATCATCTGATATTAACCTCTTGGCAAATTAAATTTACAATTTTTTCATATTTCTTATATTGTATTGTCTTTGTGGTGCTTTTGTATTAAAATATAATCACAGTTTACTATAAGGTGGGTTAGTTATGAGTGGAAAACACGTTCAAAAGAAAGAATCAACAATGTCCAAGAAAAAGAAAATAACAATTTTATCTATTTCTGCAGGTGTTGTAGTTTTAGTTGTTGCTTGTTTACTTTTCTTTTTTGTTTTTTCTGGAATTCCCGATGTTGAGAGCATAACTTCTGATTTGAACAAAGATAAATCTGTCACCAATATTCAGGTAGGGGAAGAGGTTGTTGATTTTGAGGTTTCATCTCTTGAAATCATCTCCAAAAATAAAAGTGACGACGGCTCACAGTATATAGTTGAAGCCGATGTAGTACGAACTTCTGATTTGTACCAAACTAACAATACACATTTCACAATTACATATAACAAGGTAATGAATAGATACTCTTACGAATCTGCAATTCTTGCTGATGGTGAGGAGATTACCCTTACAGCCATCAAAGGCAATTCCACAGACGATGCCCTTGAGATAGTTACAGAGAAGTTCACAGACGGCATTACCTTTACAGAGCAGGTAACAGACCTTGAGAAAGGTACTGACAAAATTTATTTCACTATTGAGAACAAAGAATATGACGGAACTGTATTTGTGCTTTATAAATTTGACTCAAAAGACGGTTGGGTGTATAAGAAAATCAACGAGGATAAATTAGGATTTAAACCTGGTGTTACACACAAAGAAGATGGTTTATATACCAATTCTAACATCAAGAATGTATTGTTCCTTGGCATTGATGCCGAGAGTAATGCTGGTAGAAGTGACTGTATGATGCTTGTATCAGTTGATAGTAATACTGGCAAAATCAAACTAACTTCCTTTATGCGAGATACTTATGTTACAATTCCTGGCAGGGGTGGTAACAAGTTGAATTCTGCTTTCGCTTTAGGTGGCGCAGACCTTGTAGTAGATACTATCGAGAGTACTTATGGTATCAAGATAGACAATTATGTATCAACCAACTTCACCACATTTAAAAATTTAATCAATGCTGTTGGTGGAGTAAATGTAAATATTTCTGCTGATGAAGCAGGTTACATTAACTGGCAAATCAGTCGAAACGGTCAAACCTCTGTTGGCTATGTTCCTGCAAGTGGTGGCAATGTCACTCTCAACGGTCAGCAGGCTTTGTGGTTATGTCGTGACAGAGGTGGCAACGGCTTTAGTGGTAACGATTTTGTGCGTACTTCTCGTCAGAGAAGAGTAATTGAGGCTCTTATCAATAGATATGCAAACAGTAGTGCATCACAACTTCTATCAACTGCAAATGCTTTGGTTGGCAATGTTTCAACTGACCTTACTACAGAGGATTTTGAGTGGTATGCCGAGAGAGGCTCAAAGTTTCTTAACTATGATACTGAAGGTAGATGTGTGCCTGATGACGGCGAATGGTCACAAAGTTATTCATCTGCAGGCGCTTGGATAATTCAGGTTAACAACTGGGATACCCTTAAATCTGATGTGCAAAAATATATTTACGAAGATTTAGAATAATATAGGGCAGTGCTTGTGCACTGCCCTATTACCGTGAATTATTATCACTTGTATTGTAGAGTAATCAACAATTTGCTATAATTACTGTATCGTTCTTAAAAGGGGATAGAAATATGAAAACTTATGTATTGTATAATTCTACTTCTGGTACATCAGTAGGAGATAGCGCAGCAAGAAATCTCGATGCAATTTATCCAGATAAAGAACTTATTTATACCGATGTTATTACAATTAATGATTTTTCAGAATTTATTAGTCAGGTTACACCTGAGGATGAAATCATCGTTAGTGGTGGCGACGGTACTCTCAATAACTTTATAAATAATGTTGCAGATATGGATATTAAAAACCCTTTTTATTATTATGCAACAGGTAGTGGCAACGATTTTCTTAAAGATGTAGGCAAAGAAAAAGGATGTGAACCTTTCCTAATTAACGATTACATAAAAGACCTACCAATAGTTACCGTAAAAGGCAAAGACTATCGTTTTATTAACGGCGTTGGTTATGGTATAGATGGTTATTGCTGTGAGGTTGGCGATCAAATGCGTGCAACTTCCACAAAACCTGTTAATTACACCGCTATTGCAATTAAGGGTTTGCTTTTTTACTTTAAACCTCGCAACGCTACTGTTATAGTTGATGGCAAAGAGTATTACTTTCCAAAGGCTTGGATAGCACCAACAATGCATGGGCGTTACTACGGTGGTGGTATGATGTGTGCTCCTGAACAGGTTCGTAATAACGAGGAGGGCACAATAACATTCGTAACATTATATGGCACAAGTAATATTCGTACACTAATGATTTTTCCATCAATTTTTGAGGGTAAGCACATAGAACACAAAAAGCAAGTAGTTACTTTATCAGGTAAAAATATAACCGTTAAGTTTGACAAACCTTGTACACTTCAGATTGATGGCGAAACTATCCCTGATGTTACAGAATATACCGTTCGCAGTGGAAAGTAATATTCTAAATTAGAATTAAAAGTCACAACTTTGTAAGTTGTGGCTTTTATTGTTTTGTGTTATAATAGCACTACTATTTGTAAGAGGAATTTTAATATGACAGATAATATCAAACAGCATTATTCACATATGAACGATATGCAGCAAAAAGCAGTTTTTTGTACAGAGGGCCCTTTGCTTATTCTTGCAGGTGCTGGCTCAGGAAAAACAACTGTACTCGTTAATAGAATTGCATACATACTTGAAAGTAACTTGTGCAAACCTTGGCAGATTCTTGCTATCACTTTTACCAACAAGGCTGCCGGTGAGTTAAAAGAGCGTATTTGCAACGCAGTTGCAGAGGGTGGCGATGAAATTTGGGCGGCTACTTTTCACTCAACCTGCGCTCGAATTTTGCGCAGATATGGCGATAGAATTGGTTATTCCACCCATTTTACTGTCTATGACAGCGCAGACCAGAAGAGTCTTATCAAAAAAGCCCTCAAGCAACTTAATATAGAGGAAAAATATTTACCTGTTAAGTCAATTTTGTCTGAGATTTCCAAGGCAAAAGATAAAATGGAAATTCCGGAAATAATGCTTAAAAAGGCATCAGGCGATATACGTCGTGAAAAAATCGCAAAAGTTTATGAACTGTACCAGTCAGAACTAGTAAATTCTGACGCTATGGACTTTGATGATATGCTGTGCAATACAGTCAAACTCTTTCAGCAAGAGCCTGAAGTTCTCTCTTATTATCAGAATTTGTTTAAATATATAATGGTAGATGAATATCAAGACACTAACAAAGTTCAGTACAAGTTTGTTAGTATGCTTGCTGACAAGCACAAAAATATTTGTGTTGTTGGTGATGACGACCAAAGTATCTACAAATTCAGAGGTGCTACTATCGAGAATATTTTGTCTTTTGAGAACACTTTTGAGGGTGCAAAGATTATTCGTCTTGAGCAGAACTACCGTAGCACAAAGACAATTCTTAATGCTGCCAATAATGTTATAGAAAATAATACTGCTCGTAAAGGCAAAACTTTATGGACAGAGAATGAAACAGGCGACAAAATTACAGTTCATACTGCAGGGTCTGAACGTGACGAGGCTTCTTATATTGCTCAACAGATTGTAGAGGGTGTGGCAAAGGGCAGAAATTTCAGCGACTACGCAGTTTTATATCGTATGAATGCTCAGTCCAATGCAATTGAGCAGGTGTTTGCTCGTAGTGGTATTCCTCACAGAATTATCGGTGGACATCGTTTCTATGATCGTGAGGAAATCAAGGATATGACTGCATATTTGCGTGTTATTGATAACCCCAACGATAATGTTCGCCTTAACCGTATTATCAATGTTCCTAAGCGTGGTATAGGTAAAACTACTATGGACAAGGCTTCGACCATTGCTTCATCTTTAAATATCAGTTTGTTTGAGGTTATATCTCACAGCGAAGATTATCCCGACTTATCAAGAGCAACTGCAAAATTTAAGGAATTTGTTGCTCTAATTAACGGTCTTATTGATGCTGTAGATAGTGGAGATTATTCTTTAGCAGAAATATACAACTTAATTTTGGAACATACTGAGTACGAAAATTATATAAAAACTGAAAAGGAAAATCCTGACGTTCGTGTTGAGAATATTCAGGAATTAAAGTCAAATATCATTAAGTTCGAAGAGGAATACGGCGACGAAGCAAGCCTTTCTGCATTTTTGGAAGAAATTTCTTTGCAAACTGATATTGACAACTATGACGAAAATGCAGACACAGTTGTTATGATGACACTCCATAGCGCTAAGGGACTTGAGTTCCCTGTGGTATTTATTGCAGGTATGGAGGAGAGCGTGTTCCCATCAGTTTCAGTTTTCTCTAATCCTGACGAACTCAACGAGGAACGCCGACTTGCTTATGTTGGTATTACAAGAGCAAAAGAAAAATTGTATCTTACAAAGGCAAAGAATAGAATGTTATTCGGTTCAACAACCCACAACGCAGTTTCTCGATTTGTTAATGAAATTCCTAACGAATTAGTTGAGAATACCGGTGAAACTGTTTTTGTATCTGCAAAGCCTTCTTACGGTGCTAATAAGGTGACAGTAGGTTCAGCAACTAATGGCGGAGGTTACAAGCCAACTACTGTTGGAGTGTCAAAACCATCAGCAAATACTAACAACACAACCTACTCAGTTGGTGATAGAGTTCTTCACAAAGTGTTTGGCAAAGGTATGATTTTAAAAGCCGAAAAAATGGGTAACGATACTATGCTTGAGGTTTCGTTTGAGACAAAGGGCACAAAAACTCTGATGGCAAACTTTTGTAAAATGGAAAAAATATAACTAAAGCGGAGCATTTGCTTCGCTTTTTTGTCACATAACTTTATAACCTCCATAAAATGTAGTGTTATAGAGCAAATTAGTTGCTTAATAAACATAATGGAGGTTTTTACTTATGCCAGATGTACCTTTAAGTTCAGAAAATTGTGAAAACACTCAGCCAAGTCAGTCTTTTTGCATAGATGCCTACAAGGTATATGACTCATGCGGAGACAAAGATTGTTTGTCCGATATGCGAGTGTATTTTACAGAGGAAAATCAAAGTATTATCAGCGAAGCAACATCAGTAAGAATAATGGAAGTAAACATCGTCAACTCAGTTGTTAGAGTATGTCCTGTAACATATCATTGTGGTTTTTATTCAGTAGATATAACTTTCTACTTTGATGTTGTTCTCGATGTAAACAGTTGCAACTGCCCTTGTTCAGGTCCAAATACCGTTAACGGATTGTCTGTTTTCAGCAAGCGAGTAATTCTCTATGGTGGCGATAGCCGAGTAGGTGTATTTACAAGTGATTGTGAGAGTTCTTGTGTTTCAACCGAATGTGCAAACGTGCCTATTGGTAAGGTACAGGTTGCTCAGCCTATGGCTTTAACAGCAACATTGGTAGATGTACCAGGTACTATTGCGCCACCATCAAATATTCCTGATTGTGTTATTGACTATTTTGGTGGTAGTTTTGTACCTGCAACTGTCAATTCTGTTCTTGCTACTTTTGGCGTATTCACAATTGTTCAGTTGGAGCGAGCAGTACAGATGCTTATACCTGCATATGATTATTGTGTACCAAACAAAGAATGCGTAACTTCTACTGACAATCCTTGCGATATGTTCTCCAAGATTGATTTCCCATCCGAGCAGTTTTTTCCACCAAATTTAGCAGATGCAACTGATTCAAACGGTTCTTGCTGTAATACTTGCAAAGATTAAAACGAAAAGGGCTTGCAATAGCAAGCCCTAATTTATTTGAATTTCCATTCAGTTATCTTGTTATCTTTTACAATAAATGCCTTTTTGCTGATTTCTGCAAGGGGAGTGTCGCTGTAACTGTCAGAGTAAAATTCATCAATTTCACCGGTGAATTGTAAATTGAAAAGTCTTACCTTTTCTTTACCGTGGCAGTTAATGCCGGTGTACTTGCCTGTTTTGGGACAAACATCTGATGCAATTAAATACTTAATTTCTAGCTCGTTGCAAATCGGTTTTAGCAAAAAATAGGGAGAAGCAGATATTATAATGTCGCTTTCCTGTTGCTGCTCATAATACCACTCTTTAATGTTCTTTTTATGAGTTTGCCAAAAGTCTTCAACGTCTTTTTCTACATCTGCTATTATCAAGAATCGATACATAACTTCCTTAAATTCAGTCTTTGTACCTTTTTTGAACACATAAAATCTCACGAAAGCGCCCACGAGGCTTGGTATCAAAGTCAGAATTTTTTTGTGCCTTTTTAGGCAGAATTTATAGAAATCAAAGGTGGAATCACCTTTGTAAATAGTATTATCAAAATCATAAACATTCATTTTATTTTCAACACACTTTCACATTGATATACTAATATAGTCATTATATCCTCTTATGGTAGATATTTCAATAAAAATGTATTTTAATTTATGTTATTTATACTTGTTTTAATGTTGAATATATTGTATTATTATAATAGGAAGATATGAGGAGAATTGTCGTGTTTGGATATATAAAAGTTGAAAAAGGCGATTTACTCGTTAAAGAGTACGAAGCATACAAGTCTATTTACTGTGCATTGTGTCATCAAATGGGCAAAGACTACTCAATATTCTCTCGTTTTGTATTAAGTTACGATTGCACTTTTTATGCAATGTTTTTAATGTCAAAGTACAGAACTTGCACAGGCTTTGAAAATAAGCGTTGTTGTGTATTGCCTGTAAAAAAATGTTCATACTGCAAAACCGACAGCGACCATCTCTCCAAGGCTGCAGCATTCAGCGTGATTACAGTATATTACAAACTTGTTGATGATATCGCCGATAGCAAAGGAATTAAGAAGTTATTTTATAAATTTCTCAAACCTATTGCTTCTCGTTGGCGTAAAAAAGCAAGCAAAAAGTATCCCCAACTTGATTTAGCAGTAAAGACTATGGTGGAGGATCAATTCAAGGCTGAACAGAGTGAAAATTGTCACCTTGATATGGCAACTCACCCAACAGCGCAAATGCTTGCTACAGTATTGGAACTTGAGGCTGCCGATGAAACTGAGCAGAGAATACTCCACCAAATAGGTTATGGACTTGGTAGATTTATATATCTTATAGATGCTGCTGACGATTTTGAAAAAGATAGAGAAAAAGGTAATTTTAATCCTTTTAATTCTTATAAAGAAAATAAACTTGAAATAATGAAAAACAATTTATCTCAATCACTTGCTATGACATATGAGGCATATAATTTGCTTGAATTAGTTGATTTCAAGGGAATTTTAGATAATATTATTCTCAAAGGTTTGCCTAATGTGCAGACAAATGTTTTGAAAAAATATGAAAGTTAAGGTGTAATATGAAAAATCCATACGAAGTTCTTGGCGTTACACAAAACGCCACCGATGATGAAATTAAAGCAAAATACAGAGAACTTGCCAAAAAGTATCATCCTGATAACTACAATGACAGTCCTCTTGCTGATTTGGCAGAGGAGAAGATGAAGGAAGTTAACGAAGCGTACGATTCCATTATGGAAATGCGCAAAAACGGTACTAACGGTAATAGTTATAGTGGTGGATATTCTAATTCTGGATATTCACAGTATGTAAACGTAAGAAGTTTGATTCAGCAGAATCGCATCGACGAAGCAGAGAAAATCCTCGATTCCGAGCAAGGCAACAAAAACGCTGAGTGGTACTTTTTGCGTGGTATGTGTTATTTCCACAGAGGTTGGACACAGCAGGCTACACAGTATTTTCAGCACGCTTGTCAGATGGATCCCGGCAATATGGAGTATAGACAAGCCCTCAACAATATGACTCGTCAACAAGGTTTTGGTTATGGTGGCTACAACACAGACGTTCCTGCTGGTGGTGGCTGTTCAATGTGTGATATTTGTTCAGGTTTAATGTGTCTTGATTGTATGTGTGATTGTTGTTGATTATGAAAAATTCTTATAAAACGGCTTTGTGTGGCATAATTTGCGCACTTGCATTGGTTTTGATGCTAATAACAACTATTTTCCCTTTTGGAACATATGCTTTTCCGTGTTTTGCAGGAATGCTTTTTGTTGTAATTGCTATTGAATTTGGCATAGGGTGGGCGTATATGGCTTACGGCGTTGTTGCTTTATTGTCGCTGTTTTTAGTATCTGACAAAGAAGCAGTCCTTTATTTTATAGCATTCTTTGGGTTTTATCCTATTCTCAAAGGGACTATTGAAAAAATAAAATCAAAACCTTTGCAGTATATTTTAAAATACCTAATTTTCAATATTTGTGTAATTGTTGCCTTTTATATGGCAAAATTTATTTTAATGATACCGGACGAAGAATTTGTTTTGTTTGGTTTCTATGTTCCTTGGGTATTTTTAGCAATTGGTAATGTGTTTTTTATTTGTTACGATATGTGTGTAACAGTATTTTTAAGAACCTATATATTTAACCTAAGAAATAAATTATTCAAAAAATGAAAAGGAGTGATGATATGAAGCATATAAAAACTTTTGTAATACTTGTTGCAACTGTAATTTTATTTGTGGCTTTTTCCGTAATTTCTGCAAGTGCCGCAAGTTGCAACTTAAAGGCTAAAGTTACTGATAATAATGTTAATATCAGAACAGGTGCAGGCACAAGCAACAAAGTCATCACAACCTTAAACAAAAAAACTACCGTAACCCTCAAAAACACAAAACTTTATAACAAGTCTTGGTATAAGATTAAACTTTCTAACGGTAAAAAGGGTTATATACATAAAAATTATCTCAAAATCAAAAAGAATCAAATTTTTATTCCAAAAACTAAATCAATATATGCAGGTTATTCTGCTAAATATAATGTGATAAATACTACAGGGACAACACCTACGTTTACTTCATCCAATTCAAGTGTTGCAACTGTTAGTAGTAACGGAAAAATAACAAGTTATAAGAACGGTACTGTTACCATAACAGCAAAGGCAAAGAATAAAACAAGTAGCAGTACATTAACTGTCAAGAATGCAACTGTAACTTTAGGTACTGTTCCTACAACTTGCTTCCTTGATGATACTTTTACAATTTCTGCAACTTGCCCAAAAGTAGTTACATACTCAAGTTCAGACACTTCTATTGCAACAGTAAGTAGCAAAGGTGTTGTAACTCCTAAAAAAGCAGGTACGGTTACGTTTACTGTCAGTAGTAAGTCCGATTCCAAAACTTTCAAAGTAAAATTTACAGAGCGAGTTATCACTTTGTCTGTTTCCAAAACGAGTTTATACGCAGGTTGTTATGCAACAATAGTGCCGAGTGGTGGTAAATACGACTATACATACAAAAGTTCAGACACAAATGTTTTGACTGTATCAAATAGTGGTTTGGTTACAGCGGTTGGCGCAGGTACTGCAAAAGTAACAGTTACAAGTGGTACTCTTACCAAAACTCAAAAGTTCACAGTAACAAGTGGTACAAGCGTTAACATATCTCACAAAACAGGCACAGTGAATCAGGGTATGACTTTATACCTGACTTCTTCAACTTCTGGTGTAACATGGTCATCAAGCAACACAAGTGTTGCAACTGTTGACGGTGGTTTTGTTCTTGGTAGGGCAAAGGGTACTGCAATAATTACTGCATCAACTTCATCAGGTGCAGTTGATTGCTTTGTAACAGTAACCGACCCTGAGTGTGTGCGTTTTGTTTATACATCTGAAAACTCAGCCTCTCTTGGCGATACCGTAACTTTCTATGCAATTACAGATACTTTGAGGTCAAATGTAAAATTTGAAATCACAGATCCTAACGGTAACGTATCAAAATTAAAGAACCCCACCAAAATTACCGAGGATGGCCGTTATATTTGGAGTGCAAGTAAGGCTCTCACAGTTGCAGGTAAATATACCGTAGTTGCTTATAGCAAAACAGCCTCATCAAGTTATCAGACTTGCAGTTCAGGCGATTGCACAACCTTTGTAAATTCCACCACAGACCGCAAGGCAGTTGCTTACGGCGAAAGACGTGCAACAACTGATTTAATAAATCTTATCGCAAATTATGAGGGTTTTGTGGGTACGGTATATTCCGATACTATCGCAGGTGGAGTGCCAACTGTTGGCTATGGCAGGGTTGTTTACAAGGGTGCAACATTCTACAACGGTATGACAAAAAAAGAAGCATTTGCCTTCCTTGTAAATACTGTTAATGAATCAGGTTATACCTCACAAGTTAATAAGGTTTTAACTTCAAACAAAATCAAATTCAGCCAATATCAGTTTGATGCTTTGGTAGATTTTTCATACAACTTAGGTGCATATAGTATCAGTAACAATAGCGAACTTCTCAATACTTTGCTTGATAGTTACGGCTCTGAGTCTTACAAGAAAACCGGATTTGTAAGTACATATAATGCAAAAGTAAAGAAAAAAGCAGATTCAACCTCTGCAACATTAGCAACTTTGTTGGGTGGTACTGAGGTTACTCTTGTAAATACAACTGTTTATGATGATAATTGGTACAAAATTCAGTTAGATGAAGAAACAATAGGCTACATTCAAGTGTCAGACATAACACGTCGCACAACTAATACGGAGGTTAGAAACCTCAATAATGTTAAGTTAGATACTTTTGCAAAGAATTACCTTGCGTATCATCATGCATCAGGTAATTGTTACAAGGGATTGTTGTATCGCCGAGTAGATGAAATCGAAGTGTTTTTCTTTGGCGATTACCTTCGTGACGGCAATTATAATTACTACAAACTATCTTATACTTGTTCAAGTAATTCAAGTTTTAAATTATAATATTCTAAAACTAACCCTTCCTGCATATTTTTCAGTAGGACAAGTACTGAAAGAGGGATAGTATGAAGGGTTTAGTTTTCACCTTTAACAAAAGACTCAAAAAAGAAAAAATCAAGTCTAAAAAGTCAACACAAAGCATTGATTTTAAATACTTGATAAAGCACTACGGTTCAGTGTTTTTCTTTACGTTTATGCTCATACTGGGCCTTGCTTTTGGTTCAATATTTTACAATAAAATTACAGACAACGCTTTAAGCAAACTTGATATATTCTTTGTAACTAACATATCAGAGCGTATGGAAAATGGCTTTTTTGGAGCATTTTGTGCAAGTTTTGCCTCTAATTTTTTGTTTTTGCTTTCAGCGTTTTTGATGGGTTTTGCTTTGTGGGGAATGGCGTTTTTGCCGTTTATAATCTTGTTCAAAGGCTTTGGCGTAGGAATATCAGCAGGATATTTGTTTACAAGTTTTGGCTTTAAGGGAGCAATATTTTATCTTGTTATTTTGCTTCCTGGTATATTCCTATTCAGTATGGCACTTGTGTATCAATGCGCAACTTCTTTGAGCCTTAACAAAAGACTTGTGAAAAAATTATATTCAGCCGATAGTTTTTCTTTTAAATCTCCTACAATGTTATATTTGCAGCATAGTTTTAAATACTTACTAATATCATTATTTTCTGCAATAATTGATATGGCTTTGTGGGGACTATTCGGAGGACTGTTTAACTTTAGTTAGGAAAGTGGGTACAATTTTGGAAAACAAAAAAATGAGACTTATAAAATTCTTTGAAATATATTTCAAGAACTTTTCCAAATTGATATTAGTCAATTTGTTGTTTGCTATTCCGTTGGTAGTGGCAGTTGTTCTATGCGTGTATTTAAGCACACTTATTCAAGGAATGGTTTCTGCGTTTGTATTCTTATTGCCAATAATTTTGTTAGCACCTTTTGTTGCGGGCGTCACTTTGGTATCACGAGATATAATCAGGGGCAATGAGTCAATATCTGTTTTTAAATTATTCTTTAAAGGAATTAAAGAAAACACCTTAAAATTTTTCTCTCATTCTGCAATATTATATGTAGCCACTCTTGCTTGTTATTTTGCAATCAGACTATATTGGAATTTGTCACGTGAAAGTGGTTTCTTTTATGTATTGTTAGGTTTAGTTGTAATAATCGCTATTGCTTTTTTATTTGGTGCATATTATGTTCCAATTATGACTGTAAGCGTTGAATTATCCCTAAAAGATATTTACAAAAACTGTTTCTTATTTTCTTTTGGAGAAATAAAAAACAATTTCTTTGCAACTTTAGGCTTACTCTTAATACTTCTTATTGGAGCAACTTTTTATATTACATTGCCTTGGTTGTTACTTGTGTTTATTGTGCTTATTGTACCGTCTACTGTTTCAATGATGGTAAATTTTTATATCTACGATGATATGATGAATTTATTTATGAGCAAAACTCAAAAAGCAAATGAAATTGAAAATAAAATCAATGGCCAATATAATAGAAACAAAGTTATTCTTGATGAAGAAAAACTCGATTTTTCTATGTTAGATTTAGATGAGAATAAAGACGGCGATGAATATTTGTATTTTAATGGTAAGATGCTCAAGCGTCGAGTGCTTATAGAAATGAAAAAACAACAGGAGAGTTCAAATGAGTAAGAGTAAGAAAAAGAAGAAAAACACCAAAAAGGCTACAGTCAAGCCTCAAAAGTCCAGTAAACTCAAAGCAGTAATCGGTTGGATTTCTGCCGTTGTTGTGCTTGTTGCCTGTGTTGCTTTTTTGTGCATTTATAATTACATAGTAAACGGAGAGGCAAAGGATATAAGAGCGTCATGGGTGCCAATTGTTGCATATGACGCTGAAGGGAACAACGTAGATTTGGCAGAAGTTTATGTTAATGCCTCAAAATACGATTACACAGGCTCTATGAAATTCAATGAGGATGGCACCTTTGATTTTTGGATGGGAGTAGGTTCTCCAACAGACGGAAGTCATACAGGTACATATAAGTACGATTGGCAAGAGGAAATTATCTACGCTAACTTTGATAATGGTGACCAAGAAGAGTTCATTGTTAATCGTGACGAGGAGTACGGTGACATCGCTTCTATCGAGGTTCCTTTTAATGATTACAATGTCCACTTTGTTTATAAAGAAAATTCTCAATAACAAAAGCCGAGAAAGTTATGCTTTCTCGGCTTTTTAATTTGCATCTACAAACCATCTATTATCTTCAAGAAAAAGGTACTTTTGATTACCTCCAATGCTTACGGTGTATCTAATCCCTGCGCCTCCTGCTTTTAATGAGGCAGCATACCGTATGTCACTGACTTTATCAATGGGGAATTTTCTGCCATCTTCCCAAGTTATACTCAACGGCAGAAGGTTGCCGTCTTCATCAAAAATCGCAGTAACAGTTACATATCGTTTCATACTTTACCTCCTAAAAATATCCCACAGGATGAATAGTATGGTCATCTTTTGGGTTGAAGTCAGTTAGTCTTCTGTCAACAAGCAGGTTGCCTGTTCGTATACTATAGTTGCCAAATCTGACTTTTAATTTATCCAATGTTTTATCAAGTTCTTCTTGTTTTAATCTCTTTTTCTCATCATCAAACAGGCTTATTTGACTATTGATACCGTGAGGAGCAAGGTCGCTTACAGATACTCCAATGCTCCTGATAGGTTTGCGCCAATTATAATTTTTATAAAATAAATCCATAGCGTTAGTTTGAATAACTTTTGTTATGTTGGTGTATTCGTCAAGTTTTATCTGGCGTGTAAAAGAGAACAATTCTTTATCCCTAATGTTTATAGCAACAGTTCTAGCCACAAAACCTTGTTCTCGCATTCTTCGGCAAACACTGTCACACAGTACAAACATAACGGACTTAACATCCTCGTTACTCACAAGGTCTCTTGGGGTTGTGGTAGAATTGCCAATAGATTTAACGGAATTATCCTCATCGATTCTAGCAACAGGGGAGGAATCGTAGCCGTTGGCAAAACTATAAATCAAGTCGCCCCATTTACCAAGTATATTGCGCAAAAATACAGGGTCAGCATTGGCGATATCTCCAATGGTATATATACCTATGGAGGAGAGTTTCTTTTTGGTAGCAGGGCCTACATACAGCAGGTTTTGTGCAGGCTGATTCCATACGATAGTTTTGTAATTATCCTTAGTTATTTCAGTAATGGCGTCAGGCTTTTTGTAGTCGCTACCGAATTTTGCAAAAATTTTGTTAAAACTAACACCTATGCTTACGGTTATCCCTAACTCATATTTAATTCTATCGCTTATTTCCTTGGCAATATCCATACCACTTTTTTGGTAGGGGTTGCCCGTAATGTCAATCCATGCTTCGTCAAGTCCAAAGTTTTCCACCTGATTGCTATAGTCAGCATAAATGGCTTTTGCCATTTTAGAAAATCTTTGATACAAGTCAAATCGAGCGCCTACAGTAACAAGTTCATGACATTTGTTTTTTGCCTGCCATATAGGTTCGCCTGTTTGCACTTTGTATTTTTTTGCTATTTCATTTTTTGCAAGTATAATTCCGTGCCTGTTTTCGGCATCGCCTGCAACTGCCACAGGTTTATTGCGTAGGTGAGGATTGTGCAAACACTCAACACTTGCATAAAAACTATTGCAGTCACTGTGCAGTATAATTCTTTGGCTCATAATTCCTCTAATAAAAGTTTATACTACAATAATAAAACATATGTTCGAAAAAGTCAATAGAAAAAACAAGAAAACGCACATACTGGTTGTGTACGTTTTCTTCTACCCATCGCTCGTGTGCACGCAGTGCACTACTGAGTGGGGAATATAAATTGTTTTTATTTAATAAGAAGATTACAGCGTTTTTTAAGAAACAAAAGAACTTAGGAATTTCTAAAGTTATTAGCAAAAATTGAAGTTTCCTATTAAATAAAAAAGTCACAAGCCAAATTTAGCTTGTGACTTTTGTTTTTTAAACTTTATAGTATTAAACGTTTAGTAGTTTTTTCATATTATTTGCAATGTTATCAGTAATTACCTTAGCGTCGGCCTTGTCTTTACCAACAGCAGTAATATAAACCTTAATCTTTGGCTCAGTACCACTTGGACGAACAATAGCCATATGCTCATTATCAAGGTCGAACTGAAGCACATTTGACTTTGGTAGGTCAATGGCTTTTTCTGCACCTGTTACAATGTCTTTTTCAACACTTAACTTGTAGTCTTTTGTTTTGATTACCTTATAACCTGCAATTTCTGTTGGCATTTCGTCACGAATAGCAACCATAATGTCGCTCATCTTCTGCATACCTTCTGAACCTGCAAATTCAAAGGATAGGGTAGTGTTAAGATAGTAACCGAATTCCTCGTAAAGACCATCAATAACTTGAGCAAGAGATATACCCTGTTTTTTAAATGTAGCAGCCATTTCACAAATAAGCATAGATGCCACAACTGCATCCTTATCTCTTACATAAGAGCCTGCAAGATAGCCGTAACTTTCTTCAAAACCAAACACATAGTTGTCTTCTTTGCCTTCTTTTTCAAGGTTAAGGATAACTTCACCAATATACTTAAAGCCTGTTAGTACGTTCTTTAATTCAACATTGTATTTGTCACAAAGTTTCTCAATTAACTTTGATGTAACAATAGTTTTTACCATAACAGGATTTTCAGGTAATGTGCCGTTAGCCTTTCTGTTAGAAAGAATGTACTCAGTAAGCATAATGCCGTCTTCGTTACCGGTAATAAGTCTGTAACTACCATCGTAGTCCTTAACTGCGATACCAACACGATCTGCATCAGGGTCAGTAGCAAGCAGTAAGTCAGGCTGAACTTCCTCACAAAGGTCAAGACCTTTCTGCAATGCTTCTTTGATTTCTGGGTTAGGGTAAGGGCAAGTAGTAAAGTTACCGTCAGGGTTTTCTTGTTCCTTAACCATAGTAATATCAGTTACGCCAATTTCGTTAAGAATACGACGAACAAGTTTGTTGCCTGCGCCGTTTAGTGGAGTATAAACAACCTTAAGGTCAGCATCTTTGCATACGCCTGGGTTGATCTGTTGCTTCTTAACTTCGCCAATGTAACTTGTGTAAACCTCGTCTTTAACATATTCAACAATACCCTTGTCAATAGCAGCCTGAAGATCCATTGTCTTAACATCATCAAACATATCAAGGCTCTGAATTTCGTCATATACTGCATTTGCAGCAACATCAGTCATCTGACAACC
This sequence comes from uncultured Ruminococcus sp., assembly GCA_964629465.1. Taxonomy (GTDB): domain Bacteria; phylum Bacillota; class Clostridia; order Oscillospirales; family Acutalibacteraceae; genus Ruminococcoides. Next base: position 53,327 of record CAZVRE010000005.1, on the reverse strand, counting down.
GTCTTCGCCATATGCTTTGTAACCGTTGTATGCAGCAGGGTTGTGGCTTGCAGTTACCATAATACCTGCCTGACATTTGAAGTAACGAACAAGGTAAGAAAGTACAGGAGTTGGCTGAAGTTCAGTTGTAATATAAACCTTAATGCCGTTAGCAGCAAGTACCTTTGCTGCCTCGTTCATAAATAGGTCAGCCTTAATTCTGCTATCGTGAGAGATAGCCACTGCACCCGTGCCGTATTTTTTGATAATGTAATTAGCAAGACCTTGTGTAGCCTGACGTACAACGTAAATATTCATTCTGTTTGATCCTGCACCAATAATGCCTCTCAAACCTGCTGTGCCGAATTCCAAACTCTTGTAAAAACGCTCGTAAATTTCTTTCTCGTCGTTTTTGATGCTTTCTAATTCGGCAATAATATCTTTATCTTCGGTGGCTTTTTCAAGCCAAACTTTATAACTATCCATAAAATTCATAAAATTACCTCCATGTGAAACTAATCACTTGATAAATTATAAACAAATTCCATACAAATATACCATATTTGGAATTTATTTACAATTACTTAAGAGAATTAAAACGGTAAAAATGTCACATTTTTAGTATTTTTGGCAAAAATCTTGATTTTGTTTAGAAAATATTGTATTATAACTAAAGTATTATCACGGAGGTATACTAATATGGCTAAAAATAAATGCGAAGCAAAACCTTGTAAGGTAAAAGAATTTGTTTCAAAAAATAAACTTGCAGTAATTATAGTATCAATTCTACTTGCAGTTGCTATTATTACATCAGTAACCCTACTTGTGCTTAAGAATATCGGTGTGTTTTACAGTAAATCTATCACAGGTAGTTGGCAGGTGATCTCCGAAGAAGACGGTAGCGACGTGTTCTACACATTTGACGAGGACGGTACTTTCGTTTATACAGTTGATTCTGTGTCACAGTACGGCACTTGGGAAGTTAACGAAGAAAGCAAAACAATAAATTGCGTGTATGGTAGTAGTGATTATTCACTTTCTATGGATTATCAGGTTTTAGGTGGTGCATTTAAAGACCGTAATCTACAGTTAAGTATTGCAGATGGTTCTGTTGTTTATACTCTTGATCAGGTTGATTCTTACATTGTTGATGTTGAAGTTAAAGACCCTGTTTATTCTGATGAATTGATCGGCGAGTGGAAGAACGATTCTTTTGGTACTACTTATGTGTTTAATCAGGATGGTACTTTTGCACTTAAGGAACTTAACGGCAAAAAGGTTACTAACGGTGAGTATACTATAAAGGATGACAAAATTATCATTACATATGTCCTCAATAATGAGGAAATGGATACACAGTTGTCTTTTGTGGTTAAAGATAACACAGCAACAATTTCAGGAATGGAATGTAGCAAAGTAACTGAATAACATCATAACGGCATTGCTAAGGTGATGCCGTTTTTATTTAATAGTAACTCCAATTTATTGTGTGATTATGGTGTGAAAATTATTGCTTTTATTATAAAAATATAGTATCATATTAGTGGTATCAATAAGGAGGTATCATTTTATGGATGAAAAAGAGAAAGTATTAGAGGAAGTAACAGAAGAAGTTACTGATGCTATTGAACAAGAAAATATTATAGAAACAGAAGAATCTGCAGAAGTTATCGTTGAAGAAGAAATCGAAAAAATTGACGAAGTAGAGGAACTTAACGAAGAAGAAATTGAAATCGAAGATATTGACGTAGTAGAGGGAATAAACCCAGAAGACGAAACAATTGCAGAAGCAGAAACTCCTGTCAAGAAAAAGAAATTATTAGAGAAATCTATCATCATTTCTATTATTATCGTAGGTGTGGCAGTATTTGTATTACTTGCAGGTTTAGTGCTCAAATCAGCAGGTATTATTTACGATAATACTGTAGTAGGTGCTTGGAATATTGTTATTGAAGATACAGAAGAAGAAACTAACTACAAAGAGTATTTTGTTTTCGAAAAAGACGGTACGTTTAAGTTAGTTGCTGACTCTATTACTTACTTAGGCACTTGGGAATCTACTCAAACTCAAAACGAGGATGGCGCAACTGTATCCGAAGTTACATTTACTTACGGTGGTTATTACTCATCAACTTTCAATTATGAGGTTTCAGGCAAACCTTTCCAGGATAGAACACTTACCTTATATGATGATTCTTATCAATACAACCTTGTAGAAGTTAAGTCAACTGCATCTGATAACTTAAAAGATGTTGAAGTTAAAGTTGATAACAAATTAACAGGTGTGTGGAACAATACTGAAAATCAAATTACATTTATGTTTGACGAGGACGGCAATTGCTCAATGAATCAGTATGACGCATATCTCTATGAAGGCGTTTATGCAGTTGGTGACGAGGGCACATTTGCTTTTAATTTCTCTGCTTATGGCGAGTTAAACACAAGCGACTTTACTTATTCATTTGATGGTGACAAACTTATCATCGAAGAACTGGAATTCACAAGAGTTGAGGACTAAAGTTCAGACAAAATTCAAATAAAATCAAAGGGTGGCTTTTGCCACCCTTTTTTCTTTCAACATCACTGGTGTTTTTATTTAATTACCACTCACAAGTGTAACCTATGAGTTTTTCTTGAATCATTGTTGCATCTCTCACTGTAACTGCACCAATACCCTTGATATCTGCGGCATTAAGGTTGATTTCTTCAGGAGGAATTAGTTTAACTAAATATTTTTGTATGCAAGTAACGTCTTTAATAGAAACTCTGCCGTCGCTATCTGCGTCACCTTTAACATATGTTCCAACTTCCGTTGAGGTTGTATCGTCAATAATTATTTCAGGCAGTTCAATAATAGGACAATCAGTTTCTGTATTTGGCTGAGTTGTTGGTTCAGGCTGTGTTACAGGAATTGTTGGTGGCATAGTTACTTGGTCAGCACGAACTGTGAAAGGGAGAATTTCAGCAAGTTCATCTGCTGTAATCAGATTGTTTGCAACTGCATGGGCAATGCTGTATATTTTACCGTTTTCATACAAGCACAAGCCGGTTTTGTTCTTTTCAACACCATAAAAAGTAGGGTTGCAAAAAACATATTCACCAATAGTTTCCTCACTAACCGTACACCACATATCGTTTAGCCCAAATATAATGCGACTATCGTTTTCAAAGTGTATTTTTAAACCTTTGTAATGAGTTATCTTATGACCGGTAGGTAACTCTTGAACATAACCGTCATATTCTTCCGGAAGAGAATCTAATGCATCAAAACTAAAACCAATTTCATTTAAATATTCGCCTAATACATCCCAAAATGTCTGTGAATATAGAAGCCTCTCTGTATTATCATCGTTTGTTAACGCAAAAACATTTGTTATACAACCAAATAGCATAAGTGCAGATAGGAGTACTGCAAGACAAGTTTTAAGCATCTTACCTTTCATTAACAACACCTCCTTTCTTTTAGTCTAATAGTCTAGTAGGGATTTTTTATAATTAAAAACAACACCTGCGCATAGTGATGTTGAAAACAATTCATAGTAGTTACTTTACATATAGATAATCTTTATAAAGTTCTATACCGTATTCGTCGTAAAAATGATAACTGTATTTTCCTGCACTTAATTTTAAACCTGCTTTTGTAGGTTCGTAATATAATTGAATGTAATCATCTGTTGTTTCTTTTGTTGTGGCTATATGCTCACTTGAATATAAATTACTGTCACCTAATAAATTCCCTTGTTCGTCATATATTTTGCAATATGCTTTAAAAACGCTTGAAACCGTCATACCAAGAGAATAATGACCAATACAAACATAAGTGGAGTCTGTCCAATCACTTTGTGTAGTAGATGTAGGGGTTTGTTGTGTATAGGTGGGAGAAGTGTTTTGTGCTCTTGTCGTTTCTGGTTCGTTGTAATCAGTTTGAGGTTCAGTTGGGTTTAAGGGGGTATCAGTTGCCAATTCAGGTGGCTCAGTACCGTATGTTGCATTATTGTTATTACTTGAACTTTGTGTGGGGAATTCGGCGCTCTCGTAAGATTTCACAGTTGATAATGCAGAGGTTGTTGTGGTTTTATTTTCTGTATAAGAATTATAAGTTCCATTTTCTGTTGTAGTAAAAATAGTTTCAGTTGAGTTGGTATTTTTAACTCCAACCAACATATTATTGTTTTTTGTAAAAAACAGAGTAAGGCTTATAGTGCCTATGATTACAACACATGCAGCAACGGTAATAATACGACTTAATTTTATGAAGTTAATATGTTTTTTCTCTGCGTAACTTTCAGGAATGTTCAAGGCGTTATCTACCCAATTTTCTGGAACATTGAGGTTTTTTATATTATTAAAATTTAATTTTTTCATAATTCGTCACCTCCGTAAATTTCCTTAAGTTTTTCTCTGCCTCGCTTTAAAATAGTTTTAATTGTATTAGGGTTCTTGCCGAGAATTTGTGCTATCTCGTTAACCTTATATTGCTCACAATAATGCAAATACAGCACTTGACGATACTTTGCATCAAGTTTCATAAGTGCCCAAGATATGTCATTTGTGTCTTGATTAAATACAACAGTTTTCTTATTTATTGCATCAAGGGATACTAATCGGCTGTTTTTTCTCGCAAAATTATTACATTCGTTAATCGCCACTCTTATAAGCCATGCCTTAAGATGGTTTTCGTCATTAAATTCAGGAGATTTAATGTATAATTTTACAAAGGTATTTTGAAAGCAATCTTCAGCATCAGCCCAGTTTTGTAATCGCATAACGCATACGCCTGCCACAGTTTGAGCATACTTACGCACAATCTGTTCGTAATCTTGCTTTCCAAAAATTATGTCTGCCATTTTCTCCCTCCTTTATAATAAAACACTTCAGAATTCAATTTGGTTTCATTGTTTGTGAAAATATTTTAATATAAAAACAACCTGCCGCTAATCTACGTCAGGTTGTTTTCCGTTTATTCTATCATTCTTGCAATTTTCACCAAGTCTATATTTGATATCTCGTTATCAGCGTTAATATCTCCAGCGACTTTATAATAACCTTTTAACTTTTCGTTATCTAAAATATGGTCAAAAATCGCTGAAGTATCTCTTGAGTTAATATTGCCTTCGCCTGTAACATCACCCATTACTACAAGTGTGTATGTTTTGTTGGTGTTGTTATAGGTGATATTTGCTTTGTAATTTGTACCAATATTGCCTGAAGTTTTGTCGTTGAATATGACTTCATAATTATCTCCCAAAATGCTTTTGAACGTTGCAATGGTAGTACCTTGTCCAACTACAATATAGTCATTATCAAGTGAGTAATATTCAACACTTGCAACTTGAATTGCGTCGTTAGGTTCTTTAAAAATTGTGTCAGCATTCATAACTTCACTATTGTAACTGTTGTTGATTACTATAAGTTTGTTTCCATTTGCACCAATAGCAAGGGGAGAGTAAGTCAGTTCGTATGTATATGCAAGGCTATAATCATCCTTGCTATATGCTTGCAAGGTAGTGTCTTTAACTATAACTACATATTTGTCAGTTGCGCAGATTTTGTGAGCAATATAAGTGTCAGTTTTTATGACTTTAGTAATGGAATTATTAAAATAATAGACTTCACCTTTTGCGCCGTAGTACAAGTAGTCATCATTAATTTTTGTTGTAGGTGTAATTACAGAGGTTTTTACGGTGCTTATAACACCGTCTTTGTTTATGTGGTGAATTTCGTAGTATTTTAATGCATAACAGTCATTGTCCATATTCAGTATTCCACAGTAATTACCCTCAATTTTATTAGCAATATCGCCTTTACTGTCATAGATGGTTATTCTTTGTCCTGCTATATTTACGTAAATATAACCATCATTATCTGCAATAAATTTACTATTAGATTTTATTTCAGCGCTACTAAATGAAAAATACAAACTCAACTTACCGTTGTTTATTAAATAAAAGAAGTAACGGTTAATTTGAATATTTGATTTGCATAGTACATATATTTTGCCATCTGTTATGCAGTAGTTGATTATATCATAATCAAGTTCATAGGTGTATTCGCTTGAGTTGTTTGTGGTGTACTTTTTAACATAAAATTTGTTGTCATTTGTACCCATCAAATACACATTACCTGATTCACTAACAAATTGTGTATCATAGTTACTTAGGTTTACATTGGTAGCATTGGTACTTATGCTTGTTAGCAACACTGATGCAAAAAGTATAATCAAAATCATAACCGAGATTATCTTTTTCATATATTCTCCATTTTTCTACAATTTTTGCAACAGATATATAAAAATAGGGCAACGCAAGTTGCCCTTGTTTTTTAAAAAAATTACATTTCCCAGTTATGCCATACGTTCTGGATATCGTCGTTATCATCAAACATATCGAGCATTTTCTGCATCATATCCTTTGATTCCTGTGACTCAAGAGTTGTGTATGTATTAGGAACCATCTCAACTTCTGCAGATGCAAACTCATAGCCCTTAGCAGCGATGTCATCACGTACTGCACCAAAATCAGCAGGCTCTGTGTAGATAGTAAAGATATCGTCGTCTGCCTCAAAGTCCGAAGCACCTGCTTCCAATGCGTCCTCCATGACCTTGTCTTCGTCAGCCTCAAGGTCCTCTCTTTCAATAACGAGAACACCTTTCTTTTCAAACATAAAGGTAACGCAACCAGGCGTACCCATATTACCACCGAACTTGTCAAAGTAATGTCTTACTTCGCCTGCAGTTCTGTTACGGTTGTCAGTAAGAGCCTCAACAATTACTGCAACACCGTTTGGACCGTAGCCCTCGTATGTAACTGCTTCGTAGTTTGTGGAGTCGTTGTCATTAGCCGCCTTTTTAATGATACGGTCAATGTTATCGTTAGGAACGTTTGCAGCCTTTGCTTTAGCAATAACGTCCTTAAGTTTTGAGTTTACGCTTGGGTCAGCACTGCCACCTTCCTTGATAGCAACAATAAGTTCACGACCGATTTTTGTGAATACTTTAGCACGAGCAGCATCGTTTTTACCTTTTTTCTGCTTAATAGTGCTCCATTTGTTATGTCCTGACATATAATCATTCCCTTATATAAAAATTACCCAAAAATTATATCATACCAATTTAAAAAATGCAACTCGAAAAAATAAGTTACAAAATGGTTACAAAATCATTGTATTGTGTGGAATAAAGTGGTAATATATTATATGTATAAATATATCTAAATTTAGAATATAGGAGGGACAAGGTTATGGTACATTCAATGACAGGTTTTGGCAGATTTGAAGGTCAGGTAAATGGTAGAAATATCACCCTTGAAATCAAAAGCGTAAACCATCGTTATACAGAGTTTTCTTGCAGAATTACACGAGGATATAGTTTTCTTGAAGAAAAGTTAAAGTCTTATGTAACCTCAAAGGTATCAAGAGGCAAAATTGATATGTTCGTATCAATTACAGAGCCTGAAGATATCCCAACAGAGGTTGTAGTTAATCATAATTTAGCTCAGGGCTATATAAACGCAATAAAAGAGATCGAAACAAAGTACGATTTATCAAACAATGTTTCTGCTCTTGATGTTGCTCGATACCCTGATGTGTTAACTGTTCGCAAAGCAGTTGAAGACGAGGATGTAGTACTTGCTGATGTGTTGGTTGCAGTTGATTCTGCGTTAGAGGGCTTTATGGCTATGCGTCGTGCAGAGGGAGAAAGACTCAAAGCGGATGTATTGATGCGAGCATCTAACATTATGGAATATGTTGATGAAGTAGAGAAGCGTTCTCCACAGACTGTATCAGAATATCAGCAAAGATTGCAGGCAAAGATTGAGGAATTTTTGCAGTCAAAAGATTACGACGAGCAACGAGTTATTACAGAAGTTGCAATTTATGCCGATAAGGTTGCAGTGGCTGAGGAAACTGTAAGACTTCGCAGTCACTTTGAACAACTCAATGATTATCTTAACCGTGATGAGCCTGTTGGCAGAAGCATTGATTTCCTCGTTCAGGAAATGAACAGAGAGGCTAATACCATTGGCTCTAAGGTGAAAGATGCCCAGTTGGCTCAAATCGTTGTTAAGATTAAAAATGAGATAGAAAAAATTCGTGAGCAAATTCAGAATATTGAGTAAGGTGTTAGTATGAAGTTAATAAATATTGGTTATGGCAATATGGTTTCATCCTCCAAGATAGTTGCAGTTGTTTCTCCTGAATCTGCTCCTGTAAAGCGTATAGTTCAGGAGGCAAAGGCAAAAGGTATGGTTGTTGATGCAACTTGTGGTCGTAAATGTAAAGCGGTTATAATCGCCGAGAGTGATCATGTTGTACTTTCTGCATTATCACCGGAGTCTATCGGCAATCGTAGTGAGGAGGAATAGTATGAGTAAAGGAAAACTTATTATATACACAGGTTGTTCAGGTGTTGGCAAAGGAACAATTATGAAAGAACTTTTGTCAATGGACGATAGTTTAAGACTTTCAGTATCCTGCACAACTCGTTCTCCAAGACCTGGTGAAGTCCACGGCAAAGATTATTATTTTATCAGTAAAGATGAATTTGAAGATTTAATTTCAAATCAAGGCTTTTTGGAGTATGCACAGTATTGCGATAATTACTACGGTACTCCTAAAAAGGCAGTTGATGAAATGCTTGAGCAGGGACTAAATGTGCTTCTTGAAATTGAAGTTCAAGGTGGAATGCAGGTTATGCAAAAATGCCCTGATGCAATTTCAATTTTCATCACACCTCCTGATATGGAGGAACTTGAGCGTCGCTTGAGAGGTAGAGGAACAGAAGACGAAGTTACTATCCAAAAGCGTCTTAATGCAGCATTGGAAGAAATCAATTATTCCAAATGCTATACTTACAATGTTTTAAATGATGTGCCACAGCGTGCAGCACAAGAAATTATAAATATAATTCATAATAATTAAAGGAGTTTTCAAAATGAAAAAGGTTAATGTTGATGATTTATTTTACGGTAAAGTAAGCCGTTATGCTTTGGTTATAGGCGTAGCAAAAAGAGCAAGACAAATTACAGAGGAATTTGAACAGCAGGATATTATTACTGACGAAAAGCCGGTTTTACTTGCTATTGACGAAATCAAAGATCATAAGTTCAATATTTTAGAACCAGAAAACTATGACTAATCTTATCGCTCAAATTGCGATAGAAAACACCACATATTCCTTCGATAGACTTTTTGACTATGCCGTGCCTGAAAATTTGGTATCTCAAATCAAAGTAGGCAAAAGAGTTATGGTACCCTTTGGCAACGGTAACAAAAAGCGTCAAGGAATGGTAATGGGGTTAAATAACGAAAATAAAGACGGCTTAAAGGTTGTGTATTCGGTACTCGATAAAGATGAAGTTTTAACCGAAGAACTCACTAAACTTGTATCTTTTATGCAAGAGAGGTACTTCTGCACCTATTACGATGCTATCAAAACAATACTCCCTGCGGGAATAAACTACAATATTACCACTTTGTATTCTGCAGTAAGAGATTTGGACAGTAGTGTTTTGTCTGCAGACGAAAAGCAGATATACGAGCATTTGATGGTGAAAAAACAGCCTGTAAAATCAGATATTCTCAGGGAAACTTTCGGCTTTACAGATAACAAAGTTTTTGAAGGTTTGGTTACCAAGGGGTATTTGCGCAAAAGTGACGAAGCGTTCCGTAAAATCGGAGATGCTGTTATGAAGATGGTAGCCCTAAGCGAAGATGCTGATAATATCAATGTTAAATTAAGCCCCAAGCAAAGTACAGTACTTGAACTTTTGCAGACGGTTCAGACTGCATCTGTAAAAGAACTTTGCTATTACGCAGGAGTTACTGCTTCTGTTGTAGATGCGCTTGTTAAAAAGAATCTTGCCTTTTATTATGAGGACGAAGTTTTCCGTAAAGAGAAAACTGAATATACAGAGATTAACAAAGTTGTAGTTTTGTCAGAGCAACAGCAGGTGGCGTTTCATAACCTTTATGAAAAATATAAAGAAGACAAAGCACAAGTTAGTTTGCTTTATGGTGTTACAGGTTCAGGTAAAACATCAGTTTTCCTTAAACTGATTGAAAAAGCAGTTGAGGACAACAAAGGTGTTATTGTAATGGTGCCTGAAATTTCCTTAACTCCGCAGTTTATCAATATTTTTAAGAGTAAATTCGGTGATGATGTAGCAGTTTTTCACAGTGCATTGTCACTTGGTGAACGTCTTGACGAGTACAAACGTGTTAAAAGGGGCATAGCGAAAATTGCTATTGGTACTCGTAGCGCAGTGTTTGCACCTTTTGAAAATTTAGGACTAATTATAATGGATGAGGAGCAGGAGCATACTTATAAATCAGAGAGCACCCCTCGTTATCATGCTCGTGAAGTTGCTAAGTTCAGAGTAAATCAGCACAAGGCTTTGTTACTTCTTTCGTCAGCAACACCTGACGTTGAAACTTACTATTACGCAAAGCAGGGCAGATATTCTCTTAACAAACTTGACCAGCGTTACGGCAATTCTATTTTGCCTGAAGTTTTAATTGCAGATATGAACGAGGAAATTGCATCTGGCAATACCTCAGCGTTTTCTCGTGATTTACTTGACTGTATTGAGGAAAATCTCAATACCCACAAGCAGTCAATACTATTACTTAACAGGCGAGGTCATAATACTTTTGCAGTTTGTTCAAACTGTAAAGAGCCTGTTACTTGCCCTAATTGTTCAATATCTTTGACATACCATAGTGCCAACAATAAGTTGATGTGTCACTATTGTGGCCATTCTATTAAGTACACTCAAAAATGCCCAACTTGTAATCACGAAACTTTGCGTTTTGGTGGTTTTGGTACTCAGAGAGTGGAGCAGGAACTTGCAGATATTTTTCCACAAGCAAAGATTTTACGTCTTGATGCTGATGCTACTATGCGCAAGTCATCTTATCAAAAAAAGTTATCTGCTTTTGCAAATGGTGATTACGATATTCTTATAGGTACTCAAATGGTTGCAAAAGGGCTTGATTTTCCAAACGTTACTTTGGTTGGTGTCATTAACCCGGATTCTATGCTTTATGCCGACGACTATCGCAGTTATGAAAGGGCGTTCTCTTTGCTCACTCAGGTAGTAGGCAGGAGTGGTCGAGGTGACTACAAGGGCAAGGCAATAATTCAGACTAACACTCCGGAAAATATCGTTATATCAATGGCAGCATCACAGAATTATGATGACTTTTTCAACAACGAAATTCAACTTCGTCAGGCTATGCTATATCCACCTTTTGCTGATATTTGTATGGTAGGTTTTGTGTCTGACAACAGATATAATGTTACACATGCATCTAATGCTTTCCTTAAGATGTTTGTTGATAATGTAAAAAGTCAAGAAAAACAACTTCCGTTGCGAATTTTAGGTCCGTCACCATCATCAGTGGCAAAAATCAGCAACAAGTATAGATACAAAATTTTAATTAAATGTAGAAATGATAAAAATTTCAGATGTATTTTAACCGAGACTGTAAAGAATTTTAATTCTATGAAAGAATATAAAAATACTACGGTCTATGTAGATATGAATGCTCTGTCATTTTAGGAGGTTTATATGGCAATAAGAGAGATTGTCACTTTGGGTGATGATGTTTTAACAAAACGTTGCAGAACGGTAGAAAAGTTCGATGACCGTCTTGCAATGCTTATTGATGATATGATAGATACTTTGCACGAATCTAACGGTGTTGGTTTGGCAGCACCACAGGTTGGTATTTTGCGCAGAGTTGTTGTTATAGAAATTGACCCTGAGCAGGGTGTTATTGAACTTGTTAACCCTGAAATAATTGAAGCATCAGGCAAACAAGTTGGCATCGAGGGTTGTTTGAGTTTGCCAGGCAAATGGGGAATAAACGCTCGTCCTCTTAAGGTTACTGTAAAGGCACAGGACCGTAACGGTAAAGAATTTACAATAACAGGCGATAACTTACTTGCTCGTGCTTTTTGCCACGAACTTGACCACCTTGACGGTGTTCTTTATCATACCAAGGCAGAGAGAATGTTACTTCCAAAGGAAGTTGAACTAATGAATATGGGCGAACTTGATATTTCTGATGAATGTTATATAGAGGAATAATATGAATGTTTTATTTATGGGTACTCCTGATTTTGCAGTACCTACATTAGAAAAACTATGCAACAGCAATCATAATGTAATCGGTGTCTTTACTCAACCTGACAAGCCGGTAGGCAGAAAACAGATTTTAACTCCACCCGATGTTAAAGTTTGTGCTCAAAAATACGGTGTAACTGTATATCAGCCAACAACTTTACGAAGCGAAGAAGTTTATAATCAAATTAAATCTCTTGCGCCTGAGGTTATAGTCGTTGTTGCTTATGGTAAAATTTTGCCGGTTAATATTCTTGAAATTCCACAGTATGGGTGCATCAATGTTCACGGTTCACTCTTACCAAAGTATCGTGGTGCATCACCAATTCAGCACGCAGTTCTTAATGGTGATACTGTAACAGGTGTAACTACTATGTATATGGGTGAAGGGCTTGACACAGGCGATATGCTCCTTACTGCTCAAACACCTATTGGCGAGAACGAAACTTCTGCTCAACTTTTTGACAGACTTTCTGTTCTTGGGGCTGATTTGCTTATGAAAACTCTTGATTCTGTAAAAAACGGCACAGTTACTCCAATTAAGCAAGATGACTCACAGGCTACTTACACTAAAATTATTGACAAATCTTGGTGTCCTATTGATTGGAACAAAAGTAATACAGAAGTTCATAATCAAATTAGAGGGTTACAGACTTGGCCTGTAGCCACTTCAACAATAAATGGAAAAAATATTAAAATTCATACATCTTTATTGTGTAATAAAAGTGGTGAAGTTGGGGAAGTTATCAGTATAAACCCTCTTACAGTTGCTTGCAAAAGTGGTTCTGTAATTATTGAGGAACTACAACTTGAGGGCAAAAAAAGAATGGATAGCAAATCTTTCCTTTTGGGCCACAAGTTGCAAGTTGGTGATAAATTCATTTAGGAGTTATTATGGGATATTTCAGTTATCTATATTATTATGATTGGACTTATCTGGCGTTTATGTTACCTTGTTTGTTAATAACGATAATTTGCCAGATAAACGTGAATTCAACTTTTAAGAAAAACAGCAAAATACGAAACAGCCGTAATATGACAGGCGCACAAGCAGCGGAATATGTACTGCGCCAAAATGGTGTTACAGGTGTAAGAATTGAACGTGTTTCAGGCAATCTTACTGATCACTTTGACCCTCGCACCAATGTAATCAGACTTTCTGATAGTGTATATGCTTCAACTTCTATTGCAGCAGTTGGAGTTGCTTGTCACGAAGCAGGTCACGCAGTTCAACACGCACAGGGATATGTGCCTAACAAAATTCGTGGTGCATTAGTTCCTGTTGCAAATATTGGCTCCCAAATCGGATGGGTTTTAATTGTAATGGGTTTAGTTACAAGTGTATTCCAGAGCTTTTTGTATGTAGGTATGATTCTATATTCTGTATCTGTTTTGTTTACATTGGTAACTTTGCCTGTTGAATTTAATGCTTCTCGCAGAGCGTTGGCATGCATCAAAGATAATGACCTTTTGTACGGTAATGAGTACAAAGGTGCAAAGCGTACACTTCAGGCTGCTGCTATGACTTATGTAGCCGCTGCTGCTACTGCGTTATTACAGTTATTACGAGTAGTTCTTATTGCAAACAACAGACGGAGATAATATATGAACACAAGAAACGTTGCCCTCCAAATACTTTTGGATATTGAAGAAAATGGCGCATATTCAACATTAGCCCTTAACAAGGCTATAAAATTGAATAAACTTAATCATCTTGATGCTTCTTTTGTATCTGCACTTGTGTACGGAGTGTTGGAACGTCAACTCACTCTTGATTATATTATCAAGCAGTACTCTAAAATTCCTTTAAGGAAAATAGAAACTAAAACTAAATATATACTCCGACTCGGTGTGCTTCAACTTTTGTTTATGGACAAAGTCCCTGAGAGTGCGGCAGTAAATGAGAGTGTGAACCTTGCTAAGAAGCATAAATTGCATAAGTCAGCAGGTTTTATCAATGGTTTGCTACGTAACATTACAAGAGCAGATGTAAAATATACTTTGCCTGATAGGGCAAAAGACGAGGTTTACTTCTTATCAGTTAAATACTCCTGTCCCCAGGATGTTATCAAAATGTGGATAAAATCTTATGGGGTAGAAGTAACAGAGAATATTTTATGTAGCCTTTCAGGTCGCCCTCCACTGACTGCTCGTGTAAATACCCTCAAAACAACTACAGACAAACTTATTGAGGAATTACAAGCAGAAAATGTAAGTGCAGAAAAATCTACAATAACTAATGATGCTATTGTTCTTACCAACACAGGCTCAATTGAAAATCTAAAAGCCTATAAAGATGGTAAACTTTACATACAAGATATTGCTTCTCAACTTTGCGTAAAAGCACTTGATCCAATGCCTAATGATATTATGCTTGACGTATGTTCTGCACCTGGTGGTAAGGCTTTTACATCAGCCCAGTTAATGAAAAATCGTGGAAAAATCTATGCGTTTGATATTTACGAGCACAAACTCAAACTTATCGAAGCAACTGCCAAGCGACTTGGTGTTACTAATATTGTTACCTCAATTCGTGATGCTCAAAGTGATACCCAAGACCTCACTCTTGCCGAAAAAGTCCTATGTGACGTTCCGTGTTCAGGTTTAGGTATATTGCGTCGTAAGCCCGAAATAAGATACAAAAAAGATTTATTTAACATCGAACTTCCCAAACTACAGTATGAAATATTGTGTAATAATAGTAAATATGTTGCAGTTGGTGGCACGCTTGTATATTCAACCTGCACCCTTAACCCACAGGAAAACGAAGATAATGCCTTGCGTTTTCTTGAGGAGCACAGCAACTTTCAACCTGTTAAGTTAAACATAAATGTAGAAAATTCATATAGCAAAGCAGACAATATGATTACTTTGTTTCCAGGTGCACAGGGTACAGATGGCTTTTTCGTTTCTGCATTTAAGAGGGTAAGGTGATGTTGTGATAGATATTAAATCTCTTTATTATGAAGAACTCGAAAAATTCATAACAGGTAACAACTTCCCAAAATTCCGTGCAAAGCAGGTTTACGGATGGCTTAACAAGGGCGTTAAATCTTTTAAAGATATGAAAAACCTTCCCAAAGATTTAATTGAATTTTTGGATACAAGTTGTTACATTTCTGTTGCAAATATTGAAAATAAACTTGTATCAAGTTATGATAAAACAGTAAAGTACTTATTCAGGTTTCACGACAACGAATTTGTAGAGACTGTTGTTATGAGTTATCATCATGGCTATTCCATTTGTGTTTCAACTCAAGTCGGTTGCAAAATGGGTTGTACGTTTTGTGCAACTGGCAAAAGTGGTTTTTCTCGTTCATTAACTGCTTCAGAAATTTTAAACCAAATCGAAGCAGCCCAGCAAGACTTAAATATCCGTATAAGCAATATTGTTCTTATGGGTATGGGTGAGCCACTTGATAATTTTGATAACGTTATAAGGTTCCTGAATATTGCATCAAATGAGCAAGGACTTAACATTGGTATGCGTCACATTACTCTTTCAACTTGTGGACTCGTACCTCGTATCTATGACCTTGCAAAGTACAAATTCCCAATCACATTGTCGGTTTCACTTCACGCTCCTAATGACAAAATTCGAAGCCAGACAATGCCCATCAACAACAAATATCCTATAGCAGAACTTATAACTTCTTGCAAAGATTACTTCAATTTAACAGGCAGGAGATTAAGTTTTGAATACGCAATGATAGATGGCGTAAACGACAGTGACGACAACGCCAAAGAACTTGCTTCTCTTTTGGCAGGTCTTAACTGTCACGTCAACTTGATTCCCGTAAACAATGTAAAGGGTACAGGCTATCAAAAAAGTAAAATTCAAAGACAACAATCGTTTATAAATATACTATCCCACAAGGGAATTACTGCAACAGTAAGGCGCACTCTTGGCAGTGACATTAACGCCTCTTGTGGTCAACTTAAAAGAAATTATTTAGAAGTTAAAGGAGGTTAATAACTTGGAAGTTTTTAGCAAAAGTGACATAGGCTTAGTTCGTACACAAAATCAAGACGACTGCCGCTTCGGAGTTATTTCCCCAAGTTGTGTATGGGCTGTAGTTTGTGATGGTATGGGTGGTGCAAACGGTGGTAATATTGCCAGCGCAACTGCTGTTGAATACATAAGTCAAGAAATTGAAAAAATGTATTCCGATGATTTAACAAAAGCAGAATTGTCAACCCTTATGACAGAAATAGTCTCACAAGCAAATCAAAAATTGTTTGAAATGGCACAGACCGATATCGAACTAACAGGTATGGGTACAACTTGTGAGTTTGTTCTGGTTAAGGACACTCGTGTTCATGTAGTTCATGTTGGTGATAGCCGTACTTATGCTATTCGTGGTGGCAAAATCAAACAGTTAACCGAGGACCACTCCGTAGTTCAAGAGATGGTGCGTCGAGGTGAAATAACTTTTGAAGAAGCACAAAC
This sequence comes from uncultured Ruminococcus sp., assembly GCA_964629465.1. GTDB lineage: Bacteria > Bacillota > Clostridia > Oscillospirales > Acutalibacteraceae > Ruminococcoides. Next base: position 36,773 of record CAZVRE010000005.1, on the reverse strand, counting down.
TCATCCAAACAAAAATTTCATCACCCGTGCATTAGGCATCAAGCCTGAAGTTCATCTTGATTATATCGAAGCCAACTTCATTTATGGTGATGTACTGCTGATTTGTTCCGATGGTCTATCAAACTGCGTAACAACAGGTGATATGGTTAAAATCTGTCACGAAAATCGTGGCGAGGGACTTATTCAAAAACTTGTTGATAAAGCAAAAGACGGTGGCGGCAGCGATAATATTACAGTTACAGTTATTTATTAAGATTCGAGGTGAGTTGCTTGGATAAATATAGCGGAAAGAAATTAGACGGACGTTACGAAATACACGAACTTATCGGCGTAGGTGGTATGGCATATGTTTATCGTTGTACCGATACTATAGATGACCGTGAAGTTGCTGTTAAAATATTAAAAGACGAATATCTCAATAACGATGAGTTCATTCGCAGATTTAAGAACGAGAGCAAAGCTATTGCTATGCTTTCTCATCCTAATATTGTAAAGGTATATGACGTTAGTTTTGGTGATGTAATTCAGTATATCGTTATGGAATATATTGACGGCATCACTCTTAAGGAATATATCGATCAGCAGGGTGTTCTTGACTGGCGAGAAGCGTTACATCTTACAACTCAAATTTTACGTGCATTACAGCACGCACATGACAGAGGCATTGTTCATCGTGACATCAAGCCACAGAATATTATGCTTCTTCAGGACGGTACCATTAAGGTAACTGACTTTGGTATTGCTCACTTGTCAAGTAACGCTACAAGAACTATGACCGAAAAAGCCATCGGCTCAGTTCATTATATTGCACCTGAACAGGCAAAAGGCTCCAAAACCGACTGCAAGTCTGACTTGTATTCAATTGGTGTAATGCTCTATGAAATGATTACAGGCAAACTTCCTTTTGTTGCAGATAGTGCAGTATCAGTTGCCCTTATGCAATTGCAAAAGACTCCAACAATGCCTCGTGACATCAACCCTGCTATCCCTATTGGTCTTGAGCAGATAACAGTACATTCAATGCAAAAGAACCCAAATGACCGTTATCAAACAGCTTTGGATATGTTAGGCGATTTAGAGAGATTTAGATTAAATCCTAATGTAAGATTTGATTACAAGCATTTTGTAGATTCAGATCCAACTAAATTTGTAGATACACCTAAAAAGACTAAAAAAGTTCGTCAGGATATTGATGTTGAGGATGCTCCTGAAGAACTACCTGTAAAGAAAGCTCTTACTAACAAGCAATATGCTGTCAGAAGTGTTCTTATTTCGGCAGCAATAATGATTGTGGTATTTTTAATTGTATTCGTAATCAAAGGTTGCACAGGTGGTGGAGCAAAAGACGTAGAAGTACCTAATTTTGTCGGTATGACTATCGAAGAAGTAGCCGAGAGCAACAAGTATAACTTTGTGTTTGAATACAAGAGTAAATATGTAACTGGCACAGAGGAAAATGTTGTATTGTCACAAGATCCAACTCCAGGTTCAAAACAGGTTAAAACTGGCTCAACTATCACTCTTACTGTAAATACAAAGAGTATAGATCAACAGCTAATGGACTATATCAACACTCCATACACCGATGTTGTTAATTCTCTTGAGAGCCTTAACTTAGTACCTGAGGTTATTGAGGTATATGACGATTTAGTGCCAAGTGGTAATGTATGTAATACTTTCCCAACTGCAGGTGTTACTGTAGAAATTGGCTCAACAGTTTATGTGTATGTTTCAAAGGGCAATTATAACGAGAAGATAAGTGTGCCTAAGTATACACTATACAGCGACGGATCTATACCGGCAGATTATCTCACAAACTTTACAGTTGAATATGTATATGACGACAAGAGTTTGGAAGACGAGGGTACTATCATTAAGCAGTCTCCGTTACAAGGCAGTATGGTAGAAAAAGGCTCAAAAGTTACCTTAACAGTTAGTTCAGGTAAGGGTAGTGAAAATAAGGTTACTGTAGCACTTAATATGCCAATGGGACTTGAAGAAGTTGTTACTCTCAAAGTATCTATTGACGGTAAAATCGACAAGTCATACACTACTGAGGTATATCCTTCAACTTCTACTCACACCTTGTCATTTACCGGTTCCGGCACACAAACAATTATTGTAATGCTTAACAATACCGACTACTGTAAGTATGTTATTGATTTCACTACTTTAGAGGTAGATACAGAGTATTATAGTTATACAGTAGGTTCTAACGAATCTGACCCAATAGAAAATACAAATGGGGGAGACACCACAGAGTAAATATGAGCAAACTTGACGGTATTATCCTAAAAGGTATAGGTGGGTTTTATTATGTAGAAACCCAAGAGGGAATTATCGAGTGCAAAGCACGAGGTATATTTCGAAAAAAGAATAATTCTCCTCTTGTAGGAGATAGAGTTGAGATTTTGTTGCCTGAGGAGGGCTTTGCATCTATTGAGGTTATAAAAGAGCGTAAAAACACCTTACGCAGACCTCCTATGGCAAATCTTGATACTCTTATAATTGTTTGCTCTACTGTTAACCCTGCCCCCAATACTCTTGTTATAGACAAAATGGTAGCAGCGGCTGTAGATAATGACATCGAGCCTATCATTGTAATTTCCAAGTCTGATCTAAGGTCAGGCAGTGAACTTGCAGATATATATCGTAAAGCAGGTATCAAGACTTTTGAGTATTCGTCAGAATACCCAGACTCAATTCTTGAGATTAAATCTTTACTCAAAGATAAAATCACTGCTTTTACAGGCAACAGTGGTGTAGGTAAATCTACATTGCTTAATATACTTTACCCTGATTTAAAATTAGAAACAGGGGACATTAGCGAAAAACTCGGCAGAGGCAGACACACCACTCGCATAGTTGAACTCTTTAAATTTGACGGTGGTTATGTGGCAGATACTCCTGGTTTTTCCACAGTTGATTTGGAACGATTTAATATAATCGAAAAAGATAATATTAAATTCTGCTTTCCTGAATTTGAGAAGTACCTTACTTCTTGCCAGTTTACATCTTGTTCTCATACTTGTGAGAAAGGTTGTAAAATCATAGAAGCAGTAAAAAACGGAGAAATATCACAAAGCAGACACAACAGTTATGTTGCTATGTATAACGAAGTTAAGGATATTAAAGAATGGCAGAAAAAGAACTGAAAAACTGTGCTATCATATGTGGCGCTCCGGGTGCTGACATTGAGTTTTTAAGGTCACAGTTACATAAATACTCATATATTATTTGTGCTGACAGTGGGTACAAATATGCCAAAGAACTGAACATTATCCCTGACCTTATAGTAGGCGATTTTGATTCTTATTTTGGCGATTTGCCTGACACAGAGGTTATCCGTCTTAATACTCACAAGGACGACACAGATACTATCCATTGTTGCAAAGAAGCCATAACTCGTGATTTTGAGGATGTAACTTTATTTTGTGCTTTAGGTGGCAGATTTGATCATAGTTATGCCAATTTGTGTTCACTAAAGTATCTTAGCGATTTTGGCGTAAACGGTCGTATAGTCAGCAAAACAGAAACTATTGAGTATAAAGAAGTTGGCGAATATACCTACAAAAATCTAAAGGACAAAACCTTTAGTGTATTTCCTTTTGCTTGTAACGAAGCAAATGTCACTTATGTTGGTAAATGCGAGTATCCATTAAAAAATTCATACCTCAACACAAGTCTTGCAGTAGGTGTATCAAATGTTTTTAGGGATAACAAAGTTACAATAAAAGTAAACCAAGGCAGTGTCCTTATAATAATTGAAGATATTTAATTTATATAAATGTTATTGGAGGTATTCCTATGTCACTATGTATGGGTTGTATGCGTGAAGTAGGTAAAAACATCATATGTCCAAGTTGTGGGTTTGATAATTCACAGGAACAACGCCCACCGTATTTGCCTTACGGTACAATTTTGCAAGGCAGATATATCATAGGCTCAGTTGTAGAAACTAACGGAGAGAGTTCTCGTTATATTTCTTTTGACAAGCAGACAGGCGACGTTGTAGTAGTTTGCGAATTTTTGCCTATCGGTTTATTTAGCAGAGATACTAACCTTAATTTGTCTGTTCGTTTTGATGACGAAGAGGTGTATCGCAAGTTAAGAGCAGATTTTATTTCTTATTATCGTACTATTGCAGAGCTCAAAGATTTCTCTGCGTTAGTTAAGATTTATAATATTTTTCAGGAAAATAATACTGCATATGTTGTTGAGGAACATCAGGAGTTAATTCCATTTGAAGAATATGTTCAGCGTAGTAACGGCCATTTGGACTGGGATATTGCACGTCCATTGTTTATGCCGGTGATTTCAGCATTAGAGGCTATGCATCGCAGGGGTATAGGTCACTATGCTATCTCTCCAAAGAATATGTACGTAACTGCTTATGGCAAAATCAAAATTAGTGGTTTTGCTACTGTTAACGAGCGTAAGAGAGGTACTCCTCTTAAGTCACAGTTGTTCTCTGGTTGCGCTGCACCGGAACAGTATATGGATAATTTCCCAATTGATACAATTACCGAAATCTACGGTTTTTCTGCAACATTATTTTACGCTTTAACAGGCAATTTGCCTGCAAGTGCCAAGGACCGTATCAAAGATTCTCGTTTGCTTATGAGCACTAACACAGTCAAAAGATTACCTCCTCACGTTGTAACTGCAGTTGCCAACGGTTTACACGTAAAGAGAGAAAATCGTATCACAGATTTTGACGACTTGCGTTCGCAGTTGTCGGTTTCTCATACTGCTCATGCAATTCAGGAAGAAATCTCCAAAACTGCTAATATGAATCTTAAGGAAAAAGATGTTGTAAATAAAGGTATGTCTGGCAAAACTGTAGCAGTAATTGCATCTGCTATTACAGTAGTTATTTTACTTATACTTGGCATATTTGCTTGCAATTCAAGTTTTAATCCATTTGCTACTAATAGCAACGAAACTGTTGCTCCTACTACAGATGCTACAGAACAATGGACAGGGGAGACTGTACCCAATTATGTTGGTACAGATTACGACACTGCAGTAACTATGGCAGAGAACAACGGCGTTACACTTAACAGAGAGTACGAAGCAGTATATAGCGATAAATACGCTGTGGGTATTATCATTGAGCAGACTCCCGCTGCAGGCTCTCCTCAAAAAGACGTTGGATCATATTCTGTATCCGTAAAGGTTAGCAAAGGCGTTCAAATGCGTGAACTTCCTACAGTAGCAGGTTATGACGTTGACTCTGCTGCTTCAAGAATTGGCGAACAAGGTTTTGTCGTATTGTCAGTTGAGCAGTATAGCGATACTGTGGAAGCAGGCAAAGTAATCGGCTACAGTGGTTCTTATCAGGCAGGCGATAAGTTAGAGGAAGGCTCTAACGTTACTATCGTTGTAAGCCTAGGCGCTAAAACAGAAGAATAAAAAAAGGTGGGATATTCCCACCTTAATTTATATTAAATTTTAAATCTTGTGTGGAGGTTCTTTTCCACATTTCTTATGAGATTATACATTGAACTGTAGTAGTTAGGGTATTTTTGAGCAACAATTCGTGATGAAAGTTCAGTTTTAATTTTATCTTTTTGTTCAGCAGTTAGTTTACTGATGTTTGACAGGTTAACGCTCATTGATGCAGTTGAAAATGTTTGAGCAATGTCAAAAGGAATGCTGAATATCTCGTCTTCGGTATCATCACATATGGAAAATATTTTTCTCAGACATATGTATTCGGCAGAGTTAAGATATTCCGATATATGCTTACTAATCTTTTTACTGTTTATATCTGAAAGAGTAGAGTAAATAAAAGCGTTAGTATCAGCGTTTACCTTTCTGTTTATCAGGCAATAAGTATTACTGAGGTTTTCCTCATTATACTCAATGTCATTTTCATCAATTTGAGCGTTAAGACCGGCAGGCGTCACTGTTCTGCCCAACAGATAATCTGTAGAAACATCAAAGTAATCAGCAACTTTTACCAAAAAATCAAGCCCACATTCTCTTATTCCTTTTTCATAATGAGATAGTAAAGCCTGAGATATCTCAAGGTCTGCTGATACTTTCTTTTGGCTGTATCCTTTTTCTTTGCGCAAAAAGGATAATATGCGTCCGAATTCTTTGTTCATAATATCACCTCAATATTACTAATAGTATAAAATAAAATTTACAAATTGTAAAGAGAGTTGTTAAAAATGCAGTCATATATTATACACTTCATCCGTCACGGCGATATTGAAGAAACTTTAAAAGGTAAATATATTGGCACAACCGACGTGCCATTAAGTGAAGAGGGTAAATCAAAACTTGTTGAGTATGACTCAAAGTACATCTATCCAGGTACACAAGTTGTATTTACAAGTCCACTTAAGAGATGCACCGAAACAGCCCAAATTATTTATCCTCAGCAAACTCCGTTGGTTATCGACCAACTCTCTGAGTGCTGTTTTGGTGAATGGGAGCACAAATCTGCAGACGATTTAAAGGATGATGAAATTTTCAACAAATGGCTTGCTGGCTCAGCAGATGTAAAGCCTCCACGAGGAGAAAGTGGTGCAGATTTTACTCGCAGGGTTTGTATGATTTTTGAACAAATAGTTGAGGGGTTAATGAAGACAGGCAACACCGAGGCAGTAGTAATTACGCATGGTGGCGTAATTATGAACTTACTTGCAGTATACGGTTTGCCTCAAGCAAAGCCTTTTGATTGGATGATGGATAACGGTTTTGGTTTTTCAGTTAGAGTTAACCCAATGCTCTGGCAACGAGATAGGGTTGTAGAGGTTTATCAAAAAATTCCAATAATGAGGGAAGACTAAATTTGTAAGATTGTATTATTGTTTACAATCTTTTAAACTATACTGTGTAATAATATCTTATATAATTTGATACATAGAGGAGTAATTAAAATGGCAGATTATAAAATTACATTACTTAAAGGCGATGGCATTGGCCCAGAGATTGTTAACGAAGCAGTTAAGGTGCTTGACAAAACTGCTGAAAAATTTAACTTTACAGTTGAATATGATGAGGCGTTAATTGGTGGTTGCGCTATTGATGCAGTAGGTTGTCCTTTGCCACAAGAAACTATTGATAAATGTAAGGCTTCCGATAGTGTTTTGTTGGGTGCAGTTGGTGGCCCAAAATGGGACACCCTACCTGGTAACGAAAGACCTGAAGCAGGACTTTTGGGTATTCGTGGTGCATTAGGTTTGTTTGCTAATCTCAGACCATCTGTAATTTTTGAGCCTTTGCAGGGTGATTCACCAATCAAAGACGAAATCATTGGTGGTCAACTTGATATTATGATTGTTCGTGAACTTACAGGTGGTATTTACTTTGGTAAGCGTGGCAGATGCCAGACAGATGACGGCGTTCCTGCTGCTTGGGATACAGAGATGTATTCAGTAAAAGAAGTTGAGCGTATTGCTCGTGTAGCATTTGATATGGCTATGAAGAGAAACAAAAAATTAACTTCTGTTGACAAAGCAAATGTTCTTGAGTCATCAAGATTATGGAGAGAAACTGTTATCAAAGTTGCAGAGGAATATCCGGAAGTGGAACTCAACCATATGTATGTGGATAACTGTGCTATGCAGTTAGTCAGAAATCCTCGTCAATTTGATGTAATCGTAACATCTAACATTTTTGGTGATATTCTATCAGACGAGGCTTCTATGATTGCCGGCTCAATTGGTATGCTTGCATCTGCAAGTTTGGCTGAGAGCACACTTGGCCTATATGAGCCAATTCACGGCTCTGCTCCTGACATTGCTGGTCAGAACATTGCCAACCCACTTGCAACAATTCTTTCAGTAGCAATGATGCTTCGCTATTCTCTTAACAGAGGCGATGCGGCAGATGCTATTGAGAACGCAGTTAACGAAACATTAAAGAAATACCGCACACCTGATATTGCTTCTTCCGATACAATCAAGGTTACTTGTAGCGAAATGGGCGATAAAGTTTGTGAGGCTCTTTAAGGAGTAATTATGACATATTATGATATGCACACCCACATTTTACCTGAACTTGATGATGGTTCTAAAAGTGTGGAGATGAGTTTGCAAATTATCGAGAAACTCCACAATCAAAATGTTAATAATATTTGCTTAACTCCTCATTACTACTCAAATGAGGAGAGTATAGACGACTTCGTTGCCAAGCGTAAAGAGTCTGTCAATAAACTTATTGAACACATACCTGCTGATGTGAATATCTGCATTGGTGCAGAGGTTTATGTTACAAGTTATTTGTTTAATAACGAGGACTTGAGCGACTTGTGCTATGGTGACTCCGATTATATTCTTTGTGAATTCGGCTACGATTCTCATTTTCAGGAGCATACTATGGGGCACTTTAATCGCCTTATGAATAACTACGGTCTCAAGCCTGTGCTTACTCATATTGAGCGTTATCCAAACCTTATGAAGAATGAAAGGTTGATATGTGATTTGCTTGATGAAGGAATCCTTATTCAAACTAACATTGAGGCTTTTAATTCTTTTGCCGTAAGGCACAAACTCATAAAGTTTTTGCGTAAAGGATATATTCAGGTTTTGGGCACAGATAGTCACTCGCTAACTCGTGGTACTCCAGAGCAATACCAAAATGTTATTGAACTTATCAAGAACAAATGTGGTGAAGAATGTGTCCGCTACCTGATGGATAACAGTAAAAAGATTTTCACACCATACAAACAAAAATAACTATTACAAAAGCACTCTTCGGAGTGCTTTTTTTAATCAAATCTTAATGTTTTTACCACTTTAATCTTAATGTAAGTTATTATATAATAATTTCAGAGGAGATGATTGAAATGTATAATATCCTAATTTGTGATGATGAGCAGGATATCATCAACGCACTACGAATTTATTTGTCAAATTCTGATTACACAATTTATGAATCGCATACAGGTCTTGAAGCCCTTGATGTTATAAAAAATCAAGAAATACACCTTGTGCTTTTAGATATTATGATGCCAAAGATGGACGGAATATCCACTATGGCAAAGTTAAGGGAGTTTTCTAACATACCAGTCATAATGCTTACTGCAAAAAGTCAGGATTCAGATATTATCCTAGGTCTAAACGTAGGTGCTGATGATTATATAACAAAGCCATTTAATCCTGTTGAAGTAGAAGCAAGAGTCAGGTCCCAGTTAAGACGTTATATGCATCTTGGCTCTGCTAATATTAAAAACGATTGCTATATAATAGGTGGAATAGAACTTAACGACAATACCAAAGAAGTGTTAGTAGATGGCGAGAAGAAATCAGTTACTCCAAAGGAGTACGATATACTCAAACTACTAATGGCAAACCCCAATAAGGTATTTTCTCCAAAAGAAATATATCAAAAAGTTTGGAATGAAGTACCTATTGGTAGCGATAACACAGTCGCAGTACACATTCGCCATTTGCGAGAGAAAATTGAGATTAACCCAGCAGAGCCTCGTTACATCAAAGTTGTGTTTGGACAAGGTTACAAAATGGAGAAAGGACAGCACATATGAAAAATACAGATTATTATGAATATGAAAACGACATTGATAATGATATAGAGATTATTGACACAAAAACAGTTAAGCAACGTGTACCTCTGACACATCGCACGTGGGCAAAGGTTATAGCTTTTATTACAGCGGTTATTATGACGGTTATAGCAGTGTTTTCTGTAATCTTTGTGTTTTATATGTTTAATTATGATATATATTCAACCCCTAAGGAAGAAACTGTTACAAAATATTGTGATGAATTTGCAAGCAATGTTGCTTGGGAAATCAATGACATATATGTTGACGAAGTGTTTTGTAATAATGTTTGCCAACGTTATGGAATTGCCGAGTGTAAAATATATTTGGATAACCAGAGTAATACTGATGACTTAGTATATACATATAAGAGTAACTCAAAAGCAGTTTATAATTACGATTTTTACCATGTTACTTCTTACGATTATTTTGAATCAATATATTATGGCAGTATCTCATTAGCAGAGGATTCTCTTTGCTTTGATTTTGTTTATCTTATAGATTTTGCTTACTTTATGATGTATAAAATATACGCAGTTTTAGCAATTTCCGTTATCTTAATAATTGCCTCGTTAATTTTCTTACTGTGTGCATCAGGACATAAAAAAGGCTATTCACAGGTTAAGCCTGGTTGGGGAACAAAAATACCTTTCGATTTACTTTTCTTACTTACAGCAGGTATTGTAGTTGGAGCCATAATAATTATAGTTTTACTTGTAGATTATGGATTCGACAGTTTAATAGAAATGATAATCAAACTGTCACTATGTACCTTTACTGGAATTGTTGGCCTCTGCGCAGTATTCGGCTTGCTTATGAGTTTTGCACTTCGTGTTAAATTAGGAAAATGGTGGAAGAACACCATCATTTATCGTGCATTAAAATTATTGTGGAAAGGCATAAAATTTTTCTTTAAACTGCTTATTAAAATCTTTAACAACATATCATTGATTTATATTACCATTTTAAGTTCTGTGGTAATATTTATAACTGGGTTTCTGTTAATTATTTATTGCAACGGAGATATAGAAATTTTAATTATTCCATGGATTTTGTTTGTCTTCGCAATAACATTTGTTGCTGTATATTGTACACTGGCTTTTAACAAACTTAAAAAATCTGCTAACGCATTGGCAAAAGGTGATTTAAGCTATAATGTAGATACTAAATACCTTGTTACTGATTTCAAAGCACACGCTGATTCTCTTAACAATATTGCAAAGGGAATGTCCATCGCCGTAGAAGACAGGCTAAAAAGTGAGCGAATGAAGACAGAACTTATTACTAATGTATCTCACGATATTAAGACGCCTTTAACATCAATTATCAACTATACTGATTTAATAAGCAAAGAAGAATGTAATAACGAGAAAATCTATGAGTATTCAGAGGTTCTGCTTCGTCAGTCTGATAGGCTCAAAAGACTAATTGACGACTTGGTAGAAGCCTCCAAAGCCTCAACAGGTAATTTAGAAATTTTACTTGCTCCTTGTGAGGCTAATATCATTTTGACTCAAACTGTTGGAGAATATGAGGAAAAATTAAAGAAAAACAACCTGCAACTTATAGTAAATCAACCTGATGAGCCAATAACAATTCTTGCAGACGGCAGACGACTTTGGAGAGTATTCGACAACCTACTGAATAATATTTGCAAATATGCTCAGGATTCTACACGAGTTTATCTCTCTGTAGAAGAAAAGCAGGATCAGGCTGTAATCACATTCAGAAATATCTCAGGCACACCTCTTAATATGTATGCCGATGAACTTGTGGAACGATTTGTTCGTGGTGACAGTTCTCGTAATAGCGAAGGTAATGGACTTGGTTTATCAATAGCCAAAAGCCTTACAGAACTTCAAAACGGAAAATTTGATTTAATAATTGACGGTGATTTGTTTAAGGTGGTTTTAACATTTCCAAAGTTTAATAATTAACAAAAAGGCAGTTCGTACGAACTGCCTTTACTTATATTCTAACTGATATATTGTTATCTCTTAAATATTCTTTGAGTTTAGGAATTGGTATTTCTCCAAAGTGGAATAGGGAAGCAGCCAACACAGCGTCTGCCTTGCCATCTACCAGAGCCTCTGCAAAATGCTCTAACTTACCTGCGCCACCACTTGCAATCACAGGTATATTAACTTTTTCTGATACTGCTTTTGTAAGTGCTATGTCGTATCCTTGTTTCTGTCCGTCTTCATCCATACTTGTCAGCAAAATTTCGCCGGCACCTCGTCTTTCGCATTCCATAGCCCACTCAACAGCATCAATTCCCATAGGAATTCTGCCACCGTTTATATAAACTTCCCAACTATCATCTTTGCGTTTTGCATCAATTGCCACTACAACGCATTGGCTACCAAATTTATAAGCGGCCTCATTTATCAAGTCTGGGTTTTTTATTGCAGCGCTATTTACTGATACTTTGTCAGCACCTGCTCGTAATATATCTGTAAAGTCGTCAACAGTTCTGACTCCACCACCAACAGTAAATGGAATAAAAATAGATTCAGCAACCTTTTTTACCATATCGAGCATAATGGAACGGTTGTCGCTTGAAGCAGTAATATCAAGAAATACTAATTCGTCTGCGCCTTGCTTATCGTATTGTTTAGCACATTCTATAGGGTCACCTGCATCAACTAGGTTAACAAAACTCATACCTTTTACAACTCTGCCTTTTTTTACATCAAGGCAGGGAATAATTCTCTTTGCATACATAATAACACCTTATTTATTGCACATCTCTGCAAAATTCTTTAACATTTTAAGTCCAACATCGCCACTTTTTTCTGGGTGAAACTGAGTAGCGTGTATATTTTTATAACTAATTGCGGCATCAATAGTTGTACCATACTCTGTTTGTGCCGACACAATATCCTTGTTCTTTGCATCAAGATAAAAAGAATGCACAAAGTAAACATAAGGGCTACCTTCAATGCCCTTGAATATACCCTCTCGTTTTTTGATATCAATATTATTCCAACCTATATGGGGTATTTTTAGTGTGCCGTTATTGTTAGGAATTTTTGTAATGCTTCCCTCAAAAAAATCAAGCCCCTTAACACCGGGAGTTTCCTCGCTTTCAGGAAACAGTAACTGCAAACCAAGGCAAATACCCAGAAACGGTTTTTCTGTTTTTATAAATTCCTTAATTGTTTCAACAACACCGTACTTGTTCATATTATCCATAGAATCTCCAAAAGAGCCAACACCTGGGAGTATTGCGCCGTCACAATTAAGTATGGTGTTTTTGTCACTTGTTACTATACATTCGCATCCAATATATTTCAAAGCGTTTCTAACGCTTTGAATATTACCTGCGCCGTAGTCGATTATCGCAATCATATACAACCTCTGCATTAAATATTTCTTACTGATTTTATCATAATAATATATGTATTGCAAGATTATATGCCTTAAAATTCCTTTTTTTATAAATATATTGTTAAAATTTCGTAATTTTAGTTGTTTTTTGCAAGTTTTAGTGTTAAAATGAATTGAATTATAACATAAATTTCAAAGGTGGAATAAGTGCAATGGTTGAACATTTACTCACACGCATTGAATTAAATATAAAAAATTTTTCAAAAGGTCAAAAAAGAATTGCTAATTATATAGAAGAACATTATGACAAAGCGGCTTTTATGACTGCGTCTAAATTAGGTGCAACCGTAGGTGTGTCCGAGAGTACAGTAGTTCGTTTTGCTACAGAATTAGGTTACGAGGGTTATCCAAAACTCCAGAAAGCAATGCAGGAGATGATTAGAGACAAACTTACCTCAGTACAACGTATTGATGTAACGTCTACTCGTATTGGTAATAACGATGTGCTTGATGCAATTATGAATCAGGATATCGACAAAATTCGCAGGACTTTGGAGGAAACATCTCGTGATGATTTCAACAAGGCAGTTGAGTCAATTATAAAAGCACGCAGAATTTTTATTTTCGGCGTACGTTCTACTGCTTCGCTTGCGAATTTCTTGGGATATTATTTTGGTTTGATTTTCGATAATGTTCGTGTTATCACTGATACTTCCAAAACCCATACATATGAACAGTTGTTTAGAATCAGCAAAGAAGATGTAATGATAGGTATCAGTTTTCCTCGTTACAGCACTTTGGCTGTAGAGGCTATGTCATTGGCTCAAGAACGTGGTGCTAATGTTATCGCTATTACTGATAGTATGGTATCTCCTCTTGTTGCTGCCTCAGATGAAGTATTACTTGCTCGTAGTGATATGGCTTCAGTTGTTGACTCACTTGTAGCACCACTCAGCCTCATAAACGCACTAATTGTTGCTACCGTTTTGAGCAAAAAAGATGAAGTTACCGAAACTTTCAAGGAACTTGAACTCGTATGGAACCATCAGGGCGTGTATGACACCAAAGACAGAAAGCCAAAATTATCATGAGTAATAAGCGTATTATAGTAATCGGTGGTGGTGCAGCAGGTTTGATGGCTGCAGGCTTTGCAGGTAAAAACGGAGCCGATGTTACTTTGTTCGAAAAGATGCCACGTGTTGGCAGAAAAATAATGATTACAGGCAAGGGCAGATGTAATATAGCCAACGCTTGTGATGTGCAGACTTTTATGCAGAATGTTCCTGTTAATGGAAGATTTTTATATAGTGCGCTCAATAACTTCCCTCCTGAGGAAATTCTTGAGTTTTTTAATGAAATTGGTTTGCCTACTAAGGTTGAACGAGGCAACCGTGCTTATCCTATATCCGAGAAGGCTACGGATGTAGTTGATGTTATGCGTCGTTTTGTCACGGATAACGGATGTAAAATTGTCAATGAAAAGGTTGAACAAATTATTGTTGATGACGGCACAGCAGTTGGTGTTAAAACTAATTCTGCAACTTACAACTGTGATGCAGTAATTATCGCTACCGGTGGTGCAAGTTATCCTCTTACAGGCTCAACAGGTGACGGCTATAAGTTTGCTCGTTGTCTTGGACATACTGTAGTTGATATCAAACCCTCACTTGTACCTTTAGAAAGTAACAACAAAGACTGCAAGGATATGCAGGGTTTATCTCTTAAAAATGTTGCTATTAAAGTAAAAAACAATATAGGCAAAGTCGTTTACGAAGACTTTGGTGAAATGTTGTTCACTCACTTTGGCATATCTGGTCCTATGGTGCTCTCTGCAAGTTGTCACCTTATAGATTATGATAAAAACAACTATGTTGCTCATATCGACCTCAAACCGGCGCTTAGCGAAGAGCAACTTGATTTAAGAATACAAAGAGATTTCAAAGAGAATATAAACAAAGCAGTGTCAAATTCTTTCTCAAAACTTTTACCACGCAAGTTAATTCCTGTTGTGTTAAGGCGTTGGGGAGTACCTTTTGACACAAAGTGCAACAGCGTTACAAAAGAACAACGCAAATTGCTTGTAACTATTCTCAAAGATTTTGTTGTGGATATCTCAAAACCACGTCCCATTGAAGAGGCTATCATAACCTCAGGTGGCGTAAAAGTTACAGAGATAAATCCCAAAACTATGGAAAGCAAATTGGTTAATAATCTGTATTTTGCAGGTGAAGTCATTGATTGTGATGCATATACAGGTGGGTTTAACTTGATTATTGCTTGGACAACAGGCAGATTAAGCGGTGAAAGCGCCGCATTGTATTAAAAAGGAAGGGTTGATATTATGTCTATCGCTATCGCTATTGATGGACCTGCAGGTGCAGGCAAAAGTACAATCTCAAAGGCCGCTGCAAAACAACTTGGATTTATTTACATTGACACAGGTGCACTTTATCGTACAGTAGGTCTTGCTGCTATGCGCAAGGGCGTTAAGCCTGTTGCAGGGGAGGAACTTGACAACTTGCTTAATAGCATTACTGTTGAGTTGACTTTTAATAACAAAGGTGAGCAGGTTGTGTTGCTTGACAAAGAAGATGTGTCTGGACTTATCAGAACGCCTGAGGTTTCAATGATGGCTTCCGATATTTCTGCAGTTCCGGTTGTACGAGCATATCTTTTAGATTTACAGCGCAATATGGCAAAAACTAACAATGTTATTATGGATGGCAGAGATATTGGCACAGTTGTGTTGCCTGATGCAGAATGTAAAATTTTCTTAACTGCTACTCCTGAAGCAAGAGCAACTCGTAGATACAAAGAACTCGTAGAAAAAGGTATGGACGTTAAGTATGAGGATGTATTGCAAGATGTAATTACTCGTGACTATAATGATTCTCATCGTGACATCGCACCATTAAAACAGGCCGATGATGCAGTTTTGGCTGATACTACGGAGTTAGATTTGCAGGGAAGTATCGACTTAATTATTAGTATTATTAAGGAGAAAATGTAATGAAGCAGAACAAAACATTATATGTTGTTCTCAGAGCAATAGTAAGACCTTTTCTAAAAATTCTGTATAGATATAAGATTTATAACGCTAACAATATCCCTAAAGAAGGTGGATACATTCTAGCGTGTAATCATATTTCTTGTACTGACCCCATATTACTTGGTTTGGGGCAGAAGCGTACTGTTTCTTTTATGGCAAAGGCAGAACTATTTAAGAACAAATTTTTAGGTTGGTTGATATCACTTATTGGTGCATTTCCTGTGGATAGGGGTTCAGGCGATGGCGAAGCCATCAACACAGGCGAAGAACTCCTAAATAAAGGTGAAGTTATGGGTATTTTTATTGAAGGTACTCGTAGCAAAACAGGCGATTTTCTGCGTCCTCGCAGTGGTTGTGCCCTTATTGCTCAGCAGACAGGTCTGCCTGTTATACCTGCTTCTATTACCGCTACAAAAAAGGGTAAGACTTTTTCAAAGCGTGTTGTTCGTTTTGGTGAGCCTATAACTACAGAAGAACTCGGCTTAACTTCAGGTGACCGCAGAGAGTTAAGAGTAGCCACCAAGAAAATTATGGATGAAATCCGCAAGTTAAGAGAGATGGATTTTAATGACTATTAAAGTAGCGAAGACTGCCGGTTTTTGTTTTGGGGTAAACAGAGCAGTCAATATGGTATATGAACTTCTCGATAAAAATCAAAAGGTTTGTACACTTGGCCCTATTATTCATAATATGGAAATGGTGCGTGAACTCGAAAGCAAAGGTTGTAGTTATATAGATAGTGTTGACATTTGCCCTGCAGACAGCACATTAGTTATCCGTTCTCATGGCGTAAGCCAAAGTGTAATGGATAAAATCAAGGAACTTTCCCTTAATTGTGTTGACGCAACTTGCCCTTTTGTAAAGAAAATTCATAACATTGTGGCAAAAGCAGGTAGCGAAGGTAAGGTTGTTTTAATTGCAGGTAACAAGGATCATCCTGAAGTTAAAGGTATTATTGGCCATTGTAATGGTGAAGTATATACTTTTAACAACTCAGATGAACTTGAGGACTTAACAAAAATAATTCCTTTAGAGAATAATGTCCGAATTTGTGTTGTTGCTCAGACTACATTTAGTTTAAAAGAATGGAAAAAATGTTTAAAAACAGTAAAAAAGGTCTATACAAATTCGGAAATTTTTGATACAATATGTAAGGCTACATCAGAGAGACAAGAAGAAGCCGACAAACTTTCGGCTGAATCTGATTTAATGATAGTTATTGGTGACCGTCATAGTTCCAACACTGGTAAACTATACGATATTTGCAAAAGCAAATGTCCCAATACGTATCTTATTGAGACTGCACAGGAACTTGATTTAGAACTTGTAAAGTCTTCACACAATATTGGTGTAACTGCCGGTGCTTCAACTCCGGCAAGGATTATAAAGGAGGTACTGGATACAATGAGTGATGTAATTAAATCCAGCGAAACAGTTGAAATTGAAGAATCTTTTGAGGCGATGCTTGAAGAATCCCTCAAAAATTTTAATACTAATGAGAGGGTAAAAGGCGTAGTTATTAGCATAGCACCAAACGAAGTTATCGTTGATGTTGGTAGAAAACAGTCAGGGTTTATTCCTGCTGATGAACTTTCTAACGATCCAACTTTAAAACCAGAAGATGTTGTTAAAGTTGGCGACGAAGTTGAACTTTTGATTATGAAAACTAACGATGTTGAAGGCACAATTATGCTTTCAAAGCGTAGAGTAGATGCTCAAAAGGGCTGGGAAGAACTCGAAGCAAAAGCAGAGAGTAACGAAGTTCTTAAGGGTAAAGTTGCAGAAGTTGTTAACGGTGGCGTTATAGTTATCTATAACAACAATCGTGTATTTATTCCTGCTTCACAGGCTACTGCTTCTAAGAACGATAACCTTGAAGATTTAGTTGGTACAGAAGTAGAGTTTAGACTACTTGAAGTTTCTCGCCGTGGCAGAAACAGAAGAGTTGTTGGTTCTATTCGTTCCGTACTTCGTGAGCTTCGTGCAGAACAACGTGCTGCTTTCTGGGATAATTGTGAAGTTGGCAAGCAGTACACAGGTACTGTTGCTTCATTAACAAACTACGGTGCATTCGTTGACCTTGGTGGTGTGTTCGGCATGGTACATATCTCCGAGTTATCTTGGACTCACATCAAGCACCCATCAGATGTTGTAAATGTTGGTGATGTTATCAACGTATATGTTAAGGAAATCAACGAGGAAACTAAGAAGATTTCTTTAGGCTTCAAAGATCCTAACGGCAACCCATGGGAAATTTTAAGAAGAGATTATCCTGTAGATACAGTAGTTGATGCTACAATTGTTGGTATGACTACATTTGGTGCATTCGCTAACGTTATTCCTGGTATCGACGGCTTAATTCACATTTCTCAGATTGCTAATCAGAGAATCGAAAAGCCACAGGATGTTTTAACTGTTGGTGAAAAGGTTCAGGCTAAAATCATTGCTATCGATTTTGACAAAAAGAGAGTTAGCCTTTCTATGCGTGCACTTCTTCCTGTAGAAGAAACTCCTGCAGAAGTTGCAGAAGAATCAGCAGAGGATGAAGTTGTTGCAGTTGCAACTGCTGAAGAAACTGTTGTTGCAGAATCTGTTGAAGAAGCAATTGCTGCTGAAGAGCCAGTTGCAGAAGTTGTTGTAGAAACAACTGAAGAATAATTAAATTTTTCAAAAATAATGGGTATCCTTCTTTTAAAGGATACCCATTTGTGTTATAATAATGATGTATTAATATTATTTAGGGGTGTTTATATGACTGCAAAAGAAGAATTTATCAATATTTATAATGAATACATAAACCGTTCTGGTTCTCAGGAGTTGCTCGAATGGTTACTGAAAACAGATTTCTTTACTGCACCTGCCAGCACTCGTTATCATTGTGCTTGTGAGGGTGGACTTGTAATGCACTCCGTAAGTGTGTTCAATACTCTAATCGAGAAGCATTATGATGAAAATACTGACAATATTGAGAGTTTTGCTATTTGTGCATTGCTTCACGATTTGTGCAAAGCACAATTTTACAAAGTTTCTACTCGCAATGTCAAGAACGAGGAGACAGGTCAGTGGGAGAAAGTTCCTTTCTATGCTATTGAGGATAGTTTCCCATTTGGACATGGCGAAAAGTCAGTTTTCTTAATCGAAAGATTTATGCGTCTCAAAATAGAGGAGGCTATGGCTATTCGTTGGCATATGGGTGAATTTGGCGATAAAAACAGCAACACAATTTCACAGGCTTACGAAAAATACCCACTTGCTGTTAAATTGCATCTTGCAGATTTAGAGTCAACTTATCTAAGAGAAAAAGGCACTTCTGTAGTTAATAAATAAGGAGTAACAATGGATTTTAATGTTGCTAAAGCAAGGGCAGAGGTTCTTGCAAAAGAATTAAAATATCATAACGAACTATATTATAATCAGGATAACCCAGAAATTTCTGACTTTGAGTACGATGCAATGCTTCGTGAACTGGAAAAAATTGAGGAGGAATATCCTCAACTTGTTACTGCAGATTCGCCAACTCAAAAAGTAGGCGGCAACGCAGGGCTCAAGTTTTCTCCTGTAGTTCACAATGTACCTATGGAGAGTTTGCACGACAGTTTTTCTTATGATGAACTGCGTGATTTTGACAGAAAAGTTCGTGAGGTTGTATCTAACCCTACTTATGTTGTAGAGCCAAAGTTCGATGGTTTGTCAGTATCCGTTGAGTATGTAAATGGTGTGCTTTCTCGAGGCTCAACTCGTGGTGATGGTGTAACAGGCGAGGACGTAACTGATAATATTCTCACCATCAAAAGTTTGCCTCATCGTCTTAAAATTGCACCTGCATATTTAGAGGTGCGTGGAGAGGTTTATATGTCTTTTGAGAGTTTTTTATCTCTTACTCAAAAGCAAGAGGAAAACGACGAAAAGCCTTTCAAAAACCCTCGTAACGCCGCTGCAGGTTCACTTCGCCAAAAAAACAGTAATATAACTGCACAACGAAATCTCGATATTTTCATTTTTAACATTCAACAAGTTAGAGGTGTTACACTTAACAGCCATAAAGAGTCTCTTGAATATCTTAAGACATTAGGACTTCCTGTTGCTTTTTACAATTCCTTTGATAATATAGAGGACATCATCAAATCTATTGAAGACATAGGCAACAGCCGTGGTGAATATCCTTTTGCCATTGACGGCGCAGTGGTTAAGGTTGATGACTTTAATATGCGTAGTGAACTGGGTTCAACTGCTAAATTCCCTCGTTGGGCAGAAGCGTACAAATACCCACCGGAAGAAAAAGTTACCACTTTGCTTAATATCGAAATTCAAGTAGGCAGAACAGGCGTGCTTACACCTGTTGGTAACTTTGAGCCGGTTTTACTTGCCGGTACAACGGTATCTCGTGCAACTTTGCACAATCAAGATTTTATAGCAGATAAAGGCATTTGCGTAGGCGACCAGGTTGTTATTCGTAAAGCAGGAGAAATAATTCCTGAGGTGCTTTCGGTGGCTGAACATTGTGATGGTGCAGTACCTTTTGAATTTCCAAAAATATGCCCTTCTTGCCAAAGTCCGGTAACAAAAGAAGGGGGCGAGGCTGCAATTCGTTGCACCAATACTGACTGTCCTGCTCAACTTATCCGTCATTTAATTCACTATGTTAGCCGAGATGCTATGGATATTGATGGCTTAGGTCCTGCAGTTCTGGAACAACTTAAAAACGCAGAACTTATCAAATCTCCTTCAGATTTATATAAACTCAAATTTGAGGATATTGCTGTTCTTGATAAAAAAGGCGAAAAGTCAGCCAACAACTTGCTGTCTGCTCTTGAAAAATCAAAGGATAATGAACTTTATCGTCTGATTTATGCTTTGGGTATACCACACATTGGCTTAAAAGCAGCGCAGATTTTGTGCCAAAAGTTCGAAACAATTGACGATATCTTTAATGCAAAAGTTGAGGATATTTCTGAAATTGATGGTTTTGGCGTGGTTATGGCTCAGTCTGTTGTGCAGTACTTTTCTCTTGACAGTACAAAGCAGTTAATTGATGAGTTAAAATCTTTAGGCGTAAAGATGACACCTTCCAAAAAAGCAGTAACAGATGGTGTTTTTGCCGGAAAAACATTCGTTTTGACAGGTACTTTGCCTACTATGTCAAGGTCTGAGGCTTCCAAAATCATCGAAGCAAATGGTGGTAAAACATCATCATCAGTTTCCAAAAAGACCGATTTTGTTCTTGCTGGCGAGGCAGCAGGTAGCAAACTTGACAAGGCTGTTAAGTTAGGTGTAACAATTATCAGTGAATCAGATTTGCTGGATATGATTAAATAATTTATTTTTATTACCCATTGGAGTTTTTCAATGGGTATATTTTTTTGCCCTGTTTCATATAGGTTAATATGTGAAAATACAGGAGGTAAAAAATGACAAGCAGTTATTTTGACGAGGCTAATAGATACCTTAACGGTAATTTGTGCTATAAGTTGCAGAATATCAGCCCTGATATAAAAGACAAAGTTCAGGAGATTAGACTAAGAGTAAACAGACCTCTTTGTCTTTCTTTGCCTGATAAGTTCTATTTTGTTACTACTAATGGTTGTGTTACAAATGCAATAATAAGTGACAATATGCTTATAGTTAGCCCTCGTGATATTATGGAAACTTTCAACAATATGTGTAATTACTCTGTTTATGCAAAGCAAAACGAAATCAAAAACGGGCTAATTACCCTAAAAGGTGGTCATCGTGCCGGTATTTGTGGAACTGTGGTTTATGATGGTAACGGCATTACAAATATTAGGGATATAAGTTCTATCAATATCCGTATTGCAAGAGAGCATAATGAGTGTAGTAAAATTCTTTTTGAGAAAATTAAAACACTTGACGGAGGCTTGCTTGTATGTGGTGCGCCTTGTAGTGGCAAGACTACTTTAATTCGTGATTTGGCAAAAACTCTGTCTATGAATTTCTCAAAGAAAGTGTCTGTAATTGATACTCGTGGCGAAATTGCCGCTACATACCGAGGTGTTAGTCAGAAAAATATAGGCAACTGTGATGTGCTGGATAGTTATAGCAAGAAAGATGGATTTAATCATTCAATAAGATGTATGTCGCCTGATTATGTTGTATGTGACGAAATTGGCACACAAGAAGATATTGTGTCAATAGAAAACGCTATAAATTCTGGAGTGTCTGTAATTGCAAGTGTTCATTGTAGCAACATAAAAGAACTCCACAAAAAAGAGAATATTCTAAAACTCCTTAAGTTGGGTGCATTTCAGTATGTAGTATTTCTTGATAATAGACACAATCCAGGTAACATTGTTCAAATAGCAAAACCAAGTGATGTTTTATCTTAAAATTATAGGGGTATTGCTTTTAGTCGTCACAACAACCTTATGTGGCTTTTTAATGGCAGAAAAACTTAAGTTGCGTCGTGACTATTTAATTTCATTTATTGATTTTCTCTATAATTTAGAAGTAAATATTCGTTTTACTAATGAAGATATATTTTTGCTTATCACAAAGTCTGCCAAAGGTGATATGTTAAATTTCAATGCAGATTTTGGTGATAGTTATAGTGAATATTGGAGCACTTACATTAGTAGGATACCGTCTAATTACGGTTTAACAGATGATGACTACACTCTGCTCAAAGATTTCGGCTCAAATTTGGGAACGAGCGATGTTGAGGGACAAAAATCGCACATTGAACTGTATAAAAATCTTTTTAGCAAACAACTTGCAAATGCTGAACATGAATACACAAACAAATCAAAATTATACAAGATATTAGGGTTTTTCTTGGGAACTGTAATTGCTTTAATGATTATATAAAGGATAGGATAAATTATGGATGTAGATATGATATTTAAAATTGCTGCAGTTGGAATTATTGTTGCAGTGCTTAATCAACTTCTTGTGAGGAGTGGCAGGGAGGAACAAGCAATGTTAACAACCCTTGCAGGACTAATTGTAGTACTTTCAATGATAGTTACTGAGATTAGTACCTTGTTTGATACCATAAAATCTCTATTTGATTTGTAATGAATATTATTTCAATTTGTGTAGTAGCAGTTTTAACAGCCATAATTTCTCTTGTTATTAAAAAACATAACCCAGAAATCGCTTTTGCAATTGTAATATGTGGATGTGTAATCATACTTTTACATATTATTCTTAACCTTAATGTAGTCAAAGAAACCGTAAATTCCATACTTTCAGTAGCATCAATAGATGTTAGTTATATTGCAATATTATTCAAAGTTATGGGTATTTGCTTTGTAACTGAATTTGCCTGTGATTGTTGTATTGATGCAGGTCAAAGAGCCCTGTCTAACAATATTTCAATGGCTGGTAAAATTATAGTTTTAATTACGGCAATGCCATTGTATCAGGATATACTTGATACCGTGCTTTCTCTTACAGGAGGCACATAATGAAAAAGTTAATATCGTTTATTTTTATAATTGTGTTTTCTGTCGCTTTATCATGTATAAATGTTAATGCAGAAACTTATGATGACTTGGCTGATTCCACAGGTGCATCTGATTTATATGGGGCATTACCCGACGAAGTTCAGGATACATTGTCCTCCTTAGGTGTTACAGAAGTAGACTATACTCAACTTAATGAAATCTCATTCAAAAGCATAATGAGCGAGATAGGCGATATAGTTGCTGACCAAGGTAGTACACCTCTCAAGATTATGTCATCAGTAATTGGCATAATGCTATTGTATTCACTTGTATTTGGGATGAAATCATTCTCCAAAACTACTTCTATGGAAAATGTTCTATCCCTTTGCATAACTTTGTGCATTACTTGTGTAATTGTTATCCCTATATCAAACGTTATAACTTCAGGTATGGAAGTCATTTGTACAGCGTCAGATTTTATGCTTGCGTATATTCCTGTAATGTTATTGATTATGGTGTCAGGTGGATATGCAGTAAGTGGCTCTTCATACTACTCTTTAATGATTTTTGCTGGACAAGCGGTAGGACAAGTGTCTACCAACATAATCAGTCCATTTTTGCAGATGTTTTTAGGCTTGAGTATTACATCAGCAGTATCACCCAGTATAAATTTAAGAGGTATGGTTGAGTTTATAGGCAAAATAACAAAGTGGATGTTAGGCTTTATAATGACTGTTTTTACCGCTTTGCTTACATTTAGGCAGTTGATTACAACTGCTATGGATAATGTGTCCACTCGTGCTGTTCGCTTCACCCTTACAAGTTTAATTCCCGTAGTTGGATCTGCTTTATCCGATGCCTACAAAACCGTTCAAAGTTCAGTTGGACTGCTTAAGTCGGGGGTAGGTGTATTTGTGATTTTTGCAGTTGGCATAGTATTTTTACCCTCCCTTGTAAAATGCCTATTTTGGATGATTTCTTTAGGTTTGTGCAAATCTGTAGGAGAGATATTAAATCTAAAAGAACCAGTAGAAATTCTAAGTTGTGTTCAGGTAGTCATAACTACTGTATTTGCAATCTTACTTTGTGTTATGTCCGTTTATATTATATTAACTGCTCTGGTTCTTTTGTTAGGTGGTGGAGGGGTATGAGCGAAATCGGTACAATAGTTTCAGTAATTTGCGTGTGTGCTATTGCATCTTCCATTATTCGTGTTGTTGTTCCACAGGGCAATACAACAAAGTTATTGAATACAGTTATAGGAGTTTTTATCTTGTGTTGTATGATAGTGCCTGTCAAAAATTTCATTACAAATTTTAACGCTAATATAACAATTACTGAGCCTAACGGAGATTTATCATCTTTGTCACTTGATGCTTATAACCAAGCAGTAATTATTGAAACTCAAAATACACTGCAAAACACCCTTGTTTCTTACCTAGCAAGTGAAAATATACAAACTCAGGAAGTCAGTGTAACACTTGATTCAACGGATGAGGGTGGAATATATATTGACTCTATCAGCATATATATTTCTAACCAGGACAGTTCACATACACAAAGAATAATTGAATTAACAGAACAGAAATTTCAAATTACGCCAAGTATAATATTGAGGTAATTATGACTCCCAAAAAGATAGATTTCAAAAACATTTTAAAAGATAAAAAACTTAAGAATATTATTATAGTTTGTGGGATTTTAGCGATGCTTCTAATTTTGCTTTCATCATTTTCAGGGCTTGATAGTGAGGAGAGCGTTGATAATTATTATTCTGTAAAAGAATATAAAACGGAAATGCAAGATTCTCTGAAAAATATACTTCAACAAATTGACGGAGTAGGAGAGGTTGAAGTTTTGCTTACCATTGAGTCATCAGTTGAGGGAGTATATCTTGATAATAATTCCACTAAAACTAAAGAAATTGAACCTATAATCAGAGGTGTTGTAATTGCTTGCAACGGCGGAGATGATCCTGTGGTTCAGCAAAGTGTACTTAATGCCGTTACAAAGGCGTTAAATATATCAAGTGCAAAGGTTTGCATCACAAAATTAAAAGAATAGAGGTAATATTATGAAGAAACATAAAAAGAAGTTTTTACTTGCAACTTTAGTGCTTGCTTTATCTGCTGCAGTGTATCTTAACTGGAGTGTTATTTCAACGGAAAGCACTTCAAAAGTACTTGGGGACAGTCAACTTGTTAATGCTACGGTTGCTACGACCGAAACTTCCAAAACTACAAGTACAACAACTTCCGGCAATCTTACTAAAAAGCAAACTAATTATTTTGCTTCAGCCAAAACTCAACGTCAGCAAACTCAAGACAAAATCATTGATACTGCCAATGAAGTTTTGCAACTTCAGGATGCAACCGAAGAAGATTACACCTCTGCACAGTTACAAGTTGCAGGAGTTATCAAAAATTTCACTATACAGGATAGTATAGAAACTACTCTTAAAGCCCAGGCGTTTTCTGAATGTTTGTGTTACATAAACGAAGATGGTTGTACTGTGACTGTGCCAAAAAAGGAACTGAATGACTCCACCTCTTTGATTATCAAGTCCACAGTACAGTCAATGACTAACATAAGTTTTGACAAAATAACTATTGTAACCGTATAAATAATATTTATTTACTTTTCTATACCATTGTGATATACTTATTATGTATAAATTTGTATATAAAAGTAGGTTGCATTTATGGAAACAAAAAACAAAATTTCTCGTTTTGAGGCAAGAGAACAATGCTTTCTTTTAATATTTGAAAAGTTATTTAATCCCGATACTATTGACGATATTCTTGATTCTGCTGCGGACTCTCGTGATTTGGAATTCTGCGACTATGCAGTAAAAGTATCAAAGGGTGTGGAGGAACATATAGAAGATATTGACTCCGCTATTTCAAGCAAACTCAAGTCAGGCTGGAGCGTTAACCGTATCTCAAAGCCAAGTCTTGCAATTTTGCGTTTGGCAGTGTATGAGATGAAGTATGTTGACTCTGTGCCTGATGCCGTTGCTATTAACGAAGCAGTAGAACTTGCCAAGAAGTACACTATCGACGAGAGTAAGTTTATTAACGGCGTTTTGGGTGCAATTTCTAGGGATAAGTAATATGTATTATTTAGGAATTGATACAAGCAATTACACAACTTCCCTTGCTTTATACAGCGACGATAATCAAATTATTCAGCAACGCAAGTTGTTGCCTGTTAAAAAGGGAAGTGTGGGACTGCGTCAAAGTGACGCAGTTTTTTACCATACACAGCAACTTTTTACTTTGTATAAAGATCTTGTAAAAGGCATAGATACTTCGCAAATCAAAGCCGTTGGCGTGTCTTCAAAGCCTCGCCCTGTAGACGGATCATATATGCCTTGCTTTACAGTTGGTATCAATGTTGCAAATATAATTGCAGATACATTAAAAGTACCACTCTATGAGTTTTCTCACCAAGAGGGACATATTTCAGCAGGAATTTTGAGTTCACAACATTTTGAGTTGTTTGATAATGAGTTCATTGCTTTTCACGTTAGTGGTGGCACAACCGAGGGAGTAATATGTATCCCTCAAGGCGCAGGCTTTGACTTGAAGATTATCGCTAATACTCTCGATTTAAATGCAGGACAAGCCATTGACAGGGTAGGCGTAATGCTTGGGCTTGATTTTCCTTGTGGCAAGGAACTTGAGCAACTTGCTCTTAAGTGTAACGACAAAGTTAACCCCAAACCTACTCTCAAAGGCGCAGATTGTTGCTTGAGTGGTTTGCAAAACTTATGTCAAAAGATGTACGATAATAGCGAGAGCAAAGAGAAAATCGCATTGTTTTGTTTAAAATATATCGAGGCGACTCTTTGCAAAATGACAGATAAACTATTAGAAAATTACGGCAATTTACCTCTGCTTTTTGCAGGTGGTGTAATGTCTAATTCCATTATAAGAAACACCATAGTCAACAAGTACGGTGCAATTTTTGCTTTACCAGAGTATTCATCTGATAATGCTTGTGGTATTGCATATTTAACTTACAGAAAGGTGCAAAATGATATCTCCTGAGTTTACAAAACCAAGAATCATCACGGTAACACAACTTAATTATTATGTTAAATCACTTCTGGATAACGACTCTCACTTAGGTTGTGTTTTTGTAACAGGTGAAATCAGCAACCTAACCGACCATTACAAAAGCGGACACATCTACTTTAGCCTTAAAGACAAAGGTGGAGTAATCAAGTCTGTAATGTTTGCAGGTTCTGCTCGTAATCTTAAGTTCAAACCTGAAGAAGGTATGAACGTTATTGCTCGAGGTAGAGTGTCATTGTATGAACCAACAGGTAGTTATCAGTTCTACGTAGAGGATATGCAACCTGACGGCATAGGTGCGTTGACTTTGGCTTTTGAACAACTAAAAAAGAAGTTAGAAGCCAAAGGTATATTTGATGTAGAACATAAAAAGCCTATCCCAAAATTTCCGCAAACTGTGGGTGTAATTACTTCTCCCACAGGTGCAGCAGTACAGGATATTCAGAATATATTGTACAGACGTTTCCCATCTGTTAATGTTGTGTTGTATCCTGTTTTGGTACAAGGCGAAAATGCTCCTGAACAATTAGTTCGTGCTATCAATACATTTAACGAATACGACTGTTCAGATGTAATTATTATCGGTCGTGGTGGTGGCACTATTGAAGACTTGTGGGCGTTTAATAGCGAGGAACTTGCATATGCAATTTATGCTTGTAATATTCCTGTTATCTCTGCAGTAGGTCACGAAACTGATTTTACTATCTGCGATTTTGTGGCTGATTTAAGAGCACCAACTCCATCTGCTGCTGCTGAATTAGCAGTACCTGACAAAGATGAACTTATGTCTTACTACAAAGGTCAGCAACAATACTTGACTTCCATTATTGATGGTAAAATTATCAAGGCGCAGGGCGTGTTGACCGAATATAAATCTATTATCAACAACAACTCTCCTGAAAAACTCTGTGCAGATATCCACAAAAAACTCAATGATTTTGCACAGGTTATCAAAACAAATATGGACAATAGGCTTAATATCGCTACCAAGAATATAGTTAGCCTTGGTGGTAAATTAGAAGCACTTAATCCGGTTTCTGTTTTAAATCGTGGATATACCTTTGCGGAAAAAGACGGTGTTATTGTTAATTCTGCAAAAGAATTAAAACAAGACGATATTTTAAATTTAACTTTTAAGGATGGGACTGTAAAAACAAAAGTACAGGGGTAAGTATTATGGCTTTTACACATTTGCATGTGCATAGCGAGTATAGTTTGCTTGACGGTGCTTGCCGTATTAAACAACTTGCCAAATCAGCAAAAGAAATGGGACAAAATTCCATAGCGATTACCGACCATGGCGTTATGTATGGAGCTGTGGACTTTTACCGTGCCTGTAATTCAGAGGGAGTAAAGCCTATTATTGGATGTGAGGTGTATGTTGCTCCTCGTACTCGCTTTGATAAAACTTTCGACCTTGACAAAGATTACTACCATATGGTGCTGTTGTGCGAGAATAACACAGGCTACCAGAACTTAATCAAACTTGTATCTCTTGGTTTTACTGAGGGCTTTTACAACAAACCTCGTGTTGATGACCAACTTCTGGAAAAGTATCACGAGGGTCTAATTTGTTTGTCTGCTTGTTTAGCAGGTGAAATTCCACAAAAATTACTCAAAGAAGATTACGAGAGTGCCAAGAAAAAGGCACAATACTATCAAAATATATTTGGCAAAGATAATTACTTTATCGAACTGCAAAACCACGGCATCAAAGACCAGTTGCGCACCAACCCTGACTTAATAAAAATTGCCAATGAAATTGGCGCTCCTCTTGTTGTCACAAACGATGCTCATTACATTAACAAAGAAGATGCTCTTACTCACAATATTCTCCTTTGTATTCAAACTAACAAAACCATCAATGATGATAATCGTATGGAATTTGAAACTGATGAATTCTATCTGAAATCAGAGGAAGAAATGCACAGTTTGTTCCCTGATTTGCCTGAGGCATATGATAATACTCAAAAAATTGCAGATAGATGCAATGTGACTTTTGAGTTTGGTGTAAGAAAGTTACCTCACTATCATTTGCCTAAAGATCAAGACCACTACGAGTATTTCAGAGATGAATGTTACAAAGGCTTAAACAAGCACTACGCTAACCCTGACAAATCTATTGTAGATAGACTTGAATACGAACTTTCTACAATTAAAAATATGGGATTTGTTGACTATTACTTAATAGTTAACGATTTTGTTCAGTACGCAAAGTCTCACGGTATACCTGTAGGCCCTGGCAGAGGTTCCGGTGCAGGTTCTTTGTGTGCTTACTGCATTGGAATAACCGATGTTGATCCTATTAAATACAACCTTTTGTTTGAGAGATTTTTAAATCCTGAGCGTGTAAGTATGCCTGACTTCGATATCGATTTCTGCAAAGATAGGCGAGGAGAGGTTATCGACTATGTTATAAGCAAGTACGGTGCAGATCACGTTGCACAGATTATTGCTTTTGGCACAATGGCAGCACGCAATTCTATTCGTGATGTTGGCAGAGCATTGGCAATTCCTTATTCAGTGGTTGACCAAGTTGCAAAGTTAGTTCCTATGGAAATAAATATGACCATTGAAAAGGCGTTAAAAATCTCCAAAGAATTAAAAGATAAGTACGATACCGACTCAACAGTGAAAAATCTTATAGATATTGCAAAAGCTGTTGAGGGTATGCCTCGTCATGCCACAACTCACGCAGCAGGTGTTGTAATTACAGAACAACCTGTTTCTGACTATGTGCCTTTGGCAAGTAACGACGGCAACACGGTAACACAATTTACTATGACAACTCTTGAGGAACTTGGACTTCTTAAAATGGACTTCCTTGGGCTTCGTAACCTTACTGTAATTGACGATGCGGTAAGAATGATAAACGTCAAAGAACCTGATTTTTCAATTAACAATATTGATGAGTCAGACCGTGCTGTGTTTAAGATGATGGCTACGGGCAATAGTGAGGGCGTGTTCCAGTTTGAATCTCAGGGAATGAAGAATGTTCTTACTCAACTTAACCCTGTAAGTCTTGAGGACTTAATCGCAGTTATATCTTTGTATCGCCCTGGCCCTATGGACAGTATTCCTACTTATATCGACTGCAGACACAACCCAAGTCATATTAAGTATAAGCATCCTCTTTTGGAGAGTATTCTTAACGTGACTTATGGTTGCATTGTATATCAGGAGCAAGTTATGCAGATATTGCGTACTCTTGCAGGGTATTCACTTGGCAGAGCCGATATTGTTCGTCGTGCTATGAGTAAGAAAAAGCATGATGTTATGGAAAAAGAACGTCAGGTATTTATTCATGGCTTAACTGACAATGACGGCAACGTTATTGTTGACGGTTGTTTGCGACGAGGCGTTGATGAAAAAACTGCCATCTCAATTTATGATGAGATGGAGAGTTTTGCGTCATATGCTTTCAACAAATCTCATGCGACTGCTTATGCAAAGGTGTCATATCAAACCGCATACCTTAAGTGCCACTATCCAAAGGAATATATGGCTGCACTTTTGTCAAGTGTACTTGATAATCAAAATAAACTTTCTACTTATATCTCAGAATGTCATAGTCTTGGTATTCAGATTTTGCCTCCTGATGTTAATTCAAGTTATTACAATTTCACTGTATCAGGCAAGGATATTCGCTATGGTTTACTTGCTATCAAGAATCTGGGCAGACAGTTTATTGACGCAATAATCAAAGAGCGAGAAAATGGTGAGTTTACAACTTTCTATAACTTCTGCAAACGTCTTTATGGACAAGCAATGAACAGCCGAGCGTTAGAGAGCCTTATTAAATGTGGCGCTCTTGATAATCTTGGCGCAAACAGACGCCAGATGCTTGCAATGTCTAAGACAGTTCTTGCTGATTTGGAATTTGAAAATAAAAAGAACTTGCGTGGTCAGTTATCTTTCTTTGATATGGGTGATGATAGTACTGATTCTGCTGAACCCCAGGTTCCACCACTTGAGGAATTTTCAAAGGCTGAACTTTTGTTTATGGAAAACGAAGTTGCAGGTATGTACTTAAGTGGCCACCCAATAAGTGAGTATGATGGCTATATTGACGCCATAAAAGCCGACAAAATCGGCGATATAATTAACCAAGAGAGCAACAAGTACCACGACCAAGGCAAGGTTAAGGTTGTTTGTATTGTTTCAAAGGTTAAAAATCAAGTCACACGAAATAATCAGATGATGGCATTTATTCAAGTTGAGGATAGATATGGCTCTACTGAGGTTGTAGTGTTCCCAAATGTATATGCCAAGTACGGTGGACTTCTTATGGTCGGTAATGTTGTAGAGATTCACGGTAACATTAGTCACAAAGAGGATGAAGAACCAAAAATCATCTGCAACGATGTTTGCAAAGTTGACGAAGATAAAAAGAGAGTCAAAATATCTCAACAAAATAATTCTGAAAAAGAAAAAAGATTGTTCTTACGAATTGATAATTTGAATACTCCTATTTATAACAGAACTGTTGAAGTGCTAAAATCGCATTCTGGCAGTACACAAGTAATATTTTGTTTGCAAGTAGACAATAGACGACTAATTGCTCCTCGTGAAATGTGGGTTAATGCTGATGAGCATACTATTGGTTTGCTCAAGAGTATTTTGGGTGATGCTAATGTCGTTTTGCACTAATTTGCATTGTAATATTTGTATAAAATAACGTTGACACAAGCGATAAATAGTATTATAATTTATACAATAAACGTTTTAGCACATAAAAGTGCTAAAACACTTAGGAGGAAAAATTATGAAAAAAATTCTTGCTTTAGTCCTAACAATGATGTTAGTAGGCTCTATGTGTCTATTCGCAGGTTGTGGCACTACAAGTGACGAACCTACAAATGATGAGAAAGTTTACAACATTGGTATTTGCCAATATGTTCAGCACGATGCTCTTGATGCTGCAACACAGGGCTTTAAGGACTATCTAACTGAAAAACTCGGCGATAAAGTAACATTTGATGAGCAGAACGCTTCCGGTGAATCTGCTAACTGTGCTACAATTTGTAACCAGTTTGTAAGTTCTAATGTTGATTTAATTATGGCTAATGCTACTCCTGCTTTGCTGGCTGCTATGTCCGCTACAAAGGATATTCCAATTCTTGGAACTTCAGTTACTGATTATGCTACTGCTTTAAGTATTGAAAACTGGACAGGAACTACAGGCGCTAATATTTCAGGTACAACTGACCTTGCTCCACTTGATGGTCAGGCTGATATGATTAAAGAGCTATTCCCTGATGCTAAAACAGTAGGTATTCTTTATTGTTCTGCTGAGCCTAACTCAGTATATCAGTCTAATGTAATTACTGGTTATCTTGAGGATATGAGTTACGAAGTAAAAACTTATACATTTGCAGACTCCAACGATGTTGCTTCTGTAACAAAAACTGCTTGTAACGAAGTTGATGTTATCTATATACCTACAGACAACACTGCTGCTTCTTGCACAGACGCTATCAATAACGTAGCACTTAATGCAAAAGTTCCTATCGTAGCAGGCGACGAAGGTA
>CAZVRE010000005.1:0-3851 GCA_964629465.1 uncultured Ruminococcus sp. | reverse complement strand
TCTGTAAGGGTTGCGGTGTTGCTTCTTTGTCACCAACTTACTATGACCTTGGCTACAAAACAGGTGAAATGGCTTATGAAATTCTTGTAAATGGCGCTGATATTTCCACAATGAAAATTGAGTCTGCTCCTGAATTCACTAAGCTTTATAATGTTGATATGTGCAAAGCATACAACTTAAAAGTATCCGATGATTATGTTGCTATCGAAGCAGAGTAATAATTATTAAATTATATTAACAATAGGCAACACGGCTATGCCGTGTTGCCTTGACAATTTTAGTTCAAAGGCATATGAATGTATTTTTGTAAATATATTCATATGCTTTTGAATGGTTTAAAGGAGATTTTTATGAACGATATTATTGCAAGTATTGGTTCTTATTTTGGCTCCCTTAAAGTTATGAATCTTCTTACAAGTATGCCTGGTGCTATTGCGCAGGGCTTGATTTGGGGACTTATGGCTTTGGGCGTTTACATAACATTCAGATTATTGGATGTTGCTGACCTTACAGTTGACGGTTCTTTCGCTACAGGTGGTGCTGTAACTGTAATGCTTAAACTCGCAGGACTTCCAATGTGGTCTTGTTTGTTAGTTGCTTTATTAGCAGGTATTATTGCAGGTATTGTAACAGGCGTTTTACATACTAAGTTTGGTATTCCTGCGATTTTGGCAGGTATCTTGACTCAACTATCTTTGTATTCAATTAACTTAAAGATTATGGGCGCTGCTGCTAACAAGTCATTTAAGTTTGGTGAGACTGATTTGTACGTAACTTTAGGAAAACCAACATTTTCAATTATTGTTATGGCAATTGTAGCTTGTGCGATAATCTTTGCACTATATTGGTACTTTGGTACAGAACAAGGTTCTGCTATCAGAGCAACCGGTGGTAATCTTGCAATGAGTAGAGCACAGGGTATTAACGTAAATTCTATGAAAATCATTGGACTTGCTTTGTCAAACGGATTGGTTGCTTTGTCAGGCGGTTTTATGACTCAGTATCAGGGTTTTGCTGATATCAATATGGGTAGAGGCGCTATTGTAATTGGTCTTGCTGCAGTTATCATTGGTGAGGTAATAGGACTTGCAATTTTAGGTAAACATTTCAACTTTATGTTCAAACTTATATTTGTAGTTCTTGGTGGTGTGCTTTATTACATTATTGTTACTGTAGTATTGTGGCTGAAATTACCTACAAACGACTTAAAACTCTTTACAGCCGTAATTGTTGGTATATTCCTTGCAGTACCTTACCTAAAGAAACAGTCAAAAACTTCATTCAAAAGACTTGTTAACATAAACAAGAAGTTGCAGAAGGAGGCCCAAAATGCTGAGAATAAATAATATCAAAAAGGTCTTCAACCCTGGAACTATCAACGAAAAAGTCGCTCTAAATGGAGTTGATTTACATTTAGAGCCCGGCGACTGCTGCACAGTCATTGGTGGTAACGGTGCTGGCAAAAGTACAATGCTTAACGCTGTAGCAGGCGTGTGGCCTGTAAACAGTGGACAAATTTTTATCGATGGTGTAGATGTAACAGGTTTACCTGAGCACAAAAGAGCAACTTACCTTGGCAGAGTATTCCAAGATCCAATGACAGGAACAGTTGCCGATATGGAAATTCAGGAGAATATGGCTCTTGCTGCACGTAGAGGCAAAAAGAGATTTCTTAACTGGGGTATTACTCGTGAGGAAAAACGTGAGTTCCACGAACTGCTCAAAATTCTTGAATTAGGTCTTGAGGACCGTATGACCTCAAAGGTAGGACTTTTGTCAGGTGGTCAGCGTCAGGCAATTACTCTGTTGATGGCGACAATGGAAAAGCCTAAACTACTTCTCCTTGATGAACATACTGCTGCTCTTGACCCCAAGACTGCAGCAAAAGTTCTTTCTCTAACTGATAGAATTGTAAATGAAAATAATCTTACAACTCTTATGATTACTCATAATATGTCAGATGCTATCAAGTATGGTAACCGTCTGATTATGATGAATGAGGGT
Organism: uncultured Ruminococcus sp.; assembly: GCA_964629465.1. Lineage (GTDB taxonomy): Bacteria > Bacillota > Clostridia > Oscillospirales > Acutalibacteraceae > Ruminococcoides. Next base: position 1,847 of record CAZVRE010000005.1, on the reverse strand, counting down.
AAGATTATTCTTGATATTCATGGGGAAGAGAAGAAAAACCTAACCGTTGCAGACTTGTTACAGAAGTTTGAAGAAGTATCAGGTTCAAAACTTGAAAATGACAGAATGTTATTATCAAAGTAATAATATAATTAAGCAGGTGCTACGGCACCTGCTTTTTATATACATTTTTAATTTTTTGTAAGTCAAAAAAAGTCAAATTTCTCTTGATTTTTTAAAATAATGCGCTATAATATTATTAGCACTCGAAAGAATAGAGTGCTAATTTATTTAAATAATCATTGTTTAGGAGGATATAAAATGACTATTAAACCATTATTAGACAAAGTTGTATTAAAAGTTGAAGAAGCAGAAGAAAAGACTGTTGGTGGTCTTATTCTTACATCTGCATCTCAAGAAAAGCCACAGTTTGCAACTGTTGTTGCAGTAGGTCCAGGTGGTGTGATTGACGGCGAAAAAGTAGAAATGTTTGTAAAAGTAGGCGATAAAGTAATCGCAAGTAAATACTCAGGTACAGATGTTAAACTTGACGGCGAGGAATATACAATTGTTCGTCAGGCAGACATTCTTGCAACTGTAGAATAATTTGGAGGTAATTTATTATGGCAAAACAAATTGCATACGGTGAAGAAGCAAGAAAAGCCCTAAAAAGTGGCATTGACCAACTTGCTGACACAGTAAAAATCACATTAGGTCCAAAGGGCAGAAATGTAGTTCTTGACAAAAAATTTGGCGCTCCGCTCATCACAAATGATGGCGTAACTATTGCAAAGGAAATTGAACTTGATGACCCATTTGAGAATATGGGTGCTCAACTTGTTAAAGAGGTATCTATCAAAACTAATGATGTTGCTGGTGACGGTACAACTACTGCTACACTATTAGCACAGGCTTTGATTACAGAAGGTATGAAGAACGTTACTGCCGGCGCAAACCCAATGGTACTCAAAAAAGGTATTGCAAACGCTGTTGATGTAACTGTTAAGGCTCTTGCAGAAAATAGTCAGCAGGTAACAGGCACACAAGATATTGCTCGTGTTGCTACAGTTTCTTCTGCTGATGAATTCATTGGTAACTTGATTGCCGATGCTATGGACAAAGTTTCCACTGATGGCGTTATTACTGTTGAGGAGAGCAAAACTGCAGAAACATATAGCGAAGTAGTAGAAGGTATGATGTTTGACCGTGGCTATATCGCTCCTTATATGGTAACTGATACTGAAAAAATGATTGCAGAACTTGATAACCCACTTATTCTTATTACAGATAAGAAAATCAGTTCTATTCAGGAAATTCTACCAATTCTTGAGCCTGTTGCACAGGGTGGCAGAAAACTCCTTATTATTGCAGAAGATGTAGAGGGCGATGCTCTAACTAACCTTGTACTCAACAAACTTCGTGGTACACTTAACAGCGTTGCAGTTAAGGCTCCTGGTTTTGGCGATAGACGTAAAGAAATGCTACAGGATATTGCTACATTAACAGGTGGTACAGTAATCACTTCTGAACTTGGTCTTGAACTCAAAGATGTTACTTTAGATCAACTTGGTACTGCAAGACAGGTTAAAATTGACAAAGAGAACACTATAATTGTTGATGGTGCAGGTAACCCTGATGCTATCAAAGCAAGAGTTGGACAGATTCGTTCACAGATTGAAACAACAACTTCTGATTTTGACAGAGAAAAACTTCAGGAACGTCTTGCAAAACTTGCAGGTGGCGTTGCAGTAATCAAGGTTGGTGCTGCTACTGAAATTGAAATGAAAGAGAAGAAATTAAGAATTGAAGATGCTTTGGCTGCTACAAAGGCTGCAGTTGAAGAAGGCATCGTTGCAGGTGGTGGTATT
>CAZVRE010000004.1:0-77474 GCA_964629465.1 uncultured Ruminococcus sp. | reverse complement strand
TAAAAAAATGGCGGAGAGGAAGGGATTCGAACCCTTGGTCCCTTGCGGGATCACTAGTTTTCAAGACTAGCTCCTTAAACCACTCGGACACCTCTCCGTGCACAATTCAGCATTTGTTATTATAACCTTTTAAGTGGGGTTTGTCAATACTAATTTCAAAATAATTTACCATTTTATGTGACATCATTTTCTTGACAAAACTTATGTGATAATATAGAATTCTATTGTAATAATTGTCGCTATAGCTCAGCAGGATAGAGCGATTGCCTCCTAAGCAATAGGTCGGGGGTTCGAATCCCTTTAGCGACGCCAATAAAAATGAGTGCACCAAGGTGTGCTCTTTTTTATTGTACATAAATAATAGAAAGGGATTTGAACCCTGAGAGGGTGAGCGACGGCGGAAACGCAAAAACAGTCCGGTGGACTGTTTTTAGGAGCGAAGTCCGAACCGCTCAAGGTGAGGACAGATAGATTTTTATTAAAAATCTATCATTCCTTTAGCGACGTCAAAGACGACTGAAATTTTACTTGTCTATTTCTTTGCATTTTTTTGGTAAAAGTGTTATACTACTGTTATATTTTTTTAACGAGGTGTTATTATGAGTAGATATGCTATTTATGGCGCTGGTTCACTTGGAACAGTACTTGGCGCTTATATTACAAAAAACGGTGGCGAGATTGACCTTATAAACCGTAATGTTGCCCACGTTACTGCATTGCAGGAAAAGGGTGCAACAATCACTGGTACAGTGGAAATGAATGTTCCTGTTACGGCTATTCTACCTGAGCAAATGACTGGTAAATACGACGTTATTCTACTAATGACAAAGCAACTTTTTAACAATGAAGTTGTCACTATGCTCAAAGACTATCTTGCAGATGACGGTGTTATGGTAACTTTGCAGAATGGTTTGCCTGAACCAGGGGTTGCAGAGATTATCGGAGAAAACCGTACAATGGGTTGTGTTGTTGAGTGGGGTGCTACTCTCAAGGAGCCGGGTGTATGTGTGCTAACGAGTGAACCTGAGGCGTTATCTTTTCATATGGGTAAGATGCAGGGAATTTCTGACGCTCAATTCAAAATGGTTAAGGAACTTTTAGAACTTATGTGCCCTGTATATGAAGAGGATAACCTTATGGGTGCTCGTTGGTCCAAACTTCTGATTAACGCCACATATTCAGGTTTGGGAACAGTGGTTGGTGGTACATTTGGTACAGTTACGGATAATAAATTATCTCGCAAAATCGCTGTTCGTTGTATGAAAGAATGTATCGACGTAGGTCGTGCAACTGGCGCAGAGTTTGCGCCCGTGCAGGGTATGGATATTACTAAATTATTCTACTATAAGGGTGCTCTCAAGCGTGCTTTTGCAACCTTTCTTGTGCCTATTGCTATGAAAAAGCACAAAGCTATCGAACCGTCAATGTTACAAGATCTAAAAAACGGCAAACCTTGTGAAGTTGATGCTATCAATGGCGTTGTTTGCCAGTGGGGCAGAAAGTACGGTATCGCCACTCCTGTAAACGACCGTATTGTTGAAGTTATAAAAAAGCAACAAGCAGGTGAGTTAAAGTTAGAATACGACAACATCAATTTGTTTGTTGATTTATTGTAATTAAGTTACAATATTTTAACTTATATTGATAAAGTATTTGTGTATGTGATAAAATGTAGCTAATGTAAATACATATATATTTGCAGTAATATATTTTTAGGGGGATATTTTATGAAATTTTGTCAAAAATGCGGAAACGAAATTATGGAAGAGGCTGTAATTTGCCCTAGTTGTGGTTGCAATGTAGAACAGAAAAACGCTCCTGCTAAAGGTGGTAACGACGGCTTAGCGATTGCAAGTAAAATCTTCTTGATTTTAGGTTGTATTGCTCAGGGCTGGATGCTGATTCCTCTTGCTTGGTGTTTGCCAATCACAATTTCCGTTTGCAACAAAATGAAGAACAACGAGCCTGTAGGTACAGGCCTAAAGGTTTGTTCTCTATTATTTGTTAGCCTATTAGGCGGCATCTTACTATTATGTCGTTCAGATGACAAATAATATTTTAGTATAATCTAATATTGTTAAAAGGAGAGTAGTAGTTACTCTCCTTTTTTCTTGCCATAAAATACTAATTATTTTAAAAAAACTATTGAAATGTGCCATATATTGTAGTATAATGCGAATATAGAATAATAAACACAAGATAGAGGTGCTTTTATGAAATGTCCGTATTGTGGTTTTGAGGAATCAAAGGTAATAGATTCTCGTTCTGCTGATGATGGCGAGAGAATTCGTCGTCGCAGAGAATGTCTAAAGTGCAGTAAGCGTTTTACAACTCACGAAATTATCGAAACTTTGCCAATTATCGTTGTAAAGAGAGACAAGAGCAGAGAAACATTTGACCGTAATAAACTCACCAACGGTCTGCTTCGTGCTTGTGAAAAGCGACCTGTGTCAGTTCAGCAGATAGAGAATATCGTTAACTCCATTGAAACAAAACTCCAGTCAAGCCTTGACCGTGAGATTACTACTCAACTTATCGGCGAACTTGCAATGGATGAACTCAAGAACATTGACGAGGTAAGTTATGTTCGTTTTGCTTCAGTTTATCGTCAGTTCAAAGATATCAATACCTTTATGGAAGAACTTAATAAATTACTAACAGATAAATAATTAAAGCAGACTCGTTTGAGTCTGCTTTTTTGCATAAAATTAAGGGTATCTCGTTGAGATACCCTTTTATATTTATTAATGGCAGTCGTGACAATGGTCACAGTCGCAAATATTACCAACTATAGGTGTTGGGTCAATACCCTGCTTTGTGTAGTAGTCAGCAATAGCAGATTTAATTGCTTGTTCAGCAAGTACAGAACAGTGGATTTTTACTGGTGGTAAACCGTCAAGTGCCTCAACAACTGCCTTGTTAGTTAGTTGTAAAGCATCGTCAAGTGACTTACCTTTGATTAGTTCAGTAGCCATACTGCTTGTAGCAATAGCGGCACCACAACCAAATGTCTTAAACTTAACATCAGTAATAATACCGTTGTCAATCTTTAAGTACATCTTCATAATATCGCCGCATTTTGAGTTGCCAACTTCACCAATACCGTCAGCGTTTTCAATTTCGCCAACATTTCTTGGGTTAGCAAAGTGGTCCATAACTTTTTCAGAATAAGTAAATGCCATATCTAAACTCTCCCTTAGTTTTCTTCCTTAATTATCTTTTCCCAAAGAGGGGACATTGACCTCAATAGTTCTACAATTTTTGGAACAGTTTCGAGGATATAGTCAATATCTTCTTCAGTAGTATTCTCATCAAATGTCATTCTTGTGCTTCCGTGTGCAATTTCGTGAGGTAAGCCAATTGCAAGTAGCACATGGCTTGGGTCAAGACTGCCAGAAGTACAAGCAGAACCTGAAGAAGCAGAGATACCTGCCATTTCAAGTCTTAACAAAAGGCTTTCGCCCTCAATACCCTCAAAGCACATATTAACATTACCAGGCAATCTGTGAACTCTGTCACCGTTTACCCTGCTTCGTGGAATTTGTAGTAGTCCATCAATAAGCTTGTCCCTTAATTTTGTAAGGTGAGCGTTACGCTCTTCCATTTTATCAATAGTAAGTTGAAGTGCAGCATCAAGACCAATTATACCTGCAATGTTCTCTGTACCTGCACGTTTGTTTCTTTCTTGTGCGCCACCTTCAATAAGGTTAGTAAGCATAACGCCTTTGCGTACATACAAAAGGCCACATCCCTTAGGACCGTGAATTTTGTGTGCAGTTAATGATAGCAAGTCAATGTTCTGTTCCTGAACATTTATCTTAACATATCCTGCAGCCTGTACTGCGTCAGTATGGAACAGTACCTTGTGCTTTCTGCAAATTTCACCGATTTCCTTAATAGGCTGAATTGTGCCGATTTCGTTGTTGGCGTACATTATTGTCACAAGTGCAGTGTCTTCTCTTATTGCATTTTCAACATCTTCAGGCTTAACAATACCGTTTTCGTAAACATCAAGGTAAGTTACCTCAAAGCCTTCTTTCTCAAGGGCTTTGCAAGTATGCAAAACAGCGTGATGTTCAAACTTTGATGTAATAATATGTTTTTTGCCTTTGGCTTTAAGTCTGTTGCAAACTCCCTTGATTGCCCAGTTGTCAGATTCACTTCCACCTGAAGTAAAGTAAATCTCGTTAGGATTTGCACCCAAATTTTTAGCAATGTTTGCTCTTGCTTCCTCAACGGCTTTTTTGGCAGTTTGTCCAATGCCGTAAAGGCTTGATGGGTTACCGTAAACTTCAGTGAAGTATGGCATCATTTTATCTAAAACAACAGGTGATAGGGCAGTAGTTGCAGCGTTATCAGCGTAGATTTCTCTCATAAAATCACCTTCCAATAATTATTAAATATACTGCTCAGCGGCAGCAACAGCAAGTCGGTCACACCTTTCGTTTTCAGGATGACCTGCGTGTCCTTTGACCCAAATAATATCAATTTGATGCTTGTCACAAAGAGCCAAAAGTTCTTCCCATAGTTCGGGGTTAAGAGCCTTTTCTTTTTTGTTTCGCATCCAGTTGTTAGCCTGCCATTTTTTTGCCCAGCCTTGAGTCAATGCGTTGCATATGTATTGGCTATCACTGTAGAGTGTAACGTGACAAGGTTCTTTGAGCAGTTTAAGCGCACTGATAACTGCAGTTAGTTCCATACGGTTATTTGTGGTGTTTGCTTCTCCTCCTGAGATTTCTTTTTCTGTGCTTTTGTAACGCAATATTGCACCCCAACCACCTGGACCTGGATTGCCCTTGCAAGCACCGTCAGTAAAAATCTCTACCTGTTTCACAGTACACCTCCTAAATCAACATCAAACTTTATTATAATACTATGGTTAGTCAAATGCAACTGATTTTTAAAAAATATTTTCAAAATATCTTTTCTTAATATAGATTAAAATATTACATTGTGACTATAATAATATTATTTATGAAAACTGTGCCTTTTATTCGCTATTTAACTTGACATTGTTGCTTTAAATAGGGTAAAATATAAGGGATATTAAATTAGGATAATAGGCGAAAAATGTGTTTTTCCCTTTTTATAGTACATAGTTATACGTAAATAATACATTATGTCTTAAAATGTATATTTACTTTGACAGTTCGGAAGGTCTAAAATTATAACTAATGCTACTATTATATACATAAATAAATATGGAGGTAAAAAGTGTCAACAGAAAAAAGACCAATTAATAAAAAGAATTATAATAGAGCAAAACAAACATCTAATTCAAATGGCAAAAAAGTGTCTTATAAGCGCAAAAATACATCAAAAGCACCAAAAGTTGTGAATAAGCCGTCTATCAAAATTGCCTTTTTGGGTGGACTTAATGAGATAGGCAAAAATATCACAATGTTTGAATGTGAAAATGACATTGTTATTATTGACTGTGGTATGGCATTCCCTGATGGCGATATGCTTGGCGTAGACCTTGTAATTCCTGATTTTACTTATCTTGAACAGAATCAGGATAGAATCAAGGGTATTTTGTTAACTCACGGTCACGAAGATCATATTGGAGGTTTGCCATTTTTGTTATCAAAAATCAAGGCTCCTATTTACGGCACACCTTTAACTTTAGGCTTGCTTGGTAACAAATTAAAAGAACATAATTTACTTAATCATACAAGCCTTAATGTTGTAAATGCCGGTGGCAAGGTTAAGTTGGGTTGTATGGATGCAGAGTTCGTTCACGTTAACCACTCTATTCCTGACTCAGTAGCAATTGCTTTGCACACTCCTGCAGGTATAGTGATGCACACAGGTGACTTCAAAATTGATTGTACTCCTTTCGTAGGGGATATGATAGATTTACCTGCGTTTGCTCGTTTAGGTCAGCGAGGTGTACTTGCGCTTTTGTGTGAAAGTACAAACGCCGACAGACCTGGATATACTGCAACTGAAAGAACAGTATCCCAAAGTCTTGATAGTTTGTTCAGACAGGCAGAAAACAACAGAATTATTATTGCAACGTTTGCATCTAACGTTAACCGTGTTCAGCAGATTATTGACTGCGCTGATAAGTACGGAAGAAAAGTTGCTTTTTCAGGCCGTTCAATGATTAACTATATGAATGTTGCCAAGGAACTTGGTTATCTCAAAGTTCCTGAAAATATAATAATAGATATTGATATGTTATCTCATTACACTCCTGACCAAATTGTATTGATTACAACAGGCAGTCAGGGTGAGCCTATGTCTGCGTTATCAAGAATGGCTTATTCCGACCACCGTAAAGTAATGGTAGGACAGGGTGATTTCATTATTATCTCTGCAAATCCTATCCCAGGAAACGAAAAGACAGTTGGTAACGTAGTAGATGAACTTCTCAAGCGTGGTTGTAAGGTTATTTATGAGTCAATGTACGATGTGCATGTTTCTGGCCACGCCTGTCAGGAAGAACTCAAAATTATCCAAAAACTTGTTAACGCAAAGTATTTTATACCTGTTCATGGTGAGCAGAAACATTTGCGTAAAAATGCAGAACTTGCTGAGTCTTTGGGCGTTGAAAAGAAAAACATTTATATTGGTGACGTAGGTAGCCAAATTGAACTTCACGAAAACTACATCAAAGAACTTCCACCTGTTCCATCAGGCAAAGTGTTTGTTGACGGTCTTGGTGTTGGTGATGTTGGTTCAATAGTATTGCGTGACAGAAAGCATTTGGGTCAAGACGGACTCATCATCCTTGTAGCATCTCTTGATGTGTACGACGGTCATGTAATCAGTGGACCTGATATCGTATCTCGTGGTTTCGTTTATGTTAGAGAAAGCGAAGAATTACTTGATGAAGTTAAAGAATTATGCTTGGCAATTCTTGAGGAATGCGCTAACAATAATGTCCGGGAGTGGGGTATTATAAAGAACAGAATCAAGGAAGATGTGTCTAAGTTAATTATGCAGAAAACTCGTCGTTCTCCAATGATTCTTCCTATTTTACAAGAGGTTTAATTCTTTTAAGGAATTTAGGTGTTGATATGAAAAGAAAAGTTTGGACTATATCTCCTTGGTTCATAATTTTTTCAGTAGTAATGCTTGCAATGGCATTATTGTCTTACAATTTCAGTTTTAAATTATTCTGCATAGAACTTATTTTGGCAGCAATAAGTATTGCAATAGTAATTGTACTTTCTATTCGTTTTAAGAGGTATATTAACAAAACTATCACCTCAACTGTGGCTAACTTGAGAACTGCCAATCAGAATTTTTTGGAACGTTATAAGATGCCTGTTGTTGCAGTTGGCAGATTTGGGGATATTATGTGGACAAACTCTCATTTTAAGAGAAAACTTTGTCAGGGTAAAAATCCTTCCAACGAGAGTATCTCTGCCTTTCTTAACGGCAAAACTATTGATGATATAATTGACAAAGAATATACTGATATCTATTTTGACGGCAATCAATATTCCGTCTATTGTACCGAAACAGACAACGGATATATCTGCTTTTATATCGACAATACCTATCTTAAAGAAATTCATCAGAAATATATTGATTCACAAAAGTCCGTTGCCTTCGTTGTTTTTGATAACTACGAGGAGTTTGTTAATGAAAGCGATGAGGAAAGTGCTCGTATTCTGCTTTTAGTAGAAACTGCGCTTTTACGCTTTGCCAACGAGAGCAACGCTTTGTTCAAAAAACTGGCAACAAACAAATATCTCTTTGTTTTTGATAAGGTGAATCTTGATAATGTTATAAGCAAAAAATTCCCTGTTTTACAGGAAGTTAAAAACATAAAATATCAGGGTAACGTAGCCACCGTTTCTATTGGTGTAAGTGTTGGCTGTGATTCTTTGGTAGAGAGTGAGCAACAAGCCCGTAAGGCACTTGATATGGCATTAGGTCGTGGTGGTGACCAAGTAGCCTTAATCAAAGACGGCAACTATGAGTTCTTTGGTGGTACTTCTGTTGGTATAGAAAAACTCAGCAAAGTCCGTTCCCGTGTAATTGCTACTTCTATTGAGAGGTCTATAATGGAGTCTGACCGAGTGCTTATTATGGGACACCGTTTTGCAGATTTGGACTGCGTTGGTTCTGCAATAGGTTTGCAGGGAGTAGTAGAAAAAGGTCACAAAAAGCATTGTCGTGTTGTAGTTAATAAGAACACTGCAATTGCATCTAACTTAATAGAATTATCAGAAAATGAAAACAATGATGTTTTTATAACACCTGAAGAGGCGCTTAAAGATATTTCTCCTCGTACTCTGCTCATAGTTGTGGATACTCATATTCCTACATTCGTAGAGAGCACAGAAGTACTCAATAAATGTAAGCGTGTTATTGTAATTGACCACCATAGGAAAATGGTTAATTATATTGACGATACCATTGTATTTTATCACGAGCCAATGGCATCTTCTGCTTGTGAGATGGTTGCTGAACTTATTACATATTTAGGCGAAAATTATGTATCAAAGTTTCAGGCGACTGCTTTGCTTGCTGGTATTATGCTTGATACCAAGAACTTTGTAGTACGCACAGGTGTTCGTACATTTGAGGCTGCTGCATTTTTACGCAAAAAAGGCGCAGATACAGTTGAAATCAAAGGCTTGTTCAACCAAAACATTGAGGCATACAAAGAAAAGTTTAAAATTATCAGTAACGCAGAGGTTATTGACGATTGTGCAGTGGCAGTTGTTGATTTCCAAATCAATAGCGATGTTCGATTAGTTACAGCCCAGACTGCTGACGAACTTTTGTCAGTTAAAAATGTTATAGCAAGTTTTGTTATTTCTCAGGATGGTAACACAGTTAATATTTCTGCACGTAGTTACGGCAAACTTAATGTGCAGTTAATTATGGAACAACTTGGTGGTGGTGGTCATCAAAATATGGCTGCAACCCAAATTGAAAATATTACATTATCTCAAGGCAAAGAGCAGTTGCTTGAGGCTATAGAGAAGGTCAAAGCAGACTCATCTTTTAACATTGAGTAGAAAGGATATTATTATGAAGGTTATATTATTGCAAGATGTTAAATCTTTAGGCAAAAAAGGTGATTTAGTTAATACATCTGACGGTTATGCTCGCAATTTTTTGTTGCCAAAAAAATTAGCAAAAGAAGCAAATGCTCAGGCTATGAACGAGTATAAAAACGCCGAGGATAGTAAGAATTATAAAATTCAGGTTCAAAAAGAGCAGGCAGAAAAAGACAAAAAGACAATGGAGGGCAAGACTCTCGTTATCAATGCCAAAGCAGGTGCTAACGGTAAATTGTTTGGTAGCATTACTGCCAAAGATGTTTCTGCAAAACTTAAAGAAAGTTTTGGTATTGATGTAGATAAGAGAAAAATTGTTGTTGCAGACGACATCAAAACATATGGTACTTATACTGTAGAAGTTAAACTCTACACAGGTATCAGTGCAAGCCTAAAGGTAGAAGTTAAAGAGGCTTAATTTTACATAAAGGGTAGATATATTATGGCAGATTCAAACATTAAAACTGGATACGATGGCTTTAACCTACCTTACAGTCCCGAGGCTGAACAGGCTGTTCTGGGTGCTGTAATTCTTGACGGAAGTGTACTTGATGAGATTGTGCAGATTTTAGGAGATGCAAAGTTTTTCCACGTTACAACCCACAGAACTATCTACAATGTAATGCTTGATTTGTTTAATCGTGGCAAAAATGTTGACTTTGTTACTTTGCTTGAAGCACTCAAGATGGACAAACATTTTGATGATGCAACAGGCAAAACTTACCTTATGGACTTGGCATCAAACTGCCCATCAATTTCTAACGCTATAGAGTATGCAAAAATCGTTAGAGAAAAGTACGATGTTCGCAGTCTTATCAATGCTTCTCGTGATATTATTGACGAAGCTAATTCAGGTGAGACCGAACCTGCTATGCTTATCGATTCTGCAGAGCAAAAGATTTTTGATATTCGTCGTGGCAAAAACACAGACGGACTTGAGATTTTGTCAAAGGTTATCCTCAAGGAATTTGACCGACTTGATGCTCTCAATAATAACTCCGACGATAAACTCAAGCCAATTCCTTCTGGTATTGGTGACCTTGATAGGGTTATCACAGGTCTTAACCGTTCCGACTTAATCTTACTTGCTGCTCGTCCTGGTATGGGTAAAACAAGTTTTGCTCTTAATATTGCTCGTTATGTTGCTTCAACTGCCAAGAAAACCGTTGCATTTTTCTCGCTTGAAATGACCAAGGAACAACTTGCTTCCCGTCTTTTATCAACAGAGGCACTTGTAGGTGGCACAAAGTTGCGTACAGGTAAACTAAGTGACGAAGAGTGGGGCAGACTTGTTCAGGCAGGCGATGTGTTGTCAAAGAGCCAGTTTTATCTTGATGACACTCCTGGTATTACAGTTGCGGAGATTAAGTCAAAGTTGCGCCGCCTTAAGAATATTGATTTGGTTGTTATTGACTATTTACAGTTGATGACAAGTGGACGCAGGGTTGATAACCGTGTTCAGGAAGTATCCGAAATCACTCGTAACCTTAAGATTTTGGCAAAAGAAATTAATGTTCCTGTAATTTGTTTGTCACAGTTGAACCGTGCTGCTGAAGCACGTCAGGATCATCGTCCGTTACTTTCTGACCTTCGTGAGTCAGGTTCTATCGAGCAGGATGCTGATATTATCTTGTTTTTGTATCGTGAGGGTTATTACGACAAGGGTGGCAATAATGACGAAGGAGCAGGTGTTGCTGCTGACCAAAACAGTGGTGAATGTATTGTAGCCAAAAACCGTCACGGCGAAACTACAACCGTAAAACTCCATTGGCAAGGTGAATTTATGCGATTTACTTCTGTGGAGGCACATCGTGAATGATTTTCAGAGCCTTGCTCTTAAGGCTATTGAAGATAACAATATGTTAAGTAAAGGTGATGCAGTTATTGTTGCTCTTTCTGGGGGTGCAGATTCTGTTTCATTACTTAATTTTTTAATAAGCATCAAAGATTCATATTCTCTCCACATTTTTGCTGCTCACGTTAATCATAATCTGCGTGGTGACGAAGCTATTGATGACGAAAATTTTGTTAGGGAATTATGTGCTAATTATGGCATTAAACTTTACGTAAAAAGTGTTGATGTAAGTTCTATTGCAAAGTCCCAGAAAATCAGTACAGAACTTTGTGGCAGAAATATTCGTTATGAGTTTTTAGAGGAATTGTCTGTAAAGTACAACGCTAAGATTGCAACCGCACACACTGCTTCTGACAATGCAGAAACTTTAATTTTTAATCTTGCTCGTGGGGCAGGACTCAAGGGTATGACAGGTATACAGCCTGTTCGTGATAATATTATTCGCCCTTTGATTTATGTTACAAGAGAACAAGTAGAAAAATATTGCAGTACAAATAACCTGAAATTTGTTACAGATAGTAGTAATTTAACTGACGACTACACACGTAACAAAATTCGTCATCAGGTTATCCCTTTGCTCAAAGAATTCAACCAAGATTTTGAACAAACTTCAATTCGTCACAGTATGATTTTTTCTGATTTAAATTCCTACATTGATGATGAAGTTAAGTCAATAATTGACAAAGTAAAAGTAACCGATGGATACAATCCATTGCTCATAGATGAATTACCCAAAGCATTAAAACATTCGGTGATTTATGCTATTTGTAAAAAGGAAAATGCAGATGTGGAATTTCGTCATATTACCGAGATTGCATCATATTTAAGTAGTGGTGGCGCTACTGATTTGCCTGGAAATTATCGTTGTGTGTGCAAACAGAATTTACTTCGTATTGTGCCGATAAAAGATAATAAGGCAGGGTGTTTTGTGTCACCGTTTGATTTAAATAGCACTATTACATATTGTGGTAAAAAATATTCTGCAAAAGAATTAAAACAAGAAACAAAGGAAGATTTAGTTGATATATCTTTCTTGAATAAAAACCTGATTTTACGCACTCGTAAATCAGGTGATACCTTTACTTTTCCTCGCAGAAAAGTAACAAAAACAGTCAAAAAACTATTTAACGAACTGAAAATTCCTGAGGAAAAGCGCAACAATCTTTTGCTTTTAACTTTGGACGACACAGTTTTGTGGATAGAAGGTATTGGAGTATCAAAACAAGGCGCAAGCCAACTAAACCACGGTTTTACAATTACTGTGGAAAGTTAGAAAAGAGGTTTATTATGCATAAGGACATTGAAACAGTATTAGCAAGCGAAGAACAAATCAAAGAGATAGTTGAGCGTATCGCTACTGATATCGACAGAGATTACGCAGACAAAGATTTAATGCTTATTGGCGTACTAAAGGGTAGCGTTTGCTTTATGGTAGATATTATGAAGCAAATGAAAAGAGATTGCAAAATTGATTTTGTAGTTGTATCTTCTTACGGCAATGGTACAGAGAGCACTGGCAGAGTTAATATCATTATGGACGTTTCCCAGTCAGTTGCAGGCAAGGATGTTATCATTATCGAGGATATCATAGACTCCGGAAATACACTCAATTTCCTTGTTAAGCATTTTGAGGCTAAGCAGGCAAATTCAGTTAAAATTGCAACTTTATTTGATAAGCCTGAAAGAAGAAGAGTTGAAATTCCGGTAGATTATGTAGGTATGCAAATACCTGACGCTTTTATTGTTGGCTATGGTCTTGATTATGCAGAGGATTACAGAACATTACCATATGTTGGTATACTAAAACCTGAAGTATATTCATAATAAAAACGGTAATTGTTTCTATAATATAATTAGGAGTGAACGCATTGAACAAAAAGAAAAAGGGACTTAGTCTGCTTTTGTATATTGGTATCCCAATTTTAATCATCTTAATGATGACATTGATGTTTACCAATACAGGCAGTGAGGCTCCCAAAACTTCTGATCTTATTCGCTATTTTGAAAATGAAAACGTAAGTTATTTTGAAATAGATTACGGTACAGGCGAAGTTAAAATTGAATTAAAAGAAGCCGTTGACAGCAACGGCAAAAAGTTAAGCAGTAATGTTATTACAGGCATTGTTGCGTATCCATTGGAATTTAAAGAGGACATCGACCCATTCATTTATGATGAGGACGGTAAACTCAAAACAGATATTGAGTACAACGCCATTAGGGCAGAGGATAGTTCTCTATTGATGGAAATTCTCCCAACTATAATTATCTTTGTTATTTTTATAGTAATTTGGATAGTTATTATGAAAAAGATGGGAACAGGTCTTGGTGGCAAAGAAATGAACTTTGGCAAGGCTAAAATCAAGAACACTAACGACGAAAAGCGTAAAACAACATTTGATGATGTTGCTGGTGCAGACGAAGAAAAGGAAGAACTTGAGGAGATTGTAGAGTTCCTAAAGGCTCCTGACAAGTTTAATAACCTTGGTGCTCGTATTCCAAAGGGCGTGTTGCTTGTAGGCCCTCCTGGTACTGGTAAAACTCTTCTTGCTCGTGCAGTTGCAGGTGAAGCAGGCGTGCCATTTTTCTCAATTTCAGGTTCTGACTTTGTTGAGATGTTTGTTGGTGTGGGTGCTTCTCGTGTAAGAGATTTATTCAGTCAAGCCAAAAAGAACTCACCTTGTATTATTTTTATAGACGAGATTGACGCCGTAGGCCGTCAGCGTGGTGCTGGTTTAGGTGGTGGTCACGATGAGCGTGAGCAAACTCTTAACCAGTTGCTTGTTGAGATGGACGGCTTTGGTGCTAACGAAGGCGTAATTATGATTGCGGCTACAAACCGTCCTGATATACTTGACCCTGCTCTTATGAGACCAGGTAGATTTGACCGTCAGGTTATCGTAAGTTACCCTGATGTTAAGGGCAGAGAGGCTATCTTGAAAGTTCATGCTCGCAAAAAGCCATTGGCTCCAGATGTTAGATTGGGCACTATCGCCAAGACTACTGCAGGCTTTACGGGTGCAGACTTGGAGAACCTCCTTAACGAGGCTGCTTTGCTTGCTGCAAGAGCAAACAAAAAAGCCATCACTATGAAGGAAATTCAAGAGGCTACAATGAAAGTTGTAGTTGGTGCAGAGAAGAAGAGCAAGGTAATGTCAGAGAAGGAAAGGCGTCTAACTGCGTATCACGAAGCAGGTCACGCAATCTTATTCCATGTATGTGAAACACAGGACCCTGTTCACGAAATTTCTATCATACCTCGTGGTATGGCAGGTGGCTACACAATGCCACTCCCATCAGAGGATAAGTCATACAACTCTCGCAACGAAATGCTTGAAGATATTATGGTTTGCTTAGGTGGTAGAGTAGCAGAAGCCCTTGTTCTCAACGATATTTCAACAGGTGCTTCTAACGATATCGAAAAGGCTACCAAAACTGCCCGTTCAATGGTTACAAAGTATGGTATGTCCGACGAGTTAGGTCCGATTTGTTACGGGCAGAGTAACAGCGAAGTTTTCCTTGGTCGTGATATGGGTCACTCACGAGATTATTCGGAGGAAACTGCAGCAAAAATTGACCGTGTTGTTATGGATATCGTTAAAGATGCTTACAAAAAGACAGAGCGTATACTTGAAGAACACAAGGATAAGTTGCATCAGACTGCCGAGTACTTGATGAAGCACGAAAAAATGAACAACGAAGACTTCGAGGCTGTTATGAATGGTACTTTTGTAGAGCCAGAAGAAGTTGAAGAAGTAGAAGAACCTATTTTAGATAATAGTGAAACTACTGAAAATAATTCTAATGAAGAATAATAAATAATTCTAATTTAGAAAATAAAGGCAGGAAATAACTCCTGCCTTTGTTTAAATTTTGGAGAATATTATGTCACAGGATAAAATAAAAGTTAAAGGTGCAAGAGAACATAATCTCAAGAACATTGATGTTGAAATTCCTCGAGATAAATTAGTAGTTCTTACTGGTCTTTCAGGCTCTGGCAAAAGTTCCTTGGCTTTCGATACAATTTATGCCGAAGGTCAAAGACGCTATGTAGAGAGCCTCAGTTCGTATGCTCGAATGTTTATGGGACAGTCCAATAAGCCTGATGTAGACGAAATTCAAGGGCTTTCTCCTGCAATTTCCATCGACCAAAAAACCACATCTCACAACCCTCGTTCTACAGTTGGTACTGTAACAGAGATTTACGACTATTTACGTCTGCTTTTTGCTCGTATTGGTGTACCTCATTGTCCTGTTTGTGGCAGAGAGATTAAGCAACAAACTGTTGATCAGATTGTAGATAAAATCTTGTCACTTGATGAGGGTACAAAAATTCAGATTATGGCACCGATTGTTCGAGGTAAAAAGGGCGAACATACTAAGGAATTTGACAAAGCACGTAAATCTGGTTTTGTGCGAGTTAGAGTTGACGGCATAATTTATGATTTGTCAGAGGAAATAACATTAGAGAAAAACAAAAAGCATAGTATAGATGTTATCGTTGACCGTCTTGTTGTCAAAGATGATATCCGTTCTCGTCTTGCAGATTCTATCGAAACTGCCTCAAAACTCACATCAGGGCTTATTACTGTTAATGTAATTAACGGAGAGGACCTGTCTTTTTCTCAAAATTACGCTTGTCCTGAGCATGGTTTTAGTGTTGAGGAACTTACCCCTCGTATGTTTTCTTTCAATAACCCTTACGGCGCTTGTCCAAAGTGCACTGGCTTGGGTGTATTCCTCAAAGTTGACCCTCAACTTGTTATTCCTAACCCTGAGTTAAGTATCTCGCAAGGTGGACTTAAGGGTAGTGGTTGGGCAATGGAGGGTAACTCAATCGCTTCAATGTATTTTGAGGCTTTGGCAGAGAAGTACAATTTCTCTCTTGATACGCCAATTTGTGATTTGCCTGACAAAATTGTAGATATCCTTCTATACGGAACAAAGGGCGAACCTCTCAACTTGCATCGCAAGATGTACTTTGGTGATGAAAGAATAATGACTCGTCCGTTTGAGGGTATAATCAATAATCTTGAACGTCGCTTTAAAGAAACAACAAGTAGTTGGATAAAAGACGAAATTCAAGGCTTTATGGCAGAAATTCCTTGCGACGAATGTGAGGGCAGACGTCTTTCAAAAACAAGCCTTGCAGTTACAGTAGGTGGCTTAAATATTGCAGAATTTTGCGATATGCAGGTAGTAGAAGCTCTTGAATTCATAAAGACTGCTCAGTTAAGTGAGCGTGATAAGTTTATCGGCAAAGCAATTTTCAAAGAAATCAAAGACAGACTCAACTTTCTTAATAGTGTTGGCCTTGGTTATCTTACTTTATCTCGTTCAAGTGGAACCTTAAGTGGTGGCGAGAGTCAGCGCATTCGTCTTGCTACACAAATCGGCTCCTCTCTTATGGGCGTTATGTATGTACTTGATGAGCCAAGCATTGGTTTGCACCAGCGAGATAATCACAAACTTCTAAATACACTCAAGCATTTGCGTGACTTAGGTAATACTGTTATTGTTGTTGAACACGACGAAGATACTATGCGCCAAGCCGATTATATTATTGATATAGGACCTGGTGCAGGTGTTCACGGTGGTGAGGTTGTTGCCACAGGTACTGTTGATCAGATTATCGCTAACGAAAAATCTATCACTGGTCAGTATCTATCAGGCAAAAGGTCAATTCCTGTTCCTGCAAAGCGCAGAAAAGGCAACGGAAAAATCCTTGAGGTAAAAGGTGCCGCACAAAATAACCTTGATAACATTAACGTTAAGTTCCCACTTGGCAAGTTTATTTGCGTAACAGGTGTGTCAGGTTCAGGCAAAAGTTCACTTGTAAATGAAATTGTTTACAAAAAACTGGCTTCTGAACTTAACCGTGCAAAAATAAGAGCAGGTAAACATAAAACCATAAAAGGCTTGGAGCATCTTGACAAGGTTATTGCTATTGACCAAAACCCTATTGGAAGAACTCCTCGCAGTAACCCTGCAACATATACAGGAGTATTTACTGATATCCGTAATTTGTTTGCAAGTACAACGGATTCCAAAATGAAAGGTTACAACGCAAGTCGTTATTCATTCAATGTTAAAGGTGGCAGATGCGAGGCTTGTCAGGGTGATGGTATCATCAAAATAGAAATGCACTTTTTACCTGATGTTTATGTGCCTTGTGATGTGTGCAAAGGTAAGCGTTATAATCATGAAACTTTGCAAGTTAAGTACAAAGGCAAGTCAATTTACGATGTGTTAGAGATGACCGTAGAAGAAGGTTTGGAGTTCTTTAGTTCAATTCCAAAGATTTCCCGCAAACTACAAACACTCTATGATGTAGGACTTGGCTATATCAAAATCGGCCAGCCAGCAACCACCTTGTCAGGTGGTGAAGCCCAACGAGTAAAACTTGCTACAGAACTTTCCAAGCGTAGTACAGGTAGAACGGTTTATATTCTTGACGAGCCAACAACAGGTTTGCATATTGCTGATGTTCATCGCTTGATTGATGTACTGCAGACTCTTGTGGATAGTGGTAATACCGTAATAGTGATTGAACATAATTTAGACTTAATCAAAACTGCTGACCATATCATCGATCTTGGCCCTGAGGGTGGTAGTTACGGTGGTAAAATTGTTGCACAAGGCACTCCAGAACAAGTTGCAAAATGTGAACAATCATACACAGGTCAGTACCTAAAAGATGTTTTAAAATAAAATTTTATAACTTTTTTCAAAGGAATTGCATTGTTTTATGCAATTCCTTTCTTTTTTGGTCCTATGGTTGGAGGTGATAATTATCAGTATTGACAACACAGTGCTGGTGTCTTTGCTTGGGCTTGCAGGTTCAGCAATAGGTTCATTGTGTGGTGTACTTATTAACACAAAACTCTCTAATTATCGTATCGAACAATTAGAAAAGAAAGTAGATAAGCATAACAACCTTATTGAGAGAGTGTATGAACTTGAGCAAAAAGATGCCCTGAATGCACAAAAAATTAAAGTGTCAGACCACAGGATAGAAGATTTAGAAAAAATTGTTTTAGAAAACAAATAAAGGAGGATAATATGAGTTACAAAAAAATTGCTAAAAGTATTCTTAAAAAGTTAAATTCCAGAAAATTCTGGACTATGCTTGCTTCATTTGTAGTGTCGGTTCTTGCATTGTTCAATTTTGACGAAAACACGCTGCTTCAGGTTACAAGTTTAATTACAACATTTGGCACAGCAGTAGTATATATAATTGGTGAAAGTATGGTAGATTCTGCCGGTGTAGGTAAGGAGGAAAATAATGAGTCAGAGAAGTGATTTTCTTAAATATGCAAAGTCCCTTGTGGGACTGAAAGGTGGCGACACTATCCGTAATTGGTACAATTCCAATGTAGGTAATATAGGTAAGTATAATTGGCCTTGGTGCGCTGCAGGCATTTCTTATTGTGCTGCAAAAACTGGAATTGATAGCAACATTATATGTCCTACAGCGAGTTCAACAACTATGCTTAATTTCTTTAAAAATCAAGGAAGGTTCAAAACTCGTGGTAGTTATATTCCCAAAGGTGGAGATATCATTATTTTTAAGTGGGCAACTTCCACAACGGACGCAAGTCACGTTGGATTAGTTGATTATGTAAAAGACGGTTATGTTCATACTGTAGAGTTTAACTCAGGCTCTTATGATGATGGCGCAGTTGCAATGTGGAGGTACTTGCTTACTAATCAGTCCATAGTTGGTTACGGTGTACCTGCATTTAAAAAAGATAAGATAAAGACAAAGCGCAAGTGCTATATTCGCAGTAACCCTTGGATTGATCCACAAAACGCAAGTTCAGTAAAACTAAAGGTGCTTCAAACAGGAGATAAGGTTAAGTACATAGAGGATAATGGTGACGGTTGGGCAAAGGTAAAACAAGGTAAGTGTGAGGGCTTTATTCAAAACAAAATACTCAAAATCAAGAATGTATCTTTATTTCCATATGCCAAAATCAGTAAGGCAAAAACTCTTGTATCAGTAAGAGATAATCTAAGCAAAAGATTTAATGCAGGCAAGAGGGTAAAGGTAATTTGCACCATTACAGATGGAGACAACAAAGGTAAATGTATTGTACGTCATAATAAAACAGATTACTATGTGTCTGCCAATAATCTACAATCTTTTACAATAAGATCTAAATAACTCAAAATAACTGTACAGAGGTAACTTTGTACAGTTATTTTTTGTTGATTTTTGTAGTTAATAATGTTATAATTTTATCTGTATAATTATATTGAATTAAAAGGGGAATTATTATGTTACCAAAGGTTACTTTACTAGCACATACTCCTGATGCAGAACAGGTTGTTGCAATGGCTGCAAAACTTTGTTACTCGGCTTCTGATGTTGAAAATATTAGAGAAGGTCTTGACGAGGAAAACACTTCAAAGTTCATCAAAATGCTTTCAAGTATGGGTCACGGCAGTCCTTTTGAGCACGCAACATTTACCTTTGGTATTGAGGGGATCAGCCGTGCTTGTTCTCATCAACTTGTGCGCCACAGAATTGCGTCATATAGTCAGCAATCACAACGTTATGTTGATGGTACAAAGTTTGAGTTTGTAACTCCACCTGAAATTGAAAAGAACGAAAAAGCATATGAGGCTTACAAGAAGGTAATTGATATGCAATCCGAAGCATACAAGGAAATTCGTGATGCTTTGGTTGTTGGATACATTAAGCAAAATTCTGCAGAAGAATTAAAAGGTACTGACGAAGAAATTATGGCACAATATAAGGAGCAGAACAAGGCTGACTATTCTGCGATAGTCAAAAAGGCTAACGAGGATGCTCGTTTTGTACTCCCAAATGCTTGTACTACAAAGATCATCTGTACTTTTAATACTCGTAGTCTTGAGAATTTCTTTGCACATCGTTGTTGCAACCGTGCTCAATGGGAAATTCGTATGGTAGCCGAGCAGATGCTTATTAAGTGCCTTGAGGTTGCACCTCATTTGTTCTCCAACTGTGGACCAAGTTGTTTGTTTGGTCCTTGCCCTGAGGGTAATATGTGTTGTGGTAAACAAAAGGAGATGCGTGAGAAATATGGCAAATATAAAAAATAAATTTATTGTAATTGAGGGCCTTGACGGGTCAGGTAAAGCAACTCAAACCGAAATTTTGCGTAAATATTTAGAGGAAAATGGCAATACTGTTACTAAACTAACTTTTCCTGATTATGATAATCCAAGTTCAAGTCTAGTAAAAATGTATCTAAACGGTGAATTAGGGGATAACCCTAATGATGTTAACGCATATGCTGCTTCTGCTTTTTATGCAGTTGACAGAGTAGCGAGTTTTTTGCAATTTTGGAAGCAGGACTATGAGCAGGGCAATTGCATTTTATCTGATAGATATGCTACTTCTAACATTATCTATCAAATGTCAAAATTGCCTTGTGAACAATGGAACGATTTTATCGATTTCCAAGAGGACTTTGAATATTATAAACTGATGGTTCCAAAGCCTGACAAGGTGATTTACCTTGACGTTGAACCTGAAGTTTCCCAAAAACTTATGTCAAAACGCTACGGTGGTGACGAAAGCAAAAAGGACTTGCACGAAAAGAACGTGAACTTTTTGCTTGATTGTCGTAAATCTGCGCTATATGCGGCAGAGCGTCTTGGTTGGATAGTTATCAACTGTACTTCTAACGGTGAGATGCGTAGCATTGACGAAATTTCTAAAGATATTATAGAGAATATTAAGTGATTTTTTATGTTAGACTTTAAATCACCAACTTTGGATGATTATGCACTTTTAAAGAAATATTATAAAGATTATGGCACAATTGGTTGTGACTGTAACCCTGCTAACACTATAATGTGGGGCAAAAAATATAACATTAAAATTTGCGAGGTTGATAATTTTTTGTTAAGAGCAATTTTTAATGTAAATAATCAACCTTTCGGATATTGTTATCCAATGGGCTTGGGCGATGAAACTCCGTACATTAACCTTATTATTGAGGATGCTCTTGAGCGAGGAGTCAGTGCGAATTTTATGATGCTTACTGAAGAGCAATGCAACAGACTCATTGATGTTACAGGTGAAAAATATTCTTTTAAAGAATTAACAGGTGACGAAGATTATATTTATAATTTTGAAGACTTATCACTTTTGCCTGGTAAAAAGTACCACAGCAAGCGCAACCATATCTCAAAATTCAACCGTAATTATCCTAACTGGCATTTTGACTTAATCAGCCAAGATAACAAGCAGGATGCTATGACTGTTATGGATAAGTGGTGCATCAACAACAATATTGACGTATCTACTTACGAAGAATACTATGCTATGAAAATGGCATTTGATAATTATAGTTTGTTTAAAATGCACGGTGGTATTTTGTATGTCAATGATATTCCTGTTGCTATGACAATGGGTAGTGCTATCAATCGTGACGTGTTTGATGTTTGTTTTGAGAAAGCACTCACAGAATATGATGGCTCATATGCCAAGGTCAACAATGAATTTGCAAAAACTTTAGTAGGTTTTAAATATATAAACAGGGAAGAAGACCTTGGACTGGAATCTTTGCGTAAGGCAAAACTTTCCTATCACCCTGCAGTAATCTTAAAGCGTTTTATAGGTGTTAAGAATGATTAAGTACAGAGTGGCAACAATTGATGATGTTAATTCTCTCAAAGAATTATGGCTCGGCGTTTTCAGCGACACTCCTCAGGCAGTAGATATGTTCTTTCAGCGTATCTTTCCTAATAATTTTTCTTTTGTGGCAGTTGATGATAACACTATAGTTGCGATGTTGCATTTTCTTAACGCTTCTGTTAACGGTAACAAGACAGTTTACTTGTACGGCGCAGCCACAAGACAAGAGTATCGCAAGCAAGGAATTATGAAAAATTTATTGGAATATGCTTTAGGTAAAGTAGATGTATCTTTTTGTGTTACTTTACCTGCTGACAATTACCTCTATGATTTTTATGCTAAACTTGGCTTTATAAATATCCACTGTAATGTTGCAACTGCTTCACGAGAGGACCTTATGCTCCTTGCTAAGCCTTACGAAGTAACCGAGATTTTTGTCAATGGTTATTGTGGGGTAAGAAATAGAGTTTTAAAATCTAATTTTCTATTTTGGAATAATAATCATATTAACTATGCTTTTGATTACAACCAGTTATATGGCGCAAAGGTTATAAACAACAACTACGGTTACGTAATTTTTTATGAGGATAACGACATTTGCAATGTTATTGAGATAATTTGTGATGATCGTAATGCACCATATATGTTTACTGATATCTTATCAAGTACAAATTGTAAAACTTTTAATTTCCATTTGTCACCAAGTCAGCAATTTTTATCTTCAAAACCACAAGTTTTTGGAATGGTAAAATATCTAACTGATAACAAATTGGATGATATTTATCTTGGACTTACCCTTGAATGAAAGGATGTTTTGAATGATTTATTTAATGCTTGCAGACGGTTTTGAAATTACCGAAGCACTTACTACAGTTGATGTACTACGTCGTGCTAATCTTGATGTTGCAACTGTAGGTGTGTATTCCAAAATTATCACTTCTTCTTGCAACATAAAAGTTGAGAGTGATATCACTATCGAGCAGGTAGATTTAACCATTGCTGATTCTGTGATTTTACCTGGTGGTATGCCCGGTACAGTAAATCTTGATAAATCAGAATTTGTACACAAGGCAATTGATTATTGTGTGGAGAACGACAAGTACGTTTGTGCTATTTGTGCTGCACCGTCTATACTTGCAAAAAAGGGAATTCTTGATGGCAAAAATGCTACTTGTTATCCAAGTTTTGAAGTTAACGACCATGTAGTTAACTACACAGGAGATCCTGCAGTTGCAAGTGGTAAATTCATCACAGGAAAAGGTGCAGGTTGTACCATAGATTTTGCGTTGCTAATTGCCGAAAAGTTATCTTCAAAAGAAGTTGCAGAGCAAGTTAAGGGGGCAATGCAATGTCCATAAAGAACCTAAAGCAAAAGAAAATAGAAATTCGTAGCAAACACAAAAAACTCCGTAATAATATGGATCCGGAGCAAAAGAGTGTACTTGATAAAGCATTAACTCAGAACTTTATTACTAACCCTCATTACTTGGATAGCGATGTTATATTCGCCTTTATCTCCAAGGATATAGAAGTTGATACCAGAGGCATAATTGAGGATGCTTGGGCAAAGGGCAAAAAAGTCTGCGTACCTCGTTGCAATACAGAGGAAAAATTGATGGACTATTATTACATAAACTCATATGATGATTTATTAACAGGTGCTTATGGTTTGCAAGAACCTGATATTTCTAAGTGCCAAAAGGTGGAAGATTTGTCCAAGGGCATTTGTATAGTACCTGGTCTTGTGTATGACCGAGAGGGTTATCGACTTGGTTTTGGCAAAGGTTATTATGATAGATTTTTGATAAATTTCCAAGGCATTACAATAGGTGTTTGCTACTCAAGATGCGTAGAACCTTCTTTGCCAAGAGGTTACTACGACAGACCCATTGATTTTGTAATTACCGAAAAATACACAGTCGATACTCGAAATATATAATATGTGATTATCACATTACAAAGGGGCGATGATTTTGGAAAATAACAACATTAACTCCAACGGCAGTTCTCTCAACAAAGCAAGGGAAGACAAAGTTAAAGGATTCAAACTTAACATTGATAGCGAAAATCTAAAGGTAGGAAGAGCGTATCGCAGACAAGAGGGAATAGAAGATGCTTATAGCGAGTCGCTAAATTCTTTTTCTCATAGTGAAGTTAAAGAGAAAATGGAGAAAAATTCTCGTAATTTCAAGCGTGCGCAACTAAAAGAAGAAAAAAAACAAGAGAAATTTATTGACAAAGAAAACACCGGGATTTTTAGAATTATTTGGTGGGTGTCAGTTGCACTTGTTGGTATTATGCTCTCCACTTTTGCAATAGTAGGCCTCAATGATTTTCTCGCTATTAACAGAAAGTCAGAAGATACCGTTGTTGTAAGTATTCCAGAAAACCCATCTATCAAAGAAGTTAGTAAAATTCTTGAGGACAAGGGTGTAATCAACGATAGTAAGTTCTTTAGACTATATACAGGTTTGACTAAATCTAATGATGCTTTTTCACAGGGCACTTACGAAATTGCCACCAACAAAGACTACGAGGCAATTATTAACTATTTGCAGTCTATGGCTAACCGTACCGACACTGTTTTTGTAACAATCCCTGAGGGATTAACTGTTCGAGAAACAGCAGAATTACTTAAGGAGAATACTGTACTTAATGATGTGGACAAGTTCCTTGAACTGTGTAATTCAGACATTTTCGACGAAGATTTTGAGTTTATTAAGAACATTGATAATGCAGATGATCGTTATTACAAGTTAGAGGGCTATTTGTTCCCAGATACATATGAATGTTACGTTAACGAAGATCCTGAAGATACAATCTGGAAAATGCTCAATGCTTACGAGATGAGAATTTACGATGAGCAAGAGGTAGAAAGTTACGGCAAAGAAGTTATAATTTCCGAACTTATTGAGGATTCCGAGTATTCTATGGATCAAATCTTAATTATGGCGTCTATTATTCAGGCTGAAGCGGCTAACCTCAACGATATGTACTACATCGGTTCTGTACTTCATAACAGACTTGAAGCAGACGTTGACTTAGGTGTATCTTTCTTGGGCTTGGACTCAACAATATACTATCCTTATAGCAGTCTTGATGATATCCCAGATGATATCAAGGACACATTTGTAAGTAATTATAACACTTACAACTTTTTGGGTTTACCTGCTGGTGCAATATGTAACCCTGGCCTTGATGCTATTTTAGCAGCATTATATCCTAACGATACATCTTATATGTATTTCTGTCACGACAAAAATGGACAAGCGTACTATGCAAGTACTTTGTACGAGCACAACGCAAACTTATCAAAGATTGGATAATATTATGATAAAACCTGAAGTATTGGCTCCGGCAGGCGATTTTGAATGTCTTGTTTCTGCCGTGAATTTCGGCGCAGATGCAGTGTTTTTAGCCGGTAAGGAATTTGGTATGCGTACTGCATCAGCCAATTTTGACGAAGAAAATTTAAGAAAAGCAGTAAAATTTGCTCACGATAATAACGTGAAGGTACATCTTACTTGCAACACCTTGCCTCGCAATGAGGAACTTGAGCGTTTGCCTGGTTTTCTTGCTATGGCGCAGGATGCAGGAGTTGATGCTTTTATTGTGGCAGATGTTGGTGTAATGGAACTTGTTAAAAAGTACGCACCAAATGTTCAACTTCATGTATCAACACAGGCTGGTATTACTAACTATCAAACTGCAAACACTTTGCACAATATGGGTGCATCTCGTGTTGTTTTGGCTCGTGAGTTATCTCTTACTGAGATTGCCGATATTCGTGCAAAAACTCCCAAGGAATTAGAGATTGAGACTTTTGTGCACGGTGCAATGTGTGTATCTTTTTCTGGCAGATGCTTGATTTCAAGTTACCTTACAGGCAGAGATGCCAACCGTGGTGATTGCGCACAACCTTGTAGATGGAAGTATCATCTTTATGAGGAAAATCGTGACGGTCAGTTTTTTCCTGTCGAGGAAACTAATCAAGGCACTTTCCTTTATAATTCAAGAGATTTGTGTATGATTGAGCACATTCCTGAACTTGTAAAGGCTGGTATCTCAAGTTTCAAAATTGAGGGCAGAGCAAAGTCAAGTTACTATGTGGCAGTTATTACCAATGCTTATCGTCACGCAGTAAATGAGTATATGAAGAATCCAGGTGGGTTTGTGTTGCCTCAATGGATAAAAGAGGAGACCGAAAAGATCAGCCATCGTGAGTATAACACCGGCTTCTATTTTGGCAAAGAGCCTGGTCAGGTTACAGATAACGGTGGTTATATTCGCCATTATGATGTTGTTGCTTTCTCCAATTCAAGCGATGGCACAACTTCTCATATTACTCAGCGCAACAAGTTCCTTGTTGGTGACGAACTTGATGTTCTTCCAAAATCAGGCATTCCATTTACAACAAAATGTCTTGGGTTAATTAACAAAAAAGGTGAGGAAGTAGACAGCGCACCTCACGCTATGGAAGAACTTACAATGATTACTGACAAGCAAATTCCTGCTGATTCAGTTGTTCGCAGAAAAAGGACTTGACAATAATCTAATTCAGTTTTATAATTTTGTTGATATTTATGGCGTTGACGGAACGAGTAAAGTCAAATTGTTTTCAAGAGAAAAGTCGGTTGGTGCAAGACTTTAAACAACCCTTTACGGCTACTCCAGAGCCCTGTGTGATTAAGCACAGCGTAAACCTGCGTTAAAGGTGCACGAGTGGGCAACTACGGTTGTCAATTTGGGTGGTACCACAGGAGAATGCTCTTGTCCCATTTTTGGGGCAAGAGTTTTATTTTTTGTAAAGTATTTATTTATATAGGAGTGATTTTATGAAGTGGACAGGTCTTAACGAGTTAAGAGAAAAGTATTTGTCTTTCTTTGAGAGCAAAGAACATTTGCGTTTGCCAAGTTTCCCTTTGATCCCAAAGGACGATAACAGTTTGTTGCTTATCAATAGTGGAATGGCACCAATGAAAAAGTATTTCACAGGTGAGGTTACACCTCCTCGCAAGCGTGTTACAACTTGTCAGAAGTGTATCCGTACTCCTGATATTGAACGAGTTGGTATTACTGCTCGTCACGGTACATTCTTTGAGATGCTTGGTAATTTCTCTTTTGGTGATTACTTCAAGCACGAGGCAACTGCTTGGGCTTGGGAATTCTTCACAGAAGTTTTGGAGATGCCAAAAGAAAAGTTGTATTGCTCAATTTACGAGAATGATGATGAAGCATACAAAATTTGGACAGAAGAAGTTGGCGTAGACCCATCTCATATTGTTCGTCTTGGCAAGGCAGATAACTTCTGGGAACACGGTCAGGGCCCTTGTGGTCCTTGTTCTGAAATCTACTTTGACAGAGGCGAAGAACACGGTTGCGGTAGCCCAGACTGTATGGTAGGTTGCGAGTGCGACAGATTCGTAGAAGTTTGGAACATCGTATTCACACAGTTTGAAAACGATGGTCACGAAAACTACACACCTCTCGAACATCCTAACATTGATACAGGTATGGGACTTGAGCGTCTTGCTTGTGTAATGCAGGGCGTAGACAATTTGTTCCTTGTAGATACTGTTCAGAATATTATGAAGCATATTTCTCAGATTGTTGGTGTAGAGTACGGCAAGGACGAGAGAAACGATATTTCACTTCGTGTAATTACTGACCATATCCGTTCCACAACATTTATGATCTCCGACGGTGTTATGCCATCTAACGAAGGAAGAGGCTATGTGTTGCGTCGTTTACTTCGTCGTGCTGCTCGTCACGGTAGATTATTAGGTTACAAAGAGCCTTTCTTATACAAAGTTTGTGACACTGTAATCAAAGAAAATGAATTTGCTTATCCGGAGTTAAGAGAGAAGCAGGACTTTATCACTAAACTTATTAAAGTAGAAGAAGAAAACTTTGCTCGTACTATTGACCAAGGTTTGACAATACTTAATGAAATCGTAAGCGATAATTCCGTAAAAGAATTATCAGGCGAAGACGCTTTCAAACTCAACGATACTTATGGTTTCCCTATCGACTTAACAAAGGAAATTTGTGAAGAGTTTGGTATTAAGGTTGATGTTGACCGTTTCAATGAATATCTTGCAGAACAGAAAAAGCGTTCTCGTGACGCTCGCAAAAACGCAGGTGCAGACGCTTGGGTATCAGATTCAACAGATTTGTCTGATATCCCTGCAACAGTATTCACAGGCTATACTGACACAAAAGCAAATGCCAAAGTACTTGCACTAATCTTAAACGGTGAAAGAGTTGATATGCTCACAGAAGGGGACAAGGGCATTATCGTAACAGATACCACTCCTTTCTATGCAGAGTCTGGTGGTCAGGTTGGCGACACAGGTGTTATGTCTAATGCTAATGTAACAATTGAAGTCAATGAAACTACAAAGGACCATAGTAATATATATCTCCATTCTGTAGAAGTTACAAAGGGCGCCGTATCAGTTGGCGATGATCTAACTGAGGAAATCGATGTTGAGCGCCGTTTGAACATTACTCGCAACCATACTGCTGCTCACTTGTTGCAGGCTGCTCTAAGACAGGTGCTTGGTACTCACGTAGAGCAGGCTGGTCAGTTGGTAACTGATAGTTACTTCCGTTTCGACTTTACTCATTTTGAGGCAATGACTGCACAGCAATTGATTGAAGTTGAAGATATCGTAAACGAAGTTATTTTCAATGCAATCGAAGTAGAAACCAAAGAAATGCCTATTGACGAAGCAAAGAAAATGGGCGCTATGGCTTTGTTTGGCGAAAAATACGGTGATACCGTTCGTGTTGTAAAAGCAGGGGACTTTTCCATTGAACTTTGTGGTGGTACACACGCAGATAACACTGCAAAATTAGGTGTATTCAAAATTCGCCAGGAAGGTTCAGTTGCTGCTGGCGTAAGACGTATTGAAGCACTAACAGGTAAGGGCGTACTTCGCTTTACTAACAATTTGTTAGATGTTGTTGCTAAAACCGTTAAAGCACTAAAGGTTACCGACCAAAAAGCACTTGTAAACGGTGCAGAAAAAATTGTTGAAGAGTTAAAAGATAAAGACAGACAAATCTCTGCTCTTAACGATAAACTCGCTTCATCTCAAATCGGTGATTTCCTAAATAACGCTGTAGAAGTTAACGGTGTTAGTGTTGTAACATCTGTTCTGAAAGATGTCCAGAGCGATCAACTCCGTAACATCTGCGATATGTGTGTTGATAAAAACCAGAAGTCTGTTGTTGTACTATGTGCAGTAAACGGCGACAAAGGTACATTTGCCTGTAGAGTCGGCAAAGAAGCACAGGCTCTTGGCTTAAACGCTGGTAAAATCGTAAAAGAAGTTGCTCAAATTGCAGAGGGCAACGGTGGCGGTAAGCCTGATATGGCTATGGCTGGTGCCAAGAACATCACAAAAGTTAACGATGCAGTTGATGCAGTAGTATCTATTGTTACGAATATGATGTAAAAGCAAAAAAGCAGTTCATATTTTATGAACTGCTTTTTCTTGTACTATGAAATTTTAAACGCAAAAAATCCCCTAACAAAAGTTAGGGGATTTGAATTTTGCGAAATACTTGATTAAGCTCTTTCAACCTTACCTGAACGTAAGCATCTTGTGCAAGCATAAACGTGCTTTGGTGAGCCGTCAACTACTGCCTTTACTCTTTGTACGTTAGGCTTCCATGTTCTGTTTGAACGTCTGTGTGAGTGAGACACTTGAATACCAAAAGTTACACCCTTACCACAAAAATCACACTTTGCCATGTCTGCACCTCCTTATAGAAATAACAAAATTCACATAACTAACTACTGTATTATATAGTATATTTCAAAAAAAAGCAAGGACTTTTTAAAATTTTTTGTTCACTTGTTTTTTACATATTATTGTTGTATAATATATTATGTATATTTTTGACTTGTAAGGAGAACTCTAATGCTTCTGATGTTACTAAGAGGTCAACTTGATTTTTACTCTGCAGTTACAATGATATTAGTTGACTTGTTAATCATATTTTTAATATTACCTTTCCACGAGTGGGCACACGCTTTTGCAGCAAATTTGTTAGGTGACAAAGGCATCAAGTATCGTGGCAGACTTACTTTGAACCCATTAAGTCACGTTGACCCAATTGGTGCATTGTCAATTATCCTAGTTGGATTTGGTTGGGCTCGTCCGGTAGAGATAGACCCTCGCAACTTTAAGAACCCAAAGGTTGGTATGGGACTTTCTGCAGCAGCAGGTCCTCTTGCGAATTTTGTCGCAGCACTTGTGGGTGGACTTATCTATAACGCCATTTTGTTTTTTGCTCCAGCCTCTTTCTTTTTCTCAAAAATAAGCCAATATGTATTTTTGTTTTTGTCTTATTATATTACCATCAACGTGTCTCTTGCAGTATTCAATTTGGTTCCAATACCACCTCTTGATGGTTCCAAAATTTTGTTTATGTTCTTGCCTGACAAGGCAGTAAACTTTTTCTATAAATACGAGAATATTTTTTTCTTAGTAATTATATTGGCAATCTGGTTTGATGTTTTACCTATCAGTGCCATTAGTTCTGCCATAACAAAATTTATAGCAAATATCACTTATTTGCCATTTTCACTCTTTGCGTAAAGCCTATTAGGAGGGCAACTATGGAAAATCTTCCACAATTAAATTACAAGTTGCCTTGCTACGAAGGGCCACTTGATTTGCTTTTGAATTTAATAGCAAAAAACAAAATCAACATATATGATATTGAGATTTCAAAGTTACTTGAGCAGTATATGGAACACATTAAGTATATGCAGGATAATCAAATGGATGTAGCCTCGGAATTTTTGGCTATGGCATCACGTCTTGTGTATATTAAATCTGCGATGCTTCTTCCAAAGTATGAGGACGAAGCCGAAGAACTCAAAAAAGAACTCACAGGCCAACTTCTTGAGTATCAACTTTGTCGTGAAATGGCAGAGAAAATGAGCGTAATTTATGACTTTGATACTTTCTACAAAGAGGCTTCGCCTGTTGAATTTGATATGACATACAATCGTATTCACGACCCTATGGATATTTCCAAAGCGTATGTCAGCGCAGTAGGTAGGGGCAAGCGTAAACTCCCACCACCTGAGTCTGCTTTTACAGGCATTGTCAAAAAGCCTATTATTGCAGTAAGCGCAAAGATTATCACTGTAATGCGCAAGTTGTGGCGAGGTAAAAGAGTTAAGTATAGCGAACTTTTTACAGCAGTAGGTCAGCGTAGCGAATTAGTTGCTACTTTTTTGGCAGTACTTGAGTTAGTAAAAGGTAAGCGAGTAAGAATAGACGGCGAAGGCGACGACGCAGTAGTACATATGTTGGAGGATAGACGATGACACCTGAAAGAATTAAATCAGCAATAGAAGCAATTTTGTTTGCAAGTGGCTCATCTGTTGACCCTTCACGAATTGCAACTGCTCTTGAAATAACTAATAAAGAAGCAAAAGAATATCTCGATTCGCTTAAAGACGAATACGAAAATGCTCAAAGGGGCATAACAATTATAAAGTTAAAAGACAGTTATCAGATGGTAAGTGTCAAGGAGTTTGCTCCTGAAATTCGCAAAGTTATGGATTTGCGCCGTAATACACCGTTGTCACAGGCTGCTCTTGAGGTTTTGGCTGTAATTGCCTACAACCAGCCTGTCACCAAGTCTTTTGTTGAGCAAATTCGTGGTGTTGACTGTAGTGGTGTAATTGGCTCTTTAACTGCAAAAGATTTAATTGAGGAGAAGGGAAGACTTGAACTTCCCGGCAGACCTTTGATTTACGGCACAACAGAGAACTTCTTGCGTTGCTTCAATATATCTTCTATAGAGGAACTTCCTCCTCTACCTGAAGATGATAAGAAAGAAGAAACTGAAGAAGCAACTCTCTTTGACACTGAGGAAGAAATCATCGAAACAACTATAGAAGAAGTAATTGAGCAGGCAACTGCTGAATAAAGGAGAATTATTATGGGAGAACATCCAATCGACGGCTTAATGAATACAACCATCAGCAAAATTCGTGATATGGTAGATGTTAATACAATTATCGGCGATGCAATTACTGCACCTGACGGTACTATCATTATTCCTGTATCAAAGGTTGTTTGTGGTTTTGCATCTGGTGGCGCAGATTTACCTACCAAAACAGCCAAAAACTGCTTTGGTGGTGGTAGTGGTGCTGGTGTTACAATTCAGCCTGTTGCTTTTTTGACTGTTTACAAGGGTAACGTAAAACTTATCCCTGTTGATAAATACGACGGCGCTGCAGACAGAGTTGTTGCTATGGTGCCTGATTTGGTTGATAAGGTTACAGAACTTTTCAAAAAAGACAAACCTGCAACTCATTCCAAAAACACTGACTCCGAGTGTGCAGATCCGGACGAGCAGTTGTTTTAACATAAAATAAAATCAACCCTCATATTTTTTAGAGGGTGATTTTATGAGACGTATTATTTGCATATTTCTATCATTAGTATTGCTGATTGTTCAGTTTCCAACGGCAAATGCATCTGTGCCTGTATCTGCTTCATCAGCAATATTATTTTGCAAAGATGACGGCAAAGTTTATTTTTCTTTAACAGAAAATAAACGATCTAAAATTGCAAGCACCACTAAGATTATGACCGCACTTTTGGCACTGGAATATGCTTCAAAAGATAATATTAACGTTGAGTTTACTGCCAATATGATTGCTGAGGGTAGCAGTATGTATTTGCAAGTGGGTGAGGTTGTTACCTTGTATGACCTTGCAGTTGGTTTGCTTTTGGCATCAGGTAACGATGCTGCCAACGCTGTTGCTACTGCAATAGCAGGTAGTAACGAAAAATTTGCAGAACTTATGAATAACCGTGCTCAAGAAATTGGTATGAAAAATACTAATTTCGTTACTCCAAGTGGACTAGATGATCCCTTGCATTATTCTACTGCTTATGATATGGCACTTTTGATGTGTGAGGCTATGAGTAACCCTGATTTTGCTCAGATAACTGCTATGAAGTCACACACAGTAGATTTTGTGAGTCCTGCTGATAAATCTACAACTTACACCAATCATAACAGACTGCTTTCTATGTACGATTATTGTATTGGTGGAAAAACAGGTTACACTATGGCATCAGGCAGATGCCTTGTAACAGTTGCCGAAAAAGACGAACTAACCTTTGTTTGCGTAACTTTTAACGATAGGAACGATTTTAAAGATCATATGACTTTGTATGATTATGGTTATGATAATTATTCTGCAGTAGTTCTTGATGATACTGATATTTACTTCAACATACCCACGTTAGATGGGGAGAACCCTTCCACTCTTGTTTCGTGCGAGGATATTACAAAGTTAGTTCTACCCAAGGATAAAGCAAACAAAGTCAAACGAAAAGTAAAAGTGAAAGAAACACTTGCTGCTCCTGTTGTGCAGAACACACAGGTGGGTAAGGTGATTTATAAATTAGATGGGGAAGTAGTTGCAACCCACAAACTGATAACGGTTGAGCAAACACCTCAAAGACGAAAAACATACTTGGAATACATAAAGGAATTGTTAAAATTATGGCTTCAAATATAATGAGATTACAAAAATTTATGGCAGAATGTGGGGTTGCTTCTCGTCGTAAATCAGAAGTGCTTATTAACAACGGTGCTGTCAAAATTAACGGTAGAGTTGCACAGATAGGCGATAAAGTCAACCCTAATGTTGATAAAGTATATGTACATAACAAGCGTATTGTTCTCAAGCGCAAGGGAGGCAAACGCTATATTATGCTCCACAAACCTCGTGGTTACATTACAACTATGAGCGATGAGATGGGAAGAAAATGTGTTGCAGAACTAGTCAAGGGCATTCCTGAACGTGTTTACCCAATTGGCAGACTTGACAAAGACTCCGAGGGTTTGTTGCTGTTCACAAATGACGGTGAATTTGCTAACACAGTTATGCACCCTAAAAAGAAAATCAACAAAGTTTATCACGTTACAGTTCGCCCGGATATGACAGAAGAAAATGCCCAGAAAATCTCAAACGGCATTGTAATAGACGGCAGAAAAACTGCACCTTGTGAAGTTCGTGTTATGAACAGGAGCGAGGGCAGAGCAAATGTGGAGATGGTACTCCACGAGGGTCGTAATCGTGAAATCCGTAAAATGTGCGAAAGCGTAGGAATTGAGGTTGTTCGCCTTAAGCGTATTGCTATAGGTGGCGTAAAACTTGGTGGGCTTAAGTGTGGTATGTGGCGTGATTTGTCTTTTGATGAAGTTCGCAAATTATCTGCTAACCCTAACCCTCCAAAGTACAGTTTATAATTCGTTACAAGAAAAATAAAACATCAAACTTTGTAAATTTTTACCAATAATTAAATATTAAAGAAAAATTAGTACACAAATCAAAAAAATGTGTACTTTTTTCTTGCGATTTTATTAATTTTGGGGTATAATGTTTTTGTATATTTATAATATGTGGTAATATGGCATATTACAATACATTGTATTGGAGGATTTATAAATGAGCATTGAGAAAATCACTCAAGCAAAAGCAACTATTGCAGAAACTACTGCATACAAGACTTTAGTATCTTTCTTTGATGAAAACACTTTCACAAGCGTAGATACTCTTGCAAAATCACAGGATACTTACGCTGAAGTTGTAGCAGGTTATGGTACAGTTTCCGGCTTGCCTGTATATGCATTTGCGCAGAACCCTGATTTCTGTGGTGGTGCTATGAGCAAGGCGCAGGCTTCCAAAATCAAAAAGGTTTATGATTTAGCCCTCAAAACAGGTACTCCTGTTGTAGGCTTCTATCAGTCTAACGGTGGTCGCCTTAACGAAGGTAACGCACTTTTGGCTGGTTACGGCGAAGTTCTAAACTGTGCTTCAAAGTTATCAGGCGTAGTACCTCAGGTATCAGTTATTCTTGGTAACTGCCTTGGTACAGTTGCTCTCAACGCTGTATCTGCTGATTTTGTTATTATGAGCAAAGACGCAAAACTTTCTCTTGATACTCGTGGCGCAAATGCTGACGCTGATTATAACGAGGCTAACGGCATCGCTAATATTATTGCTGATGATAGCGACGATGCTATTGCAAAGGCTCAGGACTTAGTTTGCTACCTACCTTCTAACAATCTTTCAACTGCTCCTGCAGCAGATGCTTGTGAACCAGATTACGAGGGTAAATGTATTTGCCATAGCGTTGCTGATGCAGGCTCAATTATTAAACTATCATATAAATACGGCAAAACTGCTTCTGTATGTATCAATAGAGTAAACGGCACAGTAACAGGCTTTGTAAACACAAAGGGTGGCGTTCTTACTGATGCAGATGCTACAAAGATTGCTAAGTTCGTTCGCTATTGCGATGCTTTCTCAATTCCTGTAATTACATTTGTAAATGCAGATGGCTTTGAGGATATCAAATCTGCTGCTAAAGTTACATCAGCATATGCTGAAGCAACAACAGTTAAGATTTCTGTAGTAACAGGTAAGGCTGTTGGCGCTGCTTATATTGCTCTTGCAGGAACAGGCGCAAATGCAGATGTTGTATATGCTACTCCTGATGCTGTTATCAGTCCGGTTAATGTTGAGGCTGCTGCTCTTATTATGGCTCCTGAACAGATGAACGTTCCTGTTGCAGAACAGGCAAAGGCAGTAGAATCATTTGCTAAAGAAAATCTATCTGCTGAAATGGCTGCAGAAAACTGCTACGT
Source organism: uncultured Ruminococcus sp. (assembly GCA_964629465.1). GTDB lineage: Bacteria > Bacillota > Clostridia > Oscillospirales > Acutalibacteraceae > Ruminococcoides. The sequence goes on along the minus strand of CAZVRE010000004.1, from coordinate 42,259 downwards.
TGACGATATAGTTGAACTTGCTAACTTAAGATGTGCAGTTGTAAACGCACTTGATATGCTAATGGGCAAGCGTGTATCAACACTTGCTAAAAAGCATTCTACAGTATAAATAATTATCTAACATAAAGGAGAATAACTATGAAAAACTTACGTATTACAGTAAATGGCACAGCATATGATGTTCAGGTTGAGGAATTAGGTTCAACTGCTTCTGCTCCTGTAGCAGCGGCTCCTGCTCCTACAGCAGCACCTACACCTGCTCCTGCAGCACCTGCAAACGCAGGTGGCGTTGAAGTTACTGCTCCAATGCCTGGTACAGTTGTTAGAATTGAAGTTGCAGCAGGCGATGCTGTAAAGGCTGGTCAGGACCTAATCTTTATCGAGGCTATGAAGATGGAAACTCCTGTTAAGGCTGCTCAGGACGGTACAGTTGCTTCTATTAACGTTGCAAAGGGCGAATCTGTTGATACAGGTAAAGTTCTACTAACAATGAACTAAGAGGAATTGAATATGAAAAAGCAAATTAAAATTACTGAAACTATCCTCAGAGATGCTCATCAGTCATTACTTGCTACAAGAATGACAACAGAGGATATGCTTCCTGTTTTACCATTACTTGATAAAATCGGCTATCATTCTCTTGAATGTTGGGGTGGCGCAACATTTGACAGTTGCCTGCGTTTCCTTAACGAAGACCCATGGGAAAGATTAAGAACTATTCGTAAGAACTGTCCTAACACAAAGTTACAGATGTTGTTCAGAGGACAGAATATGCTTGGTTATCGTCACTACGCTGATGATGTACTTGAGTATTTTGTGCAGAAGAGTGTTGCTAACGGTATTGATATTATCCGTATTTTTGATGCTCTTAACGATATCAAGAACCTTGAGGGTGCTATAAAAGCCGCCAAAAAGGAAGGTGCTCACGCTCAGGTTGCTATCAGTTACACAACTGGTCCTGTTTTTACAGAGGAATACTATGTTGACTATGCAAAGAGAATTGCTGATGCAGGTGCAGATTCTATCTGTATCAAGGATATGGCTGCTCTTCTTACTCCATATGAAACAGAAAAACTCGTAAAAGCAATCAAAGGTGCAGTCGACCTACCTGTTCAACTTCATACTCACTCCACATCAGGACTTGACGCTATGTGCTTACTTAAGGGTATTGAGGCTGGTGCAGATATTATTGATACTGCTTTATCCCCATTATCACAGGGCACATCTCATGCACCAACTGAATCTATGGTTGCTGCACTTAAGGGCACAGATTATGACACAGGCCTTAATCTTGAGGCGTTTACAGAGATCAGAAACTACTTTATGGACTTACGTCAGAAGTATATCGACGAAGGCTTAATCGAAACAAAACTTTTGGCAGCAGATACAAAGGCCCTACTTTATCAGGTTCCAGGTGGTATGCTATCAAACCTTGTTTCACAGTTAAAGCAGGCTGGTCAATCAGATAAACTTGACGAGTGTCTTGCAGAAGTTCCACGTGTAAGAGCAGACGCAGGTTATCCACCACTTGTAACTCCAACATCACAGATTGTTGGTACACAGGCTGTATTTAATGTAATTACAGGCGAAAGATACAAGATGGTAACAAAGGAATTCAAGGGTATCATTGAGGGTATGTACGGTACAACTCCAATGCCAATCGACCCAGATTTCACAAAGCAGATTATTGGCGACGAAAATCCAATCACTTGTCGTCCTGCTGATTTGCTTGAGCCGGAACTTGACAAACTTCGTGCTGAAATTCCTCAGTATATTGAGCAGGAAGAAGATGTTCTTTCTTATGCTCAGTTCCCAGAGGTTTCATTAAAGTTCTTTGAACAGCGTCGCAACGCAAAAGCAGGCGTGAATTCAGACCTTGTTGACAAAGCAAATCAGGTACACCCTGTTTAATATTCTAATAAAGAATTAAGGCTCCCGAATGGGAGCCTTATATTTATTAACTATTATTCTAATATAGAATTATAATTTTATAATTCCTCTTGTAAAGTCGCCTTTGGCTTTTTCAACCTTATCAGTTGCAAAGGAGTATATGTCACTTGCAAATAAATCAACATCAAAAATCTTTTTAGCATTATCGCCAAGATTTTTATATCCGTCACTGACATTTGTAATTAGTGGTAATTTACCTTTGTTTTTAATTGCAGATAGCAAATTTTGTCCTTTATCGTTAAATGCCAAAACCCTGATGTATGGCATATCAATTTGAGGCAAATCTTTTGTAATATTAAGCAAAGCGTGAATCACAATTCGTCTTAACCGTGCCATTGTGTATCGCTTTGTTTTAATTTGCTCTAATATTTCGTTTAAAGAATTATAATTACTAACTGCATTTATGATTCTATTTTCTAAACCTTCGTTAACATCAGGTAAATTTGCAAAGTCATTCTCGCTCATACTACGTAATTTGTAGAGTATAATTTTTTCAAGTTTTTCTATGCTACCATAGTTGTTAACATTTAATTTACTAGGTATATATTCTTTAAAAGAATTATTAAAGTAAATCATATTTCTTATGTTACTTGCACTTGTAATGTTTCCAACTGCAGTATTATCGTCGTGGTCAACTCCCACTCTCTTTATAATCATAGGGGAGATGTTAGTGCCTTTTAGGGCTTTTAAATATTCAATGCCAAGCACATTATTTGGCTTATCAATAACCTCTGCAATCTCATTTGAATATAGTTTTTCAATAGCGGTTTTAACTGCCTTTGGATAGTAAGTACCAATGTCCATTTCTGCTTTTACAATTTTGTTAAATTCCTCTTTTGCGAAGGCATCTGAAATCACAGATAGATTTTCCGGCTTATCACTTTCGGCGCTAAAGCACAAGTTCTCAACACAGCCCAAAGAGTCTGCAATTTCAACCCCTGCTTTAGCAAATACCTCTGCGTTGCTTGTTGCGTACACAGTAGGCAACTCTATTACCAGGTCTACGCCATTGTTGCAAGCATATTGGGCACGACTGAATTTATCTAAAATTGCCACGTCGCCTCGTTGGGTAAAGTTGCCACTCATTATTGCAACTATCGGGTTATCACTATTATTTTTTATACAGTCAATCTGATACTTGTGACCGTTATGAAATGGGTTATACTCACAAATTATGGCATTTGCTTTCATATATAGCACCTAATTCCTAAAATAATAATCTATTTAAACAAATCACTTGAAATAATTTCCTAAAAGGTTTATTATATTATAAGTGATATTTGACAACTAATCAATACAAGGGAGTTTAAATTATGAAAATTTTAGTAATTAACGCCGGAAGTTCATCACTAAAATATCAGTTAATTGATATGGATGGCGAAAAAGTTCTTGCAAAAGGTAACTGCGAGCGTATTGGTGGCGCAGGTTCTCTAATTGGTTACAAAGCTAATGGCCAAGAAATCAAAAAAGAGGTTGATATGCCTAACCACACAACTGCATTTTTGCAGGTTAAGGATATGTTAATGGATCCAGAGGTTGGTGTTATCAAGTCTTTAGACGAAGTTTCTGCAGTAGGTCACAGAGTAGTACAGGGTGGTTCATATTTCCACGAGTCTTGTGTAGTTACACCGGAAGTTTTAGCAAAGATCAGAGATTATTCTCCACTTGCTCCTCTTCATAACCCTGCAAATGCTCAGGGCATCGAAGCATGTATAGAAGTATTCGGCGAGAATGTTCCACAGGTTGTAGTATTCGACACATCTTTCCACAGCACAATGCCTTCTAAGGCTTATATGTATGCAGTACCTTATGAATACTACGAGAAGTACGAAGTTCGCCGTTATGGTTTCCACGGTACATCTCATCGTTTTGTAAGTAACGAAATGGCAAAGAGAATGGGCAAGGACATCAAGGATCTCAAGATTATTACTTGTCATATTGGTAACGGTTCATCAATTACTGCTATTGACGGTGGCAAGGTTGTTGATACAACAATGGGCTTAACTCCACTTGATGGATTTATGATGGGCACCCGTTCAGGTTCTCTCGATCCATCAGTTGTAACTTTTATTCAGGAAAAAGAAAATCTTTCTGCTTCTGAAATGGATGCAATTTTAAATAAAAAGTCAGGTTTGTTGGGTATTTCTGGAGTATCAAGTGATGATCGTGACGTAACTGCTGCTGAAAAAGAAGGCAATGAGCGTGCAGCCCTTGCTCACAATATGCTATATTATCAAATCGCTAAGTACATCGGCTCTTTCTATGTGGCTATGGGTGGTTGCGATGCTATCGTATTTACTGCAGGTCTTGGTGAGAATCAGCCAGCATTAAGAAAAAAGGTTTGCGAGTATATCAAATGCTTAGGCGTTGATTTTGATGATGAAGCCAACGAGGCTTGTATCCGTGGCAAAGAAGGTATGCTTACAAAGCCTGATTCAAAAATCAGAGTTGAACTTGTTGCTACAAACGAAGAACTTGTTATCGCTCGTGATACAAAGGCATTAGTATAATTTCTATTAAATTTAAAACCCTCTGTACATTTGGTACAGAGGGTTTGTTTTTGCGTCAATATTTAGCTATGTGAATTTGCAGTGTCGTGCGCTTCGTTATCTCTAAACAGCAGAGAAATGCACCAAACAGCCGCAAGTCCTACAAGGATATAAATAATTCGGCTGATTATACTTGTTTGACCGCCACATATCCAGGCAACTAAGTCAAACTGGAAAATACCAATGCTACCCCAGTTAAGACCACCAATAATGGCTAATACTAAAGCAATTTTGTCTAAAATCATACATAAAGCCTCCTTTAATGTATGATTAGTATTGCACAAGTTTTAGAAAATTATACCTCAAATTAAATATATAACTGCAAAAGTTATTGTGGCGATAATTCCCAATGTAAAAATTATAATTCCAAAAATTCGAGTTAATTTAATTGCTTTTTTTAATTTAAATTTTGTAATCATATTTTCAACAGGAAATGGCAACAAAATAATTGTAAGTCCTAATATTAGTGTAGATAATGAAATAATACCAGCACCAACGTAATTTACCAATGAAAATACTATTAGACCAATAGGAATACCAAATACACAAATTCCATTGATTATTGAAAATAAGTTTGTGTATTTATCTCTGTTGTCATAGAACTGTATAGTTTCTTTTTGGCACTCATCGCAACAATATTGATCAAAATACGAAATTTCTTTGCCACAGTAATCACACTTTTTCATATAAATTTCCTTTCCGTTTTTTCATACTTTTAATTATAAGTATAATTATGCTGATTGTAAATGTACAAATGCTTATCCATTGACTAGTAGAAAGCCCCAACCATATACCTCTGTATAAGTCACCTCTTAAAAACTCGTCGCAAAATCTTATAATAGCGTATAAAATTAAATATACATAAATAAGATTAGTTCTCATAATTCCCTTAAGGAATAATAAAAGCATAACTCCAAACAAAAGTAAGTTTAATGCCGATTCCAATAACTGAACAGGAAACCTGTTAACATCATTACAACTATACACTATGGCATTAGTTGCTGTAAAACCAAAGTCACTTTCAATTCCATAGCAACAACCGCTCAAAAAACAACCAATTCTGCCAAAAACGTGGAATAGGGGAATGCCCACAGCAAAACAGTCGCTAAAATCATTCACATTTATCTTGCGTATTTTGCAGTAAATCACACCGAACAACAAACCTACCAAAAGACCACCGTAAAACACCATACCATCTAAAGTATCACTAAGAAAATACCAGATATAATGATAAAACTTTGGCTCTATTACATATGAATTTACATAGTTTATCATACTTGGAATTTCAACAAGTCCATATAGTAGATGTGCTCCCAAAAACGCACCTACAAGTATAGTGATTTCTCCAAACACTATGTCCTCATAGGGGATGAGCATATCTCGTGATAACCAATATGCAATAAAGCCCATCAATATCAGACCAATTGCTGTCGAAATTCCGTAGGTAGATAGTTGTAACCCAAATAACTCGATATAAGGATACATTTGTCACACCTCACAATTTATCGACATATATTGTACCAAAATTTCGGCAATAAAGCAAGGTTCAATATATTGACTTTAGCATAGTGATATGCTAAACTATATTCATCAAAATTATTGAGGTGTTTATTATGAAAAAGTTTTTTGCAGTATTACTTGCAGTATTGATGGTTGCAACTGTGCTATGCGGTTGTGGTGCTACAAATAATAACGAAACAACAGACGAAAAAACAACTTTCACAGTTGGCTTTGATGCAGAATTTCCTCCATATGGATATATGGACGACAACGGCGAGTACACAGGCTTTGACCTTGAACTTGCTCAGGCAGTTTGTGACAAACTTGGTTGGGAACTTGTAAAACAGCCAATTGACTGGGATAGCAAAGATATGGAACTTAACTCAGGTACTATTGACTGTATCTGGAACGGCTTTACAATTAACGGCCGTGAAGACGAATACACTTGGTCAATCCCTTATGTTGATAACTCACAGGTAGTTGTAGTAAGTGCAGATTCTGATATTGATTCTCTTGATGATTTAGCAGGTAAGGTTGTAGCAGTTCAGGCAGATTCATCTGCTTTGGCAGCACTTACATCAGATGATGCAACAGATGCTAACAAGCAGTTGTGTGCTTCTTTTGCAGAACTTCAGCAGATTGGCGATTACAACACTGCTTTACTAAACCTTGAAGCAGGTTCCGTTGATGCAGTATGTATGGATATAGGCGTTGCAAACTACAATGTTAACAACAATCCTGATAAGTATATTATGCTTGGCGAGACACTTTCAACTGAGCAGTACGGCATTGGCTTCAAACTTGGTAACGAAGAACTTCGTGATACTGTTGAAGATACTTTGATGGAACTTGTAAAAGACGGTACTTATGCAACACTTGCTGAAAAATACAACTTAACTGATAGTATTTGCCTAAGTGTAGACAGCGAGTAATAATATAAAATTGTTGCCACAGAGGTGACTCTGTGGCACTTTTGTGTTTAAGGTGACTATATGGCTTTTCTAAATAATTTATTAGAAAATGAATCAATAAGTTGGTTTTTAAATGTAGTGTCACGATTAAGTGACGGTATGGTAGCTTCTTTGTTGATTTTTGGTCTTACATTATTATTTTCATTACCTTTGGGTTTGTTAATTTGTTTTGCAAGACGTTCTAAATTTAAGGTGATAAGTTTAATTTCAAAATTTTATATTTCAGTAATGCGTGGTACTCCTCTTATGCTACAGTTACTAGTAGTGTATTTCGGACCATACTTCTTATTTGGTATGCGTTTAACCACAAATTACAGATTTTATGCTACAATAATAGGCTTCTCTCTTAACTATGCAGCATATTTTGCTGAGATTTACCGTAGTGGTATTGAGGCTGTGCCAAAGGGCCATTACGAGGCAGCCAAGGTTCTAGGTTACACAAGACAACAGACTTTCTTCAAAATTGTGTTCCCTCAGATGATCAAGCACACATTACCTCCTGTAACTAACGAGGTTATAACATTGGTAAAAGACACATCTTTGGCTTATGCTATTGCTTACACAGAAATGTTCACTATCTCAAAGCAAATTGCAGCATCGGAGTCAAACATTATGCCTTTGTTTGTAGCAGGTATTTTCTACTATATCTTTAATTTGCTTATTTCTTATTTAATGGGCAAGTTAGAGAAGCGCTTTGCCTATTATAACTAAGGAGGTGCCGTAATGAAGTTATTAGAAATCAAAAATGCTCAAAAATCATTTGATGGTTTAGAGGTACTAAAAGACATCTCTTTAACAGTAAATGAGGGAGAGGTAGTTTCAATTATCGGCCCTTCAGGTAGTGGTAAATCAACTTTACTTCGTTGCGCAACATTACTTGAGAATATGGATGGTGGCTCTCTTGCTTATTGTGGCGAGTATGCTTGTGAAGACAAAGACGGCAAAAGCGTGTATGCTTCCAAATCTACCCTAAAACAAATTCAAAACTACTTTGGCTTAGTGTTCCAAAACTTTAATTTATTTCCACATTTTTCTGTTTTAAAAAATATTATTGATGCACCTGTTTCTGTTCAAAAAAGAGATAAAAAAGAAGTTATTGCAGAGGCTCGTGAACTACTTGAACAAATGGGTATTGCAGACAAAGAAAACAGTTATCCTTGTCAACTTTCAGGTGGTCAGCAACAGCGAGTTGCTATTGTAAGAGCATTGGCTATGAACCCTGCAATGTTGTTCTTTGACGAACCAACATCAGCCCTTGACCCTGAACTTACACAGGAAATCCTCAAAGTTCTACGTGACCTTGCAGAGAAGAAAATGACTATGGTAATCGTAACTCACGAGATTGAATTTGCTCGTAATGTTTCCGACCGAGTTGTGTTTATGGATGGTGGCGTTATTTTAGAAGAGGGCAAACCTGACGAGGTTATTGACAATCCTAAAAATGAACGAGTACAAGCATTTTTGCAGAAAATGCAAGGTTGATTAAATCGGCAGTTATAAACTGCCGATTTTTTTGTTGAAATATTCTAGTTTTTTGATATAATGTTTATATAAAGTATTTTGAGGGATATGTCTATGAAAAAATCTGTAAAACTCGTAGGGCATATAAAGCATTTTATAAGGAAGAACGGTAGTGACAAAATATCTGCTATTGCTGGTCAGTCTGCCTTCTATATTATTCTGTCATTTGTTCCGTTTTTGATGTTTGCTTTTGCTTTGCTTTCTTATTTTGGGGTTTCTTCTAACTGGTACTATGAGTATATTTCTATGTGGGTTCCTTCTAATATAAATGAATATATTGGAGGTATTATCGATAATGCTTATGAGTCTGCTGTTAGTATGGCGTATTTTACTATCATAACTGCATTGTGGTCATCTGGTAGAGGTATCTATTCAATTACAGAGGGTGTATTAACTATTTACAAATCATCTCGCAACAAAAATTGGTTTGTAAAGCGATTACAGGCTATGCTTTATACCTTTATAATGTTTGTAGTTATTGTGCTTTCTATGGTAGTACTTGTATTGGGTGAGTTTTTCCAGAACAGTATAATATCATTACTTTCCAATTTATCCTATGTAGTATATGTAATTTATATTTTGCGTTATGTGATTATGTTTGTTATACTGGTAGTTTTGATTGCCTTCGCCCTAAAGTCACTACTATACTTTAATATCAAAGACAAATCAATGGCAAGTTTCAGAATGCAGTTGCCAGGAGCCATATTACTATCTTTATCATGGATAATACTATCTGCTGTAATTTCAATATATACAAATTACTTTGGAGGTTTTTCATTATATGGTAGCCTTGGTGTTGCCGCCGTTATTATGATCTGGCTCTACTTTGCAATGTATCTGTTTCTATGTTCAATTCAGTTTAATTATATTTACAGATTCAGAATACACAAATTATTTTTCAAGAACAATAAGAAATGATTACAAAATTTCCAACTTACTACAAAGATTTTAAATGTGTTGCAGGGGACTGTGTTGATACTTGTTGCGCAGGTTGGCAGGTAGTTGTAGATAGCGACACTGCTAATTTTTATAATAACTTAAATAACCACTTTGGTAATGAAATTTGTAAAGTAATGTATACAGACCAAGATGGAGATGTTGTGTTTAAGAATATCAACAACCGTTGTCCGTTCCTTAACAAAGATAATTTATGTGATATTTATATAAATGTGGGGGAGGAGCATTTGTGCCGTACTTGTACGATGTTTCCTCGTTTTGTTGCTACTTTTGGTGGGAGTAGAGAAATGGGGCTGTCGCTTTCTTGCCCTGTAGCAAACTACTTGATTCTCAACGATAATCATTTAGATTTTCTAACTGAATTTGATGACGAAATGCCTGACATCAACAACCTTGATGCTGATAGGTTTATCTATTTAAAAACCTTGCGAGACAAACTTCTTGACTTTATAAAGTCCAACGCTTCCCTTAAATCAAAGTTATCGGTACTTGTTGATGTTGCGTTTAGGCTGCAAGATAATAATAGGGAAGAAGTTGGTTATAATTCTAATTTAGAAATTAACTTTGATTTTAATGTATTCAAAAATCTTGAATATCTTACAGTACAAAGCAGAGAATTGATTACAAATCTTAATTTTAATTTAGAATTAAATCTTACATCTCAATACAACAACTTGCTATTTTACTATGTCTATCGTTATATGCTCAAATCTATATACGACGATGATACTCCTGAGTCTTTGCTCTTTGCAGTATTCAGCATTGTTGCAATAGCAAATATAGAAGCATCAGGCAATTCGCTTTCTTATGCTTCTCGTGTGTATAGCAAAGAAGTTGAACATTCTGAGTCTAATCTTAATTCCATAAAAGAATATTTAAGTACATTAAAATACCCACGCTGTTAAGCGTGGGCTTTTTTTATTAGTCAAAATCGTAGAAGTCAAAGTCTTCAAAACAGTCAGTAAGCAAATCTGCTGCTTCCTCTCTAATTTCTTCCTCGTCTTTTTCGTGGTCAAGTTCTGCAATAAGCAAGTTCAAACTTCCGTAAAGGTCAGTAAATAACATATTAGTTATGTCAGCTTTTGTTAGTTCAGGGTTGCTTTCATATACTACTTTTGCAGTGTTCATAATGATGTACTGTAGTGTGCTCTCAATACCGTCAAGGTCTGCTTCTTCGCAACAGATACCTGCGTTAATTTCGCCTTCATCATCACAATGACCGTACAAAAACAACTCACCGGAGTTTAACTGTGTGTTCTCAATTTCTTTAATTTTTTTAGTTAATTTTGATGCCATAATTATATTCCTTTCAACTATTATATTATATTTTTATTTACCTAAAATAAATTCAAACAAGTAGGTTAGTATTGTAATAAACAGAGCCAAGCCAACTGCAAATATTGCCCAGTCCAACAAAATTCTCATAGTGCTTCTTTTTGGGGCTTGAGTGCTGCTGTTTTGATGTTCATTATCATAAAACTGTAATGCTTCTTTTGTGTCAATTTCACTTGAACATAGTGGGCAAGTGCTTTGTTCTTTTTCAATATCTGAGTCAAATACATATCCACATTTGGTACATTTAACATTACTTGTCTCCATATTAGATTTCCTTTTCAAGTATATTTATAATATTATAACAAAAAATACACAAAGGCAATTGTTATTTTAAATTTAATATATACAGTTACAAAGATTTGTATATTATCTTATATTACATTTTAGCATATTGTCAAAAGAATTGCAAAATTATATGCTTTTTTATGTATTTTACAGATTATTCTGCAAGTTATTAAAATAATTATTCAAATGCTTGACTTTATAGGGTATTTTAAGGTAAAATATATACAAGATTTTTATTATGAGGTATGTTGTATTTTTATAGCGTATTTGCAAGAAATCTTACAATAATTTGCATTTTATGTTTGTGTTTTATTTTTACAAACAAGCATATTTATAATCTGAATTTTCAATTTAGATGCAAAGAGTTTTGTTAATAAAAACAAGAAAGAGGTTTTAACAAATGGCAAAAATCAATTTAGAAAAGTATGGTATCACAGGCAGTGCTGAAATTGTACACAACCCTTCATACGAATTATTGTTTGAAGAAGAAACAAAGTCAACTTTAGAAGGTTTCGAAGTTGGTCAGGAAACTGAACTTGGCGCAGTTAACGTAATGACTGGTATTTATACTGGTCGTTCACCTAAAGATAAATATATTGTAATGGACGAAAACTCAAAGGACACAGTTTGGTGGACAACTGACGAATATAAGAATGACAACAAGTCAATGTCTGAAGATGTTTGGAACACAGTTAAGGACATCGCTATAAAAGAACTATCAAACAAGAGATTGTTCGTAGTTGATGCTTTCTGTGGTACTAACGAAGACACAAGAATGGCTGTTCGTTTTATCGTTGAAGTTGCTTGGCAGGCACATTTCGTTAAGAATATGTTTATCCAACCAACAGCAGAAGAACTCGAAAACTTTGAACCAGATTTCATTGTATATAATGCTTCAAAGGCTAAAGTTGAAAACTACAAAGAATTAGGCCTAAATTCAGAAACATGTGTTGCATTCAACATTTCAAGCAAAGAGCAGGTTATTCTTAACACTTGGTACGGTGGCGAAATGAAGAAAGGTATGTTCTCAATGATGAACTACTACCTACCTCTAAAGGGTATTGCTTCAATGCACTGTTCAGCTAACACAGATATGAACGGCGAAAATACTGCTATCTTCTTTGGTTTGTCCGGTACAGGTAAAACAACTCTATCTACTGATCCTAAGCGTCTACTTATTGGCGATGACGAGCATGGTTGGGACGACAACGGTGTGTTTAACTTTGAGGGTGGTTGTTATGCAAAGGTTATCAACCTTGATAAAGAATCAGAGCCTGACATCTACAAAGCGATCAAGCGTAACGCTCTATTAGAGAATGTTACAGTTGATGCTGACGGCAAGATCGACTTTGACGACGGTAGCGTTACAGAGAACACTCGAGTATCTTATCCAATTGATCATATCGATAACATTGTTCGTCCTGTTTCTGCAGCACCTGCAGCAAAGAATGTTATTTTCCTATCTGCAGACGCTTTCGGCGTATTGCCACCAGTTTCTATCCTAACTCCTGAGCAAACTAAGTACTACTTCCTATCTGGTTTTACTGCAAAACTTGCAGGTACAGAGCGTGGCATTACAGAGCCAACTCCAACTTTCTCTGCTTGCTTCGGTCAGGCTTTCTTGGAACTACACCCAACAAAGTATGCTGAAGAATTAGTTAAGAAGATGGAAGTTAGTGGTGCTAAAGCGTACCTTGTAAACACAGGTTGGAACGGTACAGGTAAGCGTATCTCCATCAAAGATACTCGTGGTATTATTGATGCTATCCTTGACGGTTCTATCGAAAAGGCAGACACAAAGTCAATTCCTTACTTCAACTTTGAAGTTCCAACAGAACTTCCTGGCGTTGATACAAATATTCTTGACCCACGCAACACATATGCTGATGCATCTGAGTGGGAAGAGAAGGCTAAGGATCTTGCAGGTCGTTTCATCAAGAACTTTGCTAAGTACGAAGGCAACGATGCAGGTAAGGCTTTAGTTGAGGCTGGCCCACAGTTATAATTGAATTTATTTCCGTTTACTTTCGGAACCCAATAACAAAACCGACTCGTTTTTACGGGTCGGTTTTCTCTGCTTTTTCTTGTAAAAATTTGGAATTTGTGATATACTAAATAAGTAAAAACAAAGTAAATAAAATTCTACAAAGGAATTATAAATTATGGATTTTGTATCAAAACTATCCCAAGAATTCAGCATAAAATCGGAGTATGCTGATAATATTATCAAACTCCTTGATGAGGGCAACACTATTCCGTTCATTGCTCGTTATCGTAAGGAAATGCACGGCTCTATGGATGACCAACTTATCCGTGAAGTTTCCGAGCGACTTGAGTATCTGCGCAACTTTGAGGCTCGTGCTAATGAAATCACAGAACTTATTGAAGCACAGGACAAACTCACAGACGAAATCAAAGAGTCTATTGCCAAAGCAGAAACAATGGCTGACCTCGAAAATATCTATCGTCCATTTAGACCAAAGCGCAAAACTCGTGCTTCTATTGCTAAGGAAAAGGGCTTGGAGCCTCTTGCTGAATATATCTTAAAGCAGGAAGATGAAAAAGCATATCCTATTGATTTGGCAGAGAATTATGTAGATGTCGAAAAGGGAGTAGAAACTCCTGAGGAGGCGCTACAAGGTGCTCTTGATATTATTGCTGAACTTTGCTCCGATAACCCTGAAATTCGCAAACGCTTGTTTAACCTTGTTTGGTACAATGGTATTGTTAACAGCGTTGCAGTTGACGAGGAGCAGGACAGCGTATATACCGTCTACTACAAATTTGCTGAGCCTGTCAAGAAAATCAGCGGTCACCGTGTTCTTGCCATAAATCGTGGTGAACGTGAAAAGTTCTTGAAAGTTGCAATCACAATTGATGAAGCAAAACCACTTAATATGATTAAATCTGTAATGGTAAAGGCCGATTGCCCTTGTTCTGATGCAGTTATGGAGGCTTGCACGGACGCATACACTCGTTTGCTCTTGCCTTCAATTGAAAGGGAAGTCCGTAACGAGTTAACAGAGCAGGCTGATGTTTCAGCAATGAAGTTGTTTGCAACAAACTTGCATCAGCTCTTAATGCAACCTCCTGTTAAAGACAGAGTTGTTATCGGACTTGATCCTGGTTATAGAACAGGTTGCAAGGTTGCTGTTGTTGACGGTACAGGTAGAGTTTTGGATACAACCGTAATCTACCCAACCCATAGCGAAGCAAAAATCAAAGAGTCAAAAGCAAAACTTATTGATCTTATCAAAAAACACGATGCAACGGTGCTTTCTATCGGTAATGGTACTGCAAGTAAAGAAACCGAGATCTTTGCTGCAGAGGTTATTGCAGAAGTAAATAAGCCTGATTTAGCCTATATGATGGTAAGTGAAGCAGGTGCGTCAATATACTCTGCAAGTAAATTGGCAGCAGAGGAGTTGCCTCAACTTGATTTAACATTGCGTAGTGCAGTTTCTATTGCTCGACGTTTACAAGACCCTCTGGCAGAACTTGTTAAGATTGACCCTAAGTCTATTGGTATTGGTCAGTATCAGCACGATATGCCTCAAAAACGCCTTGGCGAGACTTTGGACGGCGTTGTAGAAGACTGCGTTAACTCAGTAGGTGCTGACCTCAATACTGCTTCACCTGCTCTTTTGCAGCGTATTGCAGGCCTCAATGGTACTGTATGTAAGAACATCGTTGCTTTTAGAGAGGAAAACGGTAAATTTAATTCTCGTGCAGAATTAAAGAAAGTCCCAAAACTTGGTCCAAAAGCCTATGAGCAATGTGCAGGCTTCTTACGAGTAGCAGATGGCAAAGACCCTCTTGATAATACTGCAGTTCACCCTGAGTCATATAAGGCAGCAAAAGAACTTCTTAAACTTTTGGGTTACACACCTGCCGATGTTAAAAACGGAGGTATTGCCGATATTAAGAGTAAGGTAAGAGATAAAAAGTCTGTGGCTGAACAACTGGGCATCGGAGTTCCAACATTGGAAGATATTTTGCAGGAACTTACTCAGCCTGGTCGTGACCCTCGTGAAAACTTACCTGCACCTGTACTTCGTACCGATGTAATGGGTATCGAAGACCTGAAGGATGGTATGGAACTCACAGGCACAGTTCGTAACGTAATTGACTTTGGTGCCTTTGTTGATATTGGCGTTCATCAAGATGGACTTGTTCATATCTCTCAAATCAGCGATAAATACATCAAGCATCCTTCCGAGGTGTTCAAAGTAGGGGATATCGTAAAAGTCAAAGTAATCTCCGTTGATGTCAAAAAGCAACGCATCTCCCTAACAATGAAAAACATATAACAAAAGCCTATCTCTTTCGAGATAGGCTTTTTGTATTATTTCTGCTATTGATAATCTGGGTCGTATTCATTTAATTTTATTACAACCGTATCTCCTATCACTTTTACTGAATCTTTATGAGGCCAACATTCCATATCAATAATTTCATCACTTTGTGATATCACTTTTATTTCTTCTTCTGTAACGCTATCCAAATCTAAATTAAAAGTATTATCAATAATTGCTGATGCTCTTAGATTTTGATATGCAAGTGTTTCTGTTAAAACAGGTGCATATAAATGTAATTTTGTATTAATATATTCATCAGTATCTAATGATACGTCTGTCCAAATATTCCCAGTTATTGCGTATTTTGTTGCATCAGTACCTTCTGATATTTCTTTGATTTTTTGTACCATTTCAAATGTATCTGCATATGTTCTTTCATAACATTTATTCATATAAAAATAGCAGATATTAGCTTGTATAGCGTTATTAAATATTATCAGTGCAATAACTATTCCTACGATATTCTTTAATGACGGTTTACACCATTTTTCTACTAATACAGCAAGTAGTATGTATAATATGCAAGTGCTACCCATCATCATTGGTCTATATTGAACCGTTTTTGAAGTGAAGTGCCAGATGCAAATAGCGAAAGGTATAGCAATCAAAGATAAAATGAGTAAAATCAATCTGCTTTTCTCTTTAAATATTTTGCTTTTAATAGTAGTTATTAATAATGTTAATATTAATAATAATATAAAAATTATATTCAAAGTGTTATATACCGTAAGTCCATGCTCGAGTAAATTAAATTCAAAGAAAAATGCTAATAATGATTTAATAGTGGAGTATATACCTCCTATAATATTTAATTGCATATTATCAATACCTTGATAATTCCAAAGTTCTATTTCTCTAATATTCAAACTTATTTTCCAGATAATATAATATAAAATCAATGCTAATGCATAAGTGCAAATTTGTCTTGCAATGTATTTGAAATAAGTTTTATTTGCATAATTTCCTTTAAAAAGTTCATAAATAAAATAACAAAGCATCAAAACGAGCGAAAAAGAAACATAAGCCTGATAAATTGCACAGCTTAAACAGATACAAATCATGCTTATAATATATCGACTTATTTTCTTTGTATCAATCTTAATTAAATATACTGAAAATGTAGATAATAACATAGCGAGCATATAACCGTCGGCAGTAAACTGATAGAAAAATGTCTCTGTTATGCTTGGATAAACAGTCAACATTCCACTGCACAAAATTATTATTATGGGATTATTTATTTCAAATATATCGATAATAAGCATAGTGCAAAATGCGATTAATATTATAGAAAACAAACCAGTTATCCAAGGTAAATCAAAATAGGAACTAAAACCACATGCAATTGACAAAAACCATCTACCTAGAATTGTTAAATCTTGTGTATGATAATAATTAAGTACAGAATCATGATTAACAAGTGTATTTGTGAATTTATATAAATGTACGCATAATCCAATAATAATACTTGATATGAATGCTATCTTCCAACTTTTTTTAAAGTAGTTTTTGTAATAATCAATAATTTTACAGCCCAAAAAAACATCCTCCTAATATTTAAAATATTATAATAAACTTTAACTCTAACAAAATTACTTTTTGCATTAAATGAACTGCCGATGTTTATAATACTTATCAAAGAGTTACTATCTTGTTCAACATAATCTTTTACATATTTGTTTCACTAACAAGATATATTGGTCGATTTTTAGTTTCAAGATAGGTTTTTGCCAAATATTGACCAAGAATACCTATGAAAAACATTTGCATACCACTAAATAATGCTATAATACAAACCAATGAAGGCCAACCGGAAGTTGGATCTCCAAAAATAAGTGTTTTAATTATAATGGCGAAAAGGAATAATAAAGATATTAAACAACAAACTATCCCACATATAGAAGATACAATTAGTGGAGTAGTTGAAAAGGCAATAATTCCTTGCATGGCATATATAAATAGTTTCCAAAAACTCCATTTTGTTTCACCTGCAGCACGCTCGACATTTTCGTATTCTATCCATTTTTTTTTGAAACCAACCCAAGCAAAAATACCCTTTGAAAAACGATTATATTCTTTCATTGATAAAATTGCATCAACAACTTTTCTAGTCATCATTTGAAAATCTCGAGCACCATCAACAATTTCTGCATCTGATATTTTATTGATTAATTTATAAAATACTCTTGCAAATAAAGAACGTAAGGGAGGCTCGCCTTTTCTTGTTACTCGCCTAGACCCCACACAATCATAATCTTCTTTCTCGATTAAATGCATCATTTCAGTAATTAGTGATGGAGGATCCTGCAAATCAGCATCCATAATAACAATATAATCACCAGAAGATTTTTCAAGTCCAGCATATATAGCAGATTCCTTGCCAAAATTACGCGACAACGAAATATATTTTACTGATTCATCTATTTTTGCGAATCCTTTTATAATCTCTAATGTATTGTCTTTTGAACCGTCATTAATAAATATTATTTCGCATTTTATATTTTCAATTTTAGATAGAACTTCTGTTAATTCATAATAAAATAGTTTTAATACAAGTTCTTCATTATAACAAGGGACAATAACAGATAAAGTTTTCAATTTATTCGCCTCCTTATGAACATTTTACAACAACCAATAGTTGTTGTCAATAACAACTAAAAAGTTTTTTATTTAACTCTGTTTTGTTGTTACTATAATAATAGAGGTGGAATTATGATTAAAAATTTAAAGTTTCTCCGTAATAAAAAAGGAGTTAGTCAACAGCAATTAGCAGATGTTATTGGAACTAGTCAACAATCGATAAACAAATACGAAAATCAAAATATAGAACCTGATATTGACACTTTAATTAATTTAGCTAAATATTTCAACACTTCTGTTGATTATTTGATTGGCAACTCTGATATCGACCATGTTATTGAACAAGTTATGCCTTATGACTTAAATGAGACTGAATCAGATTTATTAAAAAAATTTAGACAATTAAACACTAAAGAAAAAGAAAGTATTGCAATTATAATAGAAAACTATTTAGATAAGTAAAAGCCTATCTCTTCTGAGATAGGCTTTACTTGTTATACTTGATATTTATTTGTGAATATACATTTTTGTCATTTCAGGTTCATCGTCGCCTTGTACCATACATAAGAATTCCCACCCGTATCTTTCATAAAAACCAGTATGGTCAGTAACTAAATATATAGGTGTTATCCCTTTGTTTTTCATATCTTCAACAACCATATTGAGTAAATTACCGGCAATACCCTTTTTACGGTATTCTTCTTCTGTGTACACAGCACACACATTAGGTGTAAGATCTTTGCGATTGTGGAAGTCGTTTTCAATTACTCCCATACCTGCAACAATCTTTTCACCATCAAGACATAAATACCAACCATACTCTGTCTCTTTGTTTAGATATGCGTTCATACACTCCAGATATGCTTCTTTAGGCACACCCCACTTGCTTTGAAACCATATTGCTGCTTTTTCTTTTATATGTGGTTTTTCTCTTAAAACAATATATTGTAAGTTTTCCATTTTTCTCCTCGATTTAAAATAATTAGTCAAATGAATATTAAAAATATCTATTAGAATTGTGTTCGAGTAAGAAGAACACAGCACTCCACATGCTCAGTATGTGGGAACATATCCACAGGCTGAATTTTTCGTACTTTGTATTTGTTCTTTGACAGATACATCAAATCTCTTGCAAGTGTTTCCGGATTGCAGGACACATACACAACCTTTTTAGGGCTTAATTTTACAACTGACTTCAAAAAGTTTATGTCACTACCTGCTCTTGGTGGGTCCATTATAACTACATCAACCTTTTCGTCGGCTTTTGCAAGTTCAACCATATATCTACCGGCATCAGCACACACAAAGTTGATATTTTCAACTTTGTTGAGTTTAGCGTTGTAAATAGCATCTTTAACTGCATCTTTGTTAAGTTCAACGCCCAAAACTTGTTTTGCGTACTTACTTGCAATAATGCCAATCGTACCGGTACCACAGTAGGCGTCAAGCACAATATCACTATCTTTTATATCAGCCATTTCCATAGCCTTGTTGTATAGCACTTCCGTCTGTATAGGATTAATTTGATAAAAAGATTTAGGGGAGATAGTAAAGGTGTAGCCACACAGTTGTTCCTTGATTTTGCCTTCACCGTATAGCACAATGCTTTTCTCACCAAGCACAAGACTTGTGCGTTTGTTATTTATGTTTTGTACTATTGTTGTAATTTCAGGGTGTCTGCTCAATAGCGCATTTACAAAACTTCTCTTTGACTTAAATTCTGCACCACCGGTTACAAGCACTACCATAATTTCACCACTTGTAAAGCCTCTTTTTACAAGAACGTGGCGAAGAAAACCATCGTACCTATTTTCATCAAATGGCTTGAGTTTAAAACTTTTCAGCAGTTTGCGTATTGTTACAATAATCTCGTCTGCCTTTGTGTCCTCAATAAGGCACTCGTCAACAGGCACAATTTTGTGAGTAGAACTCTGGTACACACCTGATATTATTCTGTTTTGCCTATCTCTGCCAAACGCAGCCTGCACCTTGTTTCTGTAATGATATGGGTATTCCATACCGATTATGTTATCAACATGATGGAACTTGCCCAATAGTTTAATAACCTTTGCCATCTTAAAGTCAAGTTGCTTTTGGTAGTTTAAATTGTGTATTTGGCATCCACCACATTTTTTGTAATGTGGGCATTTAATCTCTTTGCTCATAACTAATCCTTAATGTGTTTATTTATTATTCATTTTAGCATATTTTCACGGTGCATTACAATATAATTGAAAAAATTAGTGGAATTTAACCTCAAAACGTGCTATACTAATACCATATTTTGATTTTGAGGTTTTATATGGAAAGATTTGCTCGTACCGAATTGCTTATAGGTAAAGAAAACCTTGATAAACTTAATAACAGTAGGGTTGTGTTGTTTGGCGTTGGAGGAGTTGGAGGCTATGTAGCCGAGGCTCTTGTGCGTAGTGGTATAGGTAGCATTGATGTTGTAGATAATGACACAGTATCACTTTCAAATATCAACCGTCAGATTGTTGCTCTCGATTCAACTGTGGGGAAGTATAAGGTTGATGCTCTAAAGTTGCGTTTACTTGACATCAACCCAAATGTAACAGTAAATGCCCACAAGACCTTTTATCTACCTCAAAATGACGATTTTGACTTTACTCAGTACGATTACATAATTGATGCAATTGATACTGTATCAGCCAAAATTGCCTTAGTAGAGAATGCAGATAAATGCAATACTCCAATAATCAGTGCTATGGGTGCAGGTAACAAACTTGACCCAACAAAATTCGTTGTAACTGATATTTACAAAACAACAACTTGTCCTCTTGCAAGAGTAATGCGCAAAGAACTCCGTATGCGTAATATTAAATCACTTAAAGTTGTATACTCTACAGAGGAAGCAATTAAGCAAACTAACCCTCAAATCTCCGAAAACGGCAAAGTAATTCCTGCAAGTAATGCAGTAGTACCGGCAGTATGTGGTTTACTTATTGCAAACGAGGTTATAAAAGACTTGATTAACATCAAATAACTTGATTTATTTGTCTTATTGTTTTACAATATAAAGGTATTTTAAAAGATAGAAGGAATATTTATGCTAACACTTGATAAAATCTATCATGCTTCAAAGGTGCTTAAGGATGTAATTCATCCAACATCTATCGTAAAAGCATCTGCAATTGAAACTAATTGCGAACTGTACCTCAAGCCTGAATGTTTGCAACTTACTGGCTCTTTTAAACTTCGTGGCGCAGGTTACAAAATCTCTCAACTTTCTGATGAAGAAAAGGCAAGAGGTGTTATTGCTTGTTCGGCTGGCAACCACGCACAGGGTGTTGCACTTGCCGCTACAAAATATGGTATCAAATCTTTAATTTGTTTGCCTGACGGCGCTCCTATTTCAAAGGTTGAGGCAACAAAGAGTTTTGGTGCACAGGTCAATATGGTGCCTGGTGTTTATGACGATGCTTATGCAGAGGCTTGCAGACTTCGTGACGAAAAGAACTACACATTTATTCATCCTTTTGATGACGAAAATGTAATTGCAGGTCAGGGTACAATTGGACTTGAGATTATGAACGAAATGCACGATGTAGATGCAGTTGTTGTATCTATTGGTGGTGGCGGTTTGATTTCTGGTGTTGCTTGTGCTATCAAAAACCTTAACCCTAATGTTAAGGTTTACGGCGTTCAGGCAGAGGGCGCACCGTCAATGTATAATTCCGTAAAACAGGGCGAAATTTTACACCTTGACAAAGTTAGCACTATTGCTGACGGTATTCAGGTAAAAGAACCCGGCAAACTTACTTATGAATATGTTAATCAGTATGTTGATGATATTGTAACAGTTTCTGACGACGAAATTTCAACTGCTATCCTAACTCTTATCGAAAAACAAAAGATGGTTGCAGAGGGTGCAGGCGCTGCTCCTTTGGCTGCTGTATTGTTCAATAAATTACCTATTGAGGGCAAAAAGGTTGTTTGTATTGTTTCAGGTGGTAATATTGACGTTACAATTCTTAACCGAGTAATCAAGCGTGGTCTTATTACTTCTGGCAGACAGCAGACTCTATGTATCCAACTTGATGACAAACCCGGTCAGTTGCTTGGTGTATCCAAGATTATTGCTGAGCGTGGTGGTAATGTTATTAGTGTTCACCACGAGAGAGCAAGTGAGGGTGAGATTACAGACTGTATCTTGCGTATTATTCTCGAAACAAGAAACTTCGAACACGTTAATCAGATTTGTAATTCTCTTGAAGAAGCAGGCTTTAACGTAATTTAGGGGGTATTTATAATGGAAAAAGTATTTACAAATAAAGCACCTGATGCTATTGGTCCATATAGTCAGGCAGTTAAGGTTAATGGTTTTGTTTTTACTTCAGGTCAGATAGCTATCAACCCTGCAACCGGAGAGGTTGAAGCTACTACTATTGAAGCACAGACAGAGCAGGTTTGCAAAAACCTCAAAAATGTTCTCGAAGCAAGTGGAACTTCTATTGATAAAGCTATCAAAACAACTTGTTTTTTAGCCAATATGGAAGATTTCGCTGCATTTAATAAAATTTATGGGGAATACTTTACTTGTAAACCGGCACGTTCTTGTGTTGCTGCTAAGCAACTGCCAAAGAACGTACTTGTAGAAGTAGAAGTTATTGCTGAACTATAATTAAAGGAGGTTGCTTTATGAAATATGTTTGTGACGTATGTGGATGGGAATACGACGAAACCAAAGGCGATGCTGAGTACGGTATCGAAATAGGTACAAAGTTTGAAGATTTACCTGATGATTTTGTATGTCCATTGTGTGGCGTAGGTAAAGACCAATTTAGCGAAGCGTAAAATTTAGTTAGCCACCGATTTTTCGGTGGCTTTACACATAGCAAGGAGTAATTATATGAAAGAAACTTTTGTAAGTAATGACGTAAAATATATTGGTTGTAACGACTACGACTTGGATTTGTTTGAAAGTCAGTATATTATTCCAAATGGCATTTCCTATAATTCTTATGTAATTATTGACGATAAAATCGCCGTTATGGATACTGTAGATAATCGCAAAACTGAGGAATGGTTTAATAATTTGGATGTTGCCCTTAATGGCAGAACTCCTGATTATTTAATTGTGCAACATATGGAACCTGACCATTCAGCAAATATTCAAAAATTTATTGAGAAATACCCAGCCTCAACTATTGTTGGTAACACAAAAACTTTTGTAATGATATCACAGTTTTTTGATGTGGATATTCCTAACAAGTTAGTTGTAAAAGAGGGCGATGAACTTGATTTGGGCAACCATACATTAACCTTTGTAATGGCACCAATGGTTCATTGGCCTGAAGTTATGGTAACTTATGAAAAGTCAGAGGGCATTTTGTTTTCAGCCGATGGCTTTGGTAAATTTGGTACATTAGATGCTGACGAAGATTGGGAGTGTGAAGCCAGAAGATATTATTTTAATATTGTAGGTAAATATGGTATGCAGGTGCAGAATTTATTAAAAAAGGCTTCTGCTCTCGATATTAAAATGATTTGCCCATTGCACGGCCCAATTTTAAAGGAAAACTTAGGTTACTATATAGATAAGTATAATGTTTGGAGTTCCTATGAACCTGAGGATAAGGGTATATTCATTGCATTTGCTTCGATTCATGGCAATACTGCCAAAGCGGCTTATAAATTTGCAGAAATGCTTGAAGCAAAAGGCGAAAAAGTAGTTGTATCTGACCTTTCAAGAGAAGATATGGCTGAGGTTATTGAGGATGCTTTCCGTTATGACAGAATGGTGCTTATGGCATCATCCTATGATGGTGGAGTATTTCCTGTAATGGAAGATTTCTTGTGTCATTTAAGAAACAAGAACTTCCAAAATCGTAAGGTTGCTGTTATCGAAAACGGCACTTGGGCTCCATCAGCAGGCAAAAAGATGCTTGCATATCTCGAAGAATTGAAGAACATCACGATTTACGATACAAAAATCACAATCAAATCTGCGTTATCAAGTGAAAATATAGAAGAAATGAAAACACTTGCTAATGAATTAGTATAAATTGTTTGATTAACAAAACAAACACCCACATTCGTTAACTCGAATGTGGGTGTTTTGATTTATCACTTATTAAAATTTGTTACGCTTAACGTATGTTGTATGCAATATTTCGTGAGCTTTGTGAGCACCTGGCTTCTCAAAGTACTCATCATATAGCATCTTAACAACTGGGCTTTCGTGACTCTTGCGGTATTTGTTCTGAGCATCGTAGTCATACAATGCTTTGCTTCTAAGAGCCTTGAGGTCAACATGGTTCTTAACGCTGTCGCTCTGAACTGGCTGACCACCACCGTTAATACAACCGCCTGGGCAAGCCATAACTTCAACAAACTGATAATCAGCCTCGCCATTCTTAACTTTCTCAAGAATTGCTCTTGCGTTACCTAAGCCTGAAGCAACTGCAACTTTAACTGTTGTACCTGCAACAGTGTATGTTGCCTCTCTTACAGCCTCTGGACCTCTAACTTCTTTGAAGTCAACAACGTCAAATGAACCATCAAGCATATTAGCAGCAGTACGTAGAGCAGCCTCAAGTACGCCACCTGTAGCACCAAAGATAGCGCCACCGCCTGTAGCAATTTCAAATGGGTTATCGTAGTCTTCGTCAGCAAGGTCTGCAAAGCGAATACCTGCGTGCTTAATCATCTTGCCTAATTCTCTTGTTGTAAGAGCAACGTCAACATCGCCAGCAAGTTGTTCTCTTTCCATTTCCATCTTCTTACCTGTGCAAGGGATAACAGATACAACAAATAGGTCTTTTGGATCAATGTTGTTCTTCTCGCAATAGTAAGTTTTCAGTAATGAACCGAACATACCCTGTGGAGATTTACAAGTTGATAGGTTAGGAATGAACTCAGGATAATTGTGTTCAACAAATCTTACCCAACCTGGGCAACAAGAAGTGAACATTGGGAGTGTATCACCGTTTGTAATACGCTGAACAAGTTCGTTTGCTTCTTCCAAAATTGTAAGGTCAGCAGTAACGTCCATATTGAATACGCTAACGTCGCCTAATCTACGGATAGCAGCTACCATCTTGCCTTCAACGTTTGTGCCCGGAGCCATACCAAATGCTTCACCTAATGTAGCACGGATAGAAGGAGCAGTATAGAATACTACCTTCTTGTCTGGGTCTGCAATAGCGTCCCAAACTTTCTGTGTGTTGTCTTTTTCTACTAAAGCACCAACAGGACAAGCAACTACACACTGACCGCAACCAACACAAGCAACGTTGTTTAGGTCTGCTTCAAATGCACAACTAACGTGTGAATCATATCCACGTTTGCTCATACCGATAGCGTTAATGCTCTGTGCCTTACAAGCAGCAATACATCTTCTACAACTGATACATTTGTTGTTATCTCTAACGATAGATGGGGAAGAAGCGTCAACTTCATATCTGTTATCGTCAGAACCGAACTTAATTGGGTCAGCGCCATATTCGTTGCTTAATCTGTTGAGTTCGCAATTATCACTTCTTGGACAAGCAAGACATTTCTTTTCGTGATTTGAAAGTAATAATTCTAATGTTGTTTTTCTTGATTTACGAACACGAGGTGTGTTTGTAAATACTTCCATGCCTTCTTCAGCAGGATATACACAAGATGCAAGCAATTGTGGTCTACCTTTAACTTCAACTACACAAATACGACATGCACCAATGCAGTTTAAGTCTTTTAGGTAACATAGAGTAGGAATCTCAATGTTAGCAGCCTTTGCAGCATCAAGAATAGTTGAACCTTTTGGGACTTCAACAGGAATTGAGTTAATCTTTAGTTTAATAGTTTCCATTTTAAGTCCTCCTTACTTTGTAACGACTGCGTTGAACTTACAGTTGCTCATACACACGCCGCACTTAATACATTTATCCTGGTCAATAACATGTGGCTGTTTAACAGTACCTGTAATAGCGTCAACAGGACAGTTTCTTGCACACTTTGTACAACCAATACATTTGTCTTCAATGATTTCATATCTTGTAAGAGCTTTACATACACCTGCAGGACAAGTCTTATCCTTAACGTGAGCAACATATTCATCTTTGAAGTATCTTAATGTTGAGAGTACAGGGTTAGGAGCAGACTGACCAAGAGCACACAAAGATGAACTCTTCATATGGTTTGCAAGTTCTTCGATTGTTTCAAGGTCTTCCATTGTGCCTTTACCCTGAGTGAATTTGTCAAGTAACTCAAGTAGTCTTTTTGTACCGATTCTACAAGGAACACACTTACCACAACTTTCGTCAACAGTAAACTCTAAGTAGAATTTTGAAATATCTACCATACATGTATCTTCGTCAAGTACGATAAGACCGCCTGAACCCATCATGGAACCCAATGCAACAAGGTTTTCGTAGTCGATTGGAGTGTCAATGTGTTCAGCAGGGATACAACCACCGGATGGACCACCTGTCTGAGCAGCCTTGAATTTCTTACCGTTAGGAATACCACCACCGATTTCTTCGATGATTTCTCTTAGTGTAGTACCCATAGGAACTTCAACAAGACCTACGTTAGTGATTTTACCACCAACTGCGAATACCTTAGTACCCTTACTTGTTTCTGTACCGATTGAGTTGTACCAAGAAGCACCCTTGTTGATAATCTGTGCGATGTTAGAGTAAGTTTCAACGTTGTTAAGAATTGTTGGCTTACCAAACAAACCCTTGATAGCAGGGAATGGAGGACGTGGACGAGGTTCACCACGGTTACCTTCGATAGAAGTCATAAGAGCAGTTTCTTCACCACATACGAAAGCACCTGCACCAAGTCTGATTTCAATATCAAAATCAAATCCTGTGCCAAAAATATCATTACCCAACAAACCGTTAGCCTTAGCCTGATCAAGAGCAATCTGTAATCTCTGTACAGCGATAGGATATTCAGCACGAATATATACATAGCCCTGATGAGCGCCAATTGCATAACCTGCGATTGTCATTGCTTCAATCAAGCAGTGTGGGTCGCCTTCTAGGATAGAACGGTCCATAAATGCACCTGGGTCACCTTCGTCGGCATTACAACATACATACTTAACATCGCCTGCACTTGCTTTAGCAAATGCCCACTTACGGCCGGTAGGGAAGCCACCGCCGCCACGACCACGTAAGCCTGATTCTGTGATTTCGTTGATAACATCATCAGGAGTCATTTCAGTTAATACTTTATGAAGAGCCTGATAACCGTCAACAGCAATATATTCCTCAATCTGTTCTGGGTCGATAACACCACAGTTACGAAGAGAAATTCTCATCTGCTTCTTATAGAAGTTTGTCTGGTTAAATGGTGTAATAGAACCGTCAGTATGTACAGTCTCCTGATATAGAAGGTCAGTACAAATGTTACCATCTACTAAATGTTCCTTAACGATTCTTTCGATTTTTTCTGCATCAGCATGAGCATAAAAAGCACCCTCTGGGTAAACAATCATAATTGGACCCAATGCACAAAGACCGAAACAACCTGTTCTAACTACCAAAATATCTTCTTCAAGATTATGCTCTTTGAGGGATGCGTCTAACGCAGCAAGAACTTTCTTTGTGCCTGAGGAAGTACAACCTGTACCACCACATACAAGAATTTGCTTACGATAGCCTGTGTGTTCAGCCATCTTCGCACCCTGCTCAGCAACTGCCTGTCGAACTGCAACGAGTTCAGCATATTTGTCTTTAATAGCAAGTAATTCAGCGTAATTCACGATTATCCCTCCTTATAATTTGCTAACATTTTTTCTACGTCATCCGGTGTTAATTTACCATAAACGTCTTCATCGATCATAACTACAGGTGCAAGACCACAAGCGCCTACGCATCTGCAAGCATCAATTGAGAACAAACCGTCAGGAGTGCATTCTCCACTCTTAATTCCTAATGTTTCTTCAATTTTAGCAAGTACCTTGTCAGAACCTAAAACATAACAAGCAGTACCTAAGCAAACGCTGATTCTGTGTTTGCCCTTTGGAGTAAGGCTAAACTGTGAGTAGAATGTAGCTACACCGTAAACCTCACTTTTTGAAATACCGAGGCCGTCAGCAATAATTTCCTGAACTTCCTCTGGAAGGTAACCATAGATACCTTGAGCTTTCTGTAGAACAGGCATTAGAGCACCAGGCATATCTTTGTGAATTTCAATAAATTCTCTAAGCTCTTTTTCCTGCTCAGGAGTACCCATAAAAGTATTGGCACTATCCATAATAAAACCTCCTTAAATGAATTTAATAAGTGATAAAGATTATAAATTATCTTCACAGATTATTATACTAATTTACACCCAAAATTTCAATACTTTTAGAGCATAAAAATGCTGTCAAAATGTGATTATTTTGTTTATTTCTTACATTTTTCGATATAAACACAAGGTTAGTTTAGACTAACTGTATAAAATTTCGACAAATTTTAACAATAAAAGATATTTTTATAAAAAGAACGGATAGGTTTTCCTATCCGTTCAGTTAATTTATCAATATGTAATTTCTGGTAATCTGTATTTGAATTTATACTCGTTGTACTCTTTCTTAAAATCTTCGTCAGAAGTTTTTATTTCCTGTAAGTACTCGTGTGTTTCAAATTGCTTCAAATTGATTTGAATTACATAAATGGCTATATTAGAGCAATGGTCGCTTACACGCTGTAAACTTGTAATAACATCAGAGTGTATAAATCCAAGTTCAACAGTACAAGTACCTTCTTTTAGTCGCTTAATATGTCTTGCTTTGATTTTTTCCTGTAATCTGTCAATAACTTGTTCGAGTGGCTCTACAGTAACTGCAACTTCTGTGTTATTTTCACAGAATGCAGTAGCAGTTTTACCTACAATTTCATTGAGCGCTCTCTTCATAATATCAAGTTCTTTTACAGCATATTCAGAGAACATTATATTCTTATCGTGCATTTCTTTTGCAGAATTTGCAATATTAACTGCGTGGTCAGATATTCTCTCAAAGTCATTGATACATAGCAATAATTTCGATACTTCACGGCTATCGTTACCGTTAAGTGATTTACTACAAAGTTTAACAAGATATGATCCAAGCACGTCTTCGTATGTATCAATTAAACTTTCGTCAGCAACAATTTTTTCATAAAGATTTTCGTCATATTTGTCAAGCAGATTCAGAGAGTCAGTAAAGTTTATTTTGCAGAGTTCAACCATCTTACAAGCCATTTCTTTACACTGTTCTGTTGCAATACTTGGAGTATCCAAAAATCTCTCGTCAAGGAAAGGCAAATTGCTTTCTTCATCTTTATCTCTTATTGTAATACGAGCAAGTTTTTCTATGAGATTAGCAGCAGGGAGTAGGAGCACAACTTCAAGTATGTTAAATACAGTGTGAACTACAGCGATACCACTTGCGTCAATGTAATTTTCCAAAAATGCAAATGGATGTAAGAAGTTTACTACATAGAATGCAATCGCCCAAAAACTAATACCAATGATGTTGTAATATAAATGAACAAATGCTGCACGTTTTGCGTTTTTCTTAGCACCCAAGCAAGAGATAATAGCAGTAATACAAGTACCAAGGTTCTGACCCAAAATAATTGGAATAGCCATTCCGTAAGTTATACTGCCTGTTGAAGACAACGCTTGCAAAATACCAATAGATGCAGATGAACTCTGGATAATCGCAGTTAGAATAGTACCTGTCAAAATACCAAGAATTGGGTTGTTGAACATTGTCAAAATATTTGTGAACGCTGGTGTTTCACCCAAAATCGCCACCGAGTCACTCATTATTTCCATACCGGTCATCAGTATGCCAAAGCCCACCATAATTGTCGCAATATTACGTATTTTACTGCGTTTGCTCATCATAATCATAGCAACGCCAATAATAGCAAGTAATGGAGCGAAGGTAGATGGTTTAACTAACTGTATTAAGAAACTTTCGCCTTGAATACCTGTCAAACTCAAAATCCATGAGGTTATAACAGTACCCATATTTGCACCAATAATGATACCTACGGCTTGTTTTAACTTCATAATACCGGAGTTTACAAAGCCTACTACCATAACTGTAGTAGCAGATGAACTCTGGATAATTGCAGTTACACCACAACCAAGCAAAAAGCCCTTGATTCTTGTGTTGGTCATTTTTTCAAGTGTTTTTTCTAATCTTCCACCTGATGTTTTTTCAAGTCCTTCACCCAAAAGGTTCATACCAAACAAGAAAAATGCGAGACCACCTAATAATTTAAAAATATCAAATAAGTCAAATGCGCTGGCACTGTTTGTAAAAAATGCACTCACAATATAACCCCCTTTTTGGGGAATTATCTCAAAATAGTGTAAAAAATACATATAGTGTATGTAAAATTTATGTAAAATAAGTAAATAAAGTAAAATATTATTTACAAATTATTTACATAAAAGCGAAAACAATAGGCTATCTCAAGTTTGAGATAGCCTAAGCAATTAAATTTAATTATTCAACAAGTTGAGGTAATTGATATTTAATCTTATATTCATTGTATTCGTTTTTAAAGTCATCATCAGAAGACTTGATTTCATGCAGATATTCGTGAGTTTCAAACTGCTTCATATTGATTTGAATTACGCACACAGCAATGTTAGAGCAATGGTCGCTAATACGCTGCAAACTTGTAACAACATCTGAGTGAATAAAGCCAAGTTCAACTGTACACAAGCCGTTTTTGAGTCGCTTAATGTGTCTTGCTCTGACTTTTTCTTGCAACTTGTCAACAACCTGTTCTAGTGGTTCTACAGTTACAGCAACATCAGTATTGTTAGTTGAGAATGCTTCAACGGTTTTGTCAACAACTTCCACAATTGCATCTTTCATTACTTCAAGTTCTGCAAGAGCAGATTTTGAGAACATAATATCTTTTTCGTGCATTTCTTTTGCTGAATCAGCGATCATAACTGCATAGTCAGAAATTCTCTCAAAGTCATTGATACATAGTAGTAATTTAGAAACTTCACGACTGTCGTTACCGTTAAGTGATTTACTACAAAGTTTTACGAGATATGATCCAAGTACGTCTTCGTAAGTATCAATTAAACCTTCGTCATCAACAACTTTTGCATAAAGTTTTTCGTCATATTTATTAAGTAGTTGCATTGATTCTACTAAATTGATTTTGCAAAGTTCTGCCATTTTATATGACATTTCTTTACATTGTTCGGTTGCAATACTTGGAGTATCCAAAAATCTTTCATCAAGGAATGGTAGGTTGCTTTCTTCGTCATTATCCTTAATAGTCAGACAAGCAAGTTTTTCAAGTAAACCAGCCATAGGGAAGAGTACGATGGTTGTAAGCACATTGAATATAGTTGTAACAGTAGCAATTTCAGCAGGTCCAACTAATTGAGTGAAAAATTCAATATTAAAGATGCCGTTTACTATCAAATACACAGTGCTCCAAATAACTGTACCTATTACATTGAAATAAAGATGAACAAAAGCAGCACGTTTAGCGTTCTTTTTTGCTCCAATACAAGAAATGAGAGCAGTTACGCAGGTACCAATATTCATACCCATAATAATTGGAATTGCTGAATTATATGTTATTCCTACTGAGAGTGAAAGCGCCTGTAAAATACCGATAGATGCAGAGGAACTCTGAATAATACCTGTTAAAACAGCACCTGCTAAAATACCAAGGATTGGATTTTCACTGAACATTATTAGTATGTTTGTGAATGCAGGAACTTCTGCCAAGCCTTCAACTGCATCACTCATCTGATCCATACCAAGCATTAAAATTGCAAAGCCAATTAAAATAGTAGCAATATTATGTTTTTTACTGCTCTTTGAGAACATAATCATAATTATGCCTATACCGGCTAATATTGGTGAAAAAGTTGTAGGTTTACACAGAGTTAGGAATAAATTATCTCCCTCAATGCCTGATAAACTCAAAATCCAGGCAGTAACAGTAGTACCAATATTGGCACCCATAATAATACCGATAGCCTGTTTTAACTTCATAATACCGGAGTTTACAAAACCTACCACCATAACAGTTGTGGCAGATGAACTCTGAATTACGCCGGTAACTGCTGTACCTAAAAGCAAACCTTTAAATCTGTTGCTTGTCATTTTTTCCAGTGTTCTCTCTAAACGACCACCGGAGGTTTTTTCAAGGCCGTCACCCATAATGTTCATACCATATAAGAATAAGGAGAGGCCAAGAATCAATTGTAATACGTCTTTGAATGACATAAAATCACCCCTTCTTTGTGATTATGTCAAAGGTGTGTAAAAACAATGTCATATGAATGTAAAATATGTGTAAAAAAATATTTCCTATAAAGAACTAAAAATCATAGTTTTTTATAGGAAATAAGAAATATTTATAATTCTATTTTAGTAGTTGTATTTTAATTGTAGTACCAACATTTACTTCGCTCTCTAATGTAATCGAACCCTGATGTTGCTCAACAATATGTTTTACAATTGCAAGCCCCAAGCCAGTTCCTCCTGTTTCTTTGGAGTGGCTTTTATCAACTCTGTAAAATCTCTCGAAAATTCTATTCTGATGCTTTGCAGGTATGCCTATACCTGTGTCGCTAACTGTGATTTCAATGTTATCTTTATTGTTTATGACATTAACATTTACTTCTCCGTCTGGTTTGTTGTATCTTATAGCATTATCACACAGGTTATAAATAACCTCATAAATCATAGATCTATTGCACAAGATCTTTGCATAGTCACCAGCATAATTCAATGTAACATTACGCTTGTTAGCACTGTTTTGTAAACTTTCAAAGCATTCTTTTACAAGTTCTTCAAGGTTCACAAATTGCTTCTCAAGGTTCTTTTGAGGCTCATCAAGTTGTGACAAATCAATAATATCAATTATCAGTGAGATAAGTCTGCCTGCTTCTTTGTGAATTTTACCTGCAAATCTCTTTATATCCTCGTCATTTTGCACCATTCCGTTTTCAATCATTTCAGCAAAACCCGAAATAGAGGTGAGTGGAGTCTTGAGCTCGTGGGATACATTTGCAGTAAATTCACGGCGCATTTTTTCTGTTTTGTCCTTTTCTGTTGTATTCATAATCAAACAGATAACGCCTTGTTGTTTGCCGTTTGAGAATACTGGACTTGCAATAACCTGAAAACTATTGTTGTTATGCGTGAACTTAATTGTACTGCTTTTGCCACTAATCGCTTCGTTTATACAGTTTATAAAGTCAAAGTTTCGTGATATCTCGATTATATTTTTACCAATTATAGAACTGCTTGTACTGTTTAAGAGCATATATGCACTCTCGTTGCTTGTGAGAATGTTTTTATCCATATCCAAAAGCAAAAAGCCCTCGTTCATATTAGCAATAAGAGCACTGACTTTGTCTTTTTCAAGTTGGACTTTATTCATTTGCTTTTTAATTTGATTTTGTTGCTTTTCAATTGTTGTAGCAAATGGCACAAGTTCTTCATATGCGATATTGTTTATATCTTCAGTCATTTTTTCAATAGGCTCGACAATTCGCTTAGTACTCCTTGAAGCAATCAAAACACAGATAATCATTACAAGCAAAATTATAAAGATAATAACAGGTATAATTTCTATAAAAGAATTAAGAATAGAATCTACTTCTTTTGAAATTCGTATAACATTTCCGTCGTTACATCTTATTGCGTAGTAGTGAGTAACAGAACCAAGTGTACTTGAAATTCGTTGAGAACTACCTGCACCGTGATTTAAAGCGTCTTGAATTTCAGGACGGTTAAGATGGTTTTCCATACTATCTTTTTCAAGGCTTTTATTACTTTCGTATATAATATTACCGTTATCATCTATAACCGTTATACGGTATTCTTCAGTATTGTATTCGTCAAGTAAGGATAGGCCATAGTCCTGATTATAATTTGTAGCAATAACCTGGCCGATTTCCTTAATGTCAGAGTTAACTTGAGTACTAAAGGTAAACCACCCTGCAATTGCAACTGCAAAAGCAGTAATAATCACAGATACCATAGCAACTGTAAGAAGCCTGTGGGTAAGTTTGGTTTTTAATTTTTTCAAGCTATTCACCTGCTTTGTAACCAACGTTTCTTACTGTGGAAATTATACTACCTGCTTCACCTAATTTATGGCGTAGGGTTTTAATGTGCATATCTACAGTTCTGCTTTCGCCCTCAAAGTCATAACCCCAGACTGCTTCGATTAGTTTTTCACGAGTTAGAGCAATTCCTTTGTTTACAAGTAGATACTTAAGCAATTCATATTCCTTAAATGTAAGAATACAAGGTTGTCCTGACACAGTAACACTGTGTTTGTTATCGTCAAGGCGAATTTCCTTGTATTCAATTATACCGTCGGTAGTGACTTTTTCATATCTTCTCAAAACTGCCTTAACACGAGACACAAGTTCCATAACGCCGAATGGTTTGCTAACATAATCATCAGCACCCATATCAAGTCCTTTTACCTTATCAAGTTCGCTTGTTTTGGCTGTAACGATAATCACAGGAACTTTTTGAGTTGCTTTTTCGCTTCTCAATTTTTTTAGAATAGATAGTCCGTCTTCTTTTGGAAGCATTATATCAAGAATAATTAAGTCAGGGAGTCGAGTCTTAATGGTTTGCCAAAACTCCTGACTATCTTCAAAAGACATAATTTCATATCCACTGTTTTTAAGAGCATATGTCTCCATCTCTCTAATGTCAATATCATCTTCGATTATGTAAATCATATAAACGCTCCTTTCTTATCTATACACAATAATTATAACACAAAAGTTTTGATAAGCATATAGTTTTTATAATATTTTTATAGTTGCAAAAGAGGAATTTCGCTTTTGAAATTCCTCTTTTAATTTATTCAGACTCTTTTTGCCCGGTAATTGAGTAAATTGCCCATTGAGCGATGTTTTCAGCATGATCGCCGATTCTTTCCAGATATTTAGAAATCATTATCAAGTCAATAGCCTGTTCGCTATGATTACGATTTTCTGTAATTACGTTTATTAGTTCCGTTTTTACAGTTGCAAATAATTCGTCTACTGTATCATCAGTATTTATAACTTTTTCTGCTTTGCTTATATCTTTTGCAACAAAGGCATCAATACATTCTGTTACCATATTACAGCAAATATCACCCATTTTTTCAAAATAACTCAATTTATAAATATGTTCGTATTCAGCAAGATAACACGCAAGTTCAGCAATATCCTCTGCATAATCACCGATTCTTTCCATATCAGTAATCATTTTTAGCGCAGATGATATTAGTCTTAAATCACTTGCAACAGGTTGCTGATGCAGTAGAAGTTTAAAACATAGACTTTCAATCTCTTTTTCTTTGGAGTTAATAACAGGATCGCCGTTTTTAACAGTCAATGCTTTTTCTTTGTCTTGAGTAATAAGTGATTCAACTGCATTTGATATTGATTTTTCAATCAATGAGCCCATCTCAATGAGTTCTCTATTTAATAATGTTAATTGACTTTCGTATTGACTTCTCATATTAACCAAACCTTCCTGTTACATAATCTTCAGTTCTCTTGTCATTAGGTGTGTTGAATATGACATTTGTGCTATCCATCTCAACAATTTCGCCAAGCAAAAAGAAAGCAGTAGTATCTGCAATTCTCAATGCTTGTTGCATATTGTGGGTAACTATTACAATAGAATAGTCTTTCTTTAACTCAAGGCATAGTTCCTCAATTTTACCAGTAGAGATAGGGTCCAGAGCAGATGTAGGCTCGTCCATAAGTAGTACTTCTGGCTTAACAGCCAATGCTCTTGCAATACATAGTCTTTGTTGCTGACCACCAGATAGTCCCAGAGCACTTTTCTTTAGTCTGTCTTTTACTTCGTCCCAAATAGCAGCGTCTTTTAGTGATTTTTCTACTATTTCATCAAGTTCATACTTGTTCTTAATGCCGTGAGTTCTTGGTCCGTAAGCAATATTATCGTAAATGCTCATAGGGAATGGGTTAGGCTTTTGGAATACCATACCAACATTTTTGCGTAGAATATTTACATCGTAATCTTTGTAAATATCTTCACCCTTTAGTCTTATGTCACCGGTTATTTTACAACCTTCCACAAGGTCATTCATTCTGTTTAATGATTTAAGTAATGTAGATTTACCGCAACCTGATGGACCTATAAAAGCAGTAATATTATTTGCTTTTATTTCCATATTTATGTTTTTTAGCGCCTGAAAGTTGCCGTAATATAAGTCCATATCTTTTATTGTGAAAATATTATCCATATTAACCTCCTTTTTTACCTAACCTTTTTGCTATCATTGAAGAAATTGTATTTAGTGCAAACACAAATAGCAAAAGTACAACTGCAGTAGCATATGCTTCGTTTGTGTGCAAACCTTCGTTTGCAAGTACATACATATGAATAGCAAGTGTTCTACCTGAGTCCATAATATTTCCAGTTGCGTCAGGCACAGTACCTGCTGTGTAAATCAGCGCAGCGGTTTCACCAACAACTCTGCCAACAGCAAGAATTACACCTGCCAATATACCTGGAACTGCTGATGGCAAAACTATTTTTAGTATTGTTCTTAGTTTGCCTGCACCAAGGCCAAAACTTGCTTCTCTGTAAGACACAGGAACAGTAAGCAACGCTTCTTCGGTAGTTCGCATAATAAGTGGCAAAATCATAATTGAAATTGTAAATGCGCCTGCAAGGATAGAATATCCCCAATGTAAGTATGTTACAAAGAAAATCATACCAAATAAGCCGTAAACAATAGATGGTATACCTTGTAGGGTTTCTGCCATTGTTCGTATAACTTTTACTACTTTGCTGCCGTTCTTTGCGTATTCTGTTAGGTAAATTGCAGTACCAATTCCAAGTGGCATAGCAATTAACAGAGATAACAGAGTGATTAGCAATGTGTTTATAATGGCTGGTAGGCAAGACACATTGTCCGAAGTGTATTTTAGCGAGAATAGTTCTGGCTTTAAGTACGGTACGCCTCTGTATAGTACATAACCTACCAAGAATAGTAAGACACCTACTGATACTACCGTTGCAAGAATTACCAAAACCAGCATCAAAAAGGAGAGAGGCTTTCTTTTGTATTCTCTAAATTTATCTTTAAGGGTAACTTTGTTAATGTAATTTTTATTATCCATTTTTAGCCCCCTTGTTTTTCAGTACAGAGAAAGAGAGGTTAATAAGCAGTATAAATACAAATAATACACAACCTGTTGCTATCAGAGCCTCTCTATGTAAGCCTGTAGCATAGCCCATCTCAAGTGCGATATTTGCAGTAAGTGTGCGTACACCGTCAGTTAAAGCGTTAGGTATCTGTACCTGATTACCTGCAATTAGCACAACTGCCATAGTCTCGCCGATTGCACGTCCAATACCTAACACAATACCTGCAAGAATACCTGATTTTGCCGCCGGCATAACAGATTTAAATACGCTTCTTTCTTTTGTTGCACCCAATGCAAGTGAACCTTCGTAATAACTTTCCGGAACTGCTGATATTGCAGATTCAGACAGTCCGATAATAGTAGGTAATATCATAATTCCCAGCACTATCGATGCAGTAAGTAAACTGCTACCACTACCACCAAAGTTGTTTCTTATAAATGGTACAATTACTGTTAATCCAAAGAAACCATAAACAACGGACGGAATACCTGCTAACAGTTCAATAGCAGGTTTAATGACTTTATATAGACCTTTAGGGCAGAATTTTGACAGAAAAACTGCTGTCAAAATGCCAATTGGTACACCAATAATTATTGCACCAGCAGTTACATAAATGCTGCCAATAATCATATTGAAAACACCGTATGATGCAGGCGAATCCATAGGGGACCAGTCTTTACCACCCAAAAAGTCCAATAGTCCTATTTCTGCAATAGCAGGAATACCGTTTGCAAAAAGAAAAACGCAAATTAGTATAACTGCGCCTACACTTGTGAGAGCAGTCAAGAAAAATACTACCCTCATAATTTTCTCAACAATTTTCATAATTAAAACCTTTACATAAACACCTATGAGGGCTGTAATTATACAGCCCTCTGATTAAAGTATTGTACTTGTTATGCCAAATCAGCCCAAGTTTTTACTTCGCCTGTGTAGATTTTCATAATCTTATCAACTGATATATCTGTCATTGAGTTAGCGTTGTTTACTACAACTGCGATGCCGTCTTTTGCTATTGTTGTAGATACCAAACCTTCTGCCAATTCCTCATCTTTCAGGTCACGAGAAGCCATACCGATTTCACAAGTGCCTTCAATAGCAGCCTTAACACCTGTTGAAGAGTCATTTGTCTGAATTTCAATAGTAGCGTTTGTGTTAACTTCCATATATGCTTCCTTTAGTTTTTCCATAAGAGGAGATACAGAAGATGAACCGGCAATTGTAATTTTACCACTTGGCTTTGAACCGTTGTAACTATCGTTTCCTGTTACTGCAACATAACCTTCTTCTTCAACAATAGCCTGACCGTCAGCACTTAAGATGTAATCTATAAAGTCCTGAGCAACTTCTGATAGATTATCTTTTGTAGCAATATTAAATGGTCTTGCAATAGCATATGTGCCGTTTTTGATGTTTTCAGCAGTACAAGCAACGCCGTCAACGCTTAGTGCTTTTACAGTATCTCTTAGAGAGCCGAGAGATACATAGCCGATTGCATACTGGTTTTCCTGAACACTTGTTAGCACTGCTTCTGTACTGTTGATTGTTACAGCGCTTGTTGTTGTGTTGTCTGTTTTGTTACCGTCAGCATCTTTTACAAGTACACCTGTTAGTTCAACAAAAGCATCTCTTGTGCCTGAACCTTCTTCACGAGTAACAACGGTGATTTCTTTTGTGTTGTCAAATTCACCTGAAGTACCACAACCTGTAAATAATGTTAATGATAGTACTGCAATTAGAGTTAAAGCAGCAATTTTTGTAATAATCTTTTTCATAATTTCTTTCCTCCATAATTATGTTCGTACCTTTCGAGTACGGTTGTAAGTGTAACCCCATATTGTAAAGAAAAAATACACACAAGAGTAAAGATTTAGTAATTTATTGTAAAATTTAAGTAAACTCATATACTATATTTATTTGAACATGGTTATGGAATATTCATTATTTATATTGCCTGTTTAATGTATATTGACTTTTTATAAAATTTTGTGTAAAATTATCGTTATAATAAATTACATTATCTGTGTATTTAGGATATAAAGCATTTTGTTCGTTTTGTAACGAAAGGAGACTTTTTATGAATAGTCTTATTAAAACTATTGATGGTATGGCAGATTGGAGCGAAATTTTTAAATTCGCTATTCCTGCAATTGGAATAATTGCATTAGTCGTTGCTATATTATTAGCAGTTAATATCAAAAAACAACCTGTTGGTACACCTAAAATGAAGGAGATTTCTCAGTATATTCACGAGGGTGCACAGGCATTTCTAATGTCAGAATACAAGATTCTTGCAATATTTATCGCTGTTGTGTTTATAGCAGTAGGTTTTGCTATCAGCTGGTCAACTGCTCTTTGCTTCCTTGTGGGTGCATTGTTCTCAACTATTGCTGGTTATCTTGGTATGAATGTTGCAACTAAAGCAAATGTAAGAACTGCAAATGCTGCTAAAGAAAAAGGTGTTGCAGGTGCTTTAGCGATTGCTTTCCGTGGTGGCGCAGTAATGGGCTTGTGTGTAGTAGGTTTAGGCTTATTAGGCGTGAGTATTATTTATTTGTTCACAGGAGATGCAAATATCCTGTTTGGCTTTAGTTTGGGCGCTTCTTCTATTGCGTTGTTTGCTCGTGTTGGTGGTGGTATTTACACAAAAGCCGCTGACGTAGGCGCTGACCTTGTTGGTAAAGTAGAAGCAGGTATTCCTGAGGATGATCCTCGTAACCCTGCAGTTATTGCTGATAATGTAGGTGATAACGTAGGCGACGTTGCTGGTATGGGTGCTGACTTATTTGAATCATATGTTGGTTCAATTATCTCTGCAATCACTTTAGGTATCATCGCTTATGACGGTAGTATCGTAGGTGCATTGTTCCCACTATTATTAGCAGGTGTTGGTGTTCTTGCTTCAACAATAAGCGTGTTCTTTGTTAAGGGCAAAGAGGGAACAGACCCTCATAAATCACTTAAGTTAAGTCAAAATATTGCAAACGTTATTACAGTAGTTGCTTCCGTTGTTTTAAGTAAAGTTGTGCTTAACTCATTTATGCCTGCTGTTGCAATTATTGTTGGTTTGATTGTTGGTGTGTTAATAGGTCAGATTACTGAGTATTACACAGCAGATAAATATATCAAAGTTAAGAAAATCGCAAAACAGTCCGAGACAGGTAGTGCAACAAATATTATCAGTGGACTTGCTGTTGGTATGCAGTCTTGTGCTATTCCTATCATTTTGATTTGCGTTGGTATTTTTGTAGCCTATGCTTCTGCTGGTATGTACGGTATTGCACTTGCAGCAGTTGGTATGCTTGCTACAACAGGTAGCACTATCGCAGTTGACGCTTACGGTCCTATCGCAGACAACGCTGGTGGTATCGCTGAAATGGCAGGTTTAGACAAAGATGTAAGAAAAATCACAGACTCCCTTGATTCAGTTGGTAATACTACTGCTGCTATCGGCAAAGGTTTTGCCATTGGCTCTGCCGCATTAACTGCACTTTCATTGTTTGCATCATATGCTGAGGCTGCAAATATTACTGGTGGTATCAATATTTTGGATACTTCTGTTATAATCGGCTTGTTTATTGGTGGTATGCTTCCTTTCTTGTTTTCATCAATTACAATGGATGCAGTTTCTAAGGCTGCTAACAAGATGATTGACGAAGTAAGACGTCAGTTTAAGTCCGACAAGGGTATTCTTGAGGGTACAAGTAAGCCTGATTACAAATCTTGCGTTGGTATTTCTACACAGGCAGCACTTAAGGAAATGCTTGTTCCTGGTTTAATTGCTATTGTTGTTCCAATTTTGGTAGGGTTGTTATTAGGTGCAAAGGCTCTTGGTGGTTTGTTGGCAGGTTCTCTTGTTACAGGTGTATTGCTTGCAATCTTTATGTCAAACTCAGGTGGTGCTTGGGATAACGCCAAGAAGTACATTGAGGGCGGTAATCACGGTGGTAAAGGTAGTGAATCACACCGTGCATCTGTAGTAGGTGATACAGTTGGTGATCCTTTCAAAGATACTTCAGGTCCTTCTATCAATATTCTTATTAAACTTATGACAATTGTAGCACTTGTATTTGCTCCTTTAGTAGTAGAATATGGTGGCGTGCTTTTAAGATTTTTAAATTAAGTAACATAATTTAAGCGATGCAGTTTTCAAAAACTACATCGCTTTTTACTTTTGCAAATTATAAATATTAAAATATGTATAATAATATTGACATCTAATTGGCATAGTGATATAAAAAGGTTAAATTAGTTTATAGGTGATATTATGTTTGACGCAGTAAAAATTAAAAATCAATGTGTACAGTGGATTAGGCAGTTTTTTGAAGAAAACGGCAAAGGTTGTAACGCAATTGTGGGTATATCAGGTGGCAAAGATAGTTCTATTGCTGCTGCATTATGCGTGGAAGCATTGGGCAAAGACCGTGTTATAGGTGTTCTTATGCCTCGTGGTGAGCAACCTGATATTGATATGGCGTATTTGCTTGTGAGTCATTTGGGTATCAAACACTATGTTGTGGATGTAAAAGATGCCGTTGATAGTGTACTTAAAAGTTTGCCTGAAGAATTAGAAGTCAAAGAGCAAACTCTTATCAATGTATCTCCTCGTATTCGAATGACAACTCTTTATGCAGTAAGTCAGTCTTTAAACGGT
Source organism: uncultured Ruminococcus sp. (assembly GCA_964629465.1). Lineage (GTDB taxonomy): Bacteria > Bacillota > Clostridia > Oscillospirales > Acutalibacteraceae > Ruminococcoides. The sequence goes on along the minus strand of CAZVRE010000004.1, from coordinate 467 downwards.
AGGGTAGTTAATACTTGCAACCTCTCTGAGGACTGGGTAGGGTATTCCACTCGTTACGGCGATGCCGCTGGCGATTTCTCTCCGTTATGTAATCTTACAGTAACAGAAGTCAAAGAGATAGGCAGAGTGCTTGGACTTCCTGACGTGCTTGTAGACAAAACTCCTATCGACGGTTTGTGTGGTAAAACCGACGAGGAAAACTTGGGATTCACATACGCCGAACTTGATAAATATATCCGTGAGGGCATCATAGAAGATCAACAAAAGAAAAAACTAATAGACACAAAGCATAAGAATAACTTGTTCAAATTACAACTTATGCCATCATTCAAACCTGAAATTTAAAATAAAAAGAGGTATCCGGATGGATACCTCTTTTTATTTGGTGCGAGTGACGGGACTTGAACCCGTACGTCGAAGACACACGCCCCTCAAACGTGCCTGTCTGCCTATTCCAGCACACTCGC
>CAZVRE010000003.1:0-95462 GCA_964629465.1 uncultured Ruminococcus sp. | reverse complement strand
TGTAGAATCTACAACTGCTGTGGATTTGCCTGATATCTCAACCTCAAAACAAGTTTGTAATGTGGGCAATGGTGCAGTTATAGGTTATATGGATAAGCGCACTATTTATAATCGTGTAATGATAGATGCTTGTGCAAAAATTTCCAAAGAAAACGGATATAAAATGCAGTATAAGAGAGCAGTTGCTGGTGGTAATGATGCTGGTGTCATCCACTGCAGTCGTGGTGGCGTTAAAACTCTTGCCATTTCTGTACCTGCACGATATTTGCATTCACAATTAACTCTTGTATCTAAGAGCGATATTGAAGATGTATGTAATCTAACATATGATTTAACCTGTAAGGTTGCAGGTGACAACATATGATACAAATTGCAGATTCTGATTTTAATATTAGTAAATATATTGATGTACTTGCAAAGTCTGATCCCTTTGGGTGCAGAATTAAGTCGCTTTACAACACATATAATTATAACTTGCCATTTGTAGATTTTTGGATACAAAACGTTAAAGGTAGATGTGTTGCTTTAATTGCTCGCCTTGAATCTGTTTTTATATTAAGAATTACTGATTATTCAGATGTTGAGGAACTTGCTTCGTTTTTGAGAATTGCAGGTGCATCCTCAATTATTGCAGACGGTAAATATTCTCTTACATTAGATATGAATATTAAAAAAGGCCCAATACTATACTGCGATTCTTGTTTTGATAACGAGGGTAATTTTGTAGTAGTTGAGCCTACTATTCGTGAGGTTCACAATGTAATCAAAGCGTGCGAATCAGATAATTTCAATGTGCCTAATTACGATAGTTTTGCTCTTGATGTTGCACATAAGTTAAATAGTAAAACTATTAGAATGTATGGTATTAGAGAAAATGAACTGGAGTCTTGCATAATGACATTGGCAGAAAGTGACGACTGTGCTGTATTGGGCGCATTAGCAACTCTGCCAAATCGTAGGGGAATAGGCTACGGAACATTTTTGATTAAATACATCTCTAATGTTTTATTGAAAGAAAATAAAACCGTGTATTTACATAGAGCGCCTTACGAAAACATTGAGTTTTATAACAAAATGGGTTTTAAAAATTACGGAATATGGTGCGAGTATTCTCTAAAGGATTGATATAATGGAAAAAAATATTTTTGATATTTCCAAGGAAATATTAGATGCTTCTGATAAAGCGATGGAACTGTGCAAAGATAAGTTAAAAGAAATAGATGACATTCAAGAATATAGTCAGCAGAAAATGATCAAGGCGTTTCAAAACGCTAATGTTAGCGAAAGTCATTTTGCCGGATCTACAGGTTACGGCTATGGTGACAGAGGCAGAGATGCGCTTGATGAAGTTTATGCCTATGTTTTTGATGCAGAGGATGCCCTAGTAAGGCATAATTTTGTAAGTGGTACTCATACTTTGGCTGTTGCTTTATTTGGCGTATTAAGACCAGGTGACAAAATGCTATGTGTTACAGGTATGCCTTATGACACGATTCGTAGCACTATTGGAATTGAAGGTAATTATCCTGGATCACTCAAAGATTTTGGAATTACATATGAACAAATTGAACTAAAAGATAATGGTACTGTTGATTTAGATGCTATTGAGCATACTGTTAATGATACTTACAAAATGGTTTATATTCAGCGTTCTCGTGGCTATAGTTATAGACCCACTCTTACTTGTGATGACATTGAAGAAATCGTAAAGAGAGTTAGAAAAGTTTCTAAAAAGACCATAATTATGCTTGATAATTGCTATGGCGAATTTTTGGAGAAAAAACAGCCACTTTCTGTAGGTGTTGACTTAATGGCAGGCTCTTTGATTAAAAATCCTGGTGGTGGAATTGCTCCAACAGGAGGGTATATAGCAGGTCGAAAAGATTTAGTAGAAATGTGCTCTTATCGTCTTACTACACCTGGTACAGGCAAAGAATTAGGCGCAACGTTAAATGTATCTCGTGAGATGTTTTTAGGCGCATATCACGCACCTCACGCTTCGTGCGAGGCTTTAAAGACTGCAGTTTTTGCATCTGCTTTATTTGAAATATTAGGTTATGAAGTCAGCCCAAGATATAACGAAAAAAGAGGAGATATAATTCAGGTTATTAAACTTGGAACACCAGAAAAGTTGGAACAATTTTGTTGTGGTATTCAAAGTGGCTCTGCAGTTGATAGTTTTGTTACGCCTTATGCAGACGATATGCCTGGTTATGAAGATAAGGTAATAATGGCTGCAGGTGCCTTTACGTTAGGTTCCTCTATTGAACTTTCTGCTGATGCTCCATTACGAGAGCCGTATGCAGTTTGGATGCAAGGTGGTCTTAATTTCCATTCAGGTAAGTTAGGCGTTATGCTTGCTGCTGATAAAATATTTAGAGAAAATTAATAAAATAAGGTCGGCTACATTTGTAGCCGACCTTTTGCTTTATATATTAAATTCTTGCAACACCTGAATCACGAGCAGCCTTGATTACTGCTTCAGCAACTGCTGCACCAACTCGTTTATCTGTAGCATCAGGAATAATGTAATCTGGATTTAGATCTTCATCTTTAACAAGTCCTGCAATAGCATAAGATGCTGCAATCTTCATTTCATCGTTAATTTCTTTAGCCCTACAGTCCATAGCACCTCTAAATATACCAGGAAAGCAAAGTACATTGTTGATTTGATTAGGAAAATCAGAACGTCCTGTTCCGACAACTGCTGCACCTGCTTCTTTTGCTAAGTCAGGCATAATTTCAGGAGTAGGGTTGGACATAGCAAAAATGATAGGCTCTTTAGCCATTGATTGTACCATTTCTTTTGATACAATACCCGGTGCCGATACACCCAAGAACAAGTCAGCACCTACCATAGCATCAGCAAGAGAGCCAGTTAAATGTTCTCTGTTTGTTATAGTTGCCATATATTTCTTTTCGTCATTAAGAGTGTCATCACCCTCACATATAATACCTTTACGGTCAACCATAATTATATTTTTAGCACCAAGATTAAACATATGCTTTGCAATAGCAATACCTGCAGAACCAGCACCACTAATAACAATTTTAATCTCGTTAATTTCTTTTCCAGTTAATTTCATAGCGTTAAGTAATGCAGCACCAACAATAACTGCTGTACCGTGCTGGTCATCGTGGAATACTGGAATATCGCATAGTTCTTTAAGTTGTCTTTCAATCTCAAAACAACGTGGAGCAGATATATCCTCAAGATTTATTCCACCAAAACTACCACTAATTAAATATATAGTTCTTACAATTTCTTCAACAGATTTTGAGCGAACACAAATTGGAAAAGCATCAACATCTGCAAATTCCTTAAACAAAGCACATTTGCCTTCCATAACAGGCATACCAGCCTCTGGACCAATGTCACCTAAACCAAGTACGGCTGTACCATCTGTAACAACTGCAACAAGGTTATTACGACGAGTTAGTTCAAAACTTTTATCGTAATCTTTGTTTATTTCAAGGCAAGGTTCTGCAACACCAGGTGTATATGCCAATGATAAATCTTCCTTTGTGTTAACAGGTACTCTTGAGATTACCTCAATTTTACCTTTCCAATCATAATGTTTTTGTAGTGATTCTTGTCTTATATCCATAGTTTACTCCTTAAAAAATTACATTACTAACATTATATAACCTTTTTTGATAATATTCAAGGCAATATATTAATTTTATATTGTATTTGATTATTGACAAACCTAACTATTTTATTTAAAATATCTATGCGAGTAAATTGTGCAGTTGCGGATATTATTTGAAAAGATTTTATCCGAGGAAAGTCCGGGCCCCACAGAGCAGAACAACGGCTAACGGCCGCCGAGGGTGACCTTAGGGATAGTGCAACAGAAAATAACCGCCGATTTTCGGTAAGGATGGAAAGGCGAGGTAAGAGCTCACCGCGAGTATGGAGACATATTTGGCGTGTAAACCCTGTTTGGAGCAACACCGTGGTAGGACATATTGCTTGCTCGGCAGTCCTTTGGAGGTGGCACTGAGCAGTAGTGGCAACACACTGCCAAGATAGATAACTGCACACGACAGAACCCGGCTTATAGATTTAGTCGCATAAAAAAACACTATGTTTTTTGCATAGTGTTTTTTCTTTTTAATTTTCAATTATATTACGTATTCTTTGCATCTTTTGGTCAAGTGATGCGCTTGTGTCTGCACATTCATAAAGTTCAGCAGAAATCATAGATGCAGTTTCTTTGTCAAGGTTTTTCTTGTATCTCAATTTATGTTCAAGATTGGCCCAAAAATCCATTGCTATAGTTCTCAATTGAACCTCAACCTTCATCATTTTTTTCTCATTTTGAAGGAAGATTGGTACCTCAACTACTAAATGTAAACTGCGATATCCATTTTCTTTTGGATTTTTGATATAGTCTTTCTTTTTGATAAGTGTTATATCATCTTGTTGAAGCAAACAATCTGCTAACATATAGATATCATCAACAAAAGAACAAATAACCCTAATTCCCGCTATATCGTTTAATTCATTTTCTATATTTTGTACAGTAATAGCCAAATTCTTTCTAAGTAATTTTTCATGAATACTTTCAGCAGATTTAATTCTTGTTTTAATGCTATCAATAGGATTATGCTCATGATCAAGAGAAAATTGCTCATTTAAAACTCTAAATTTAGTTTCAACTTCAAATACAGCACACTGATAGCAAGAAAGTAGTTTTCTTATTTCAATAAGTTGATTTAGGGAATCTTCATCTATAATATCAGTAATTTTTTGTGCTAACAAATCTGAATTGCTTTTTTGTTGTAAAGTTGACTGATTTAAGGAATATAATTTTTCTTGTTTTTCCATATTATTAACCTCCTTAATTATCATTATAGTAGTTTTTTAAAAAAATAAAATGTACATTATTTTACAATTATATGCTCTGCACATTTAATACCATCTACTGCGGCAGATACAATTCCGCCTGCATATCCTGCGCCTTCTCCACAAGGATATAATCCTTCTATACTTACTGACTGCAAATTCTCATTTCTAGTAATTCTTACAGGGGAGGAACTTCGTGTTTCTGGACCTGTTAGTATTGCATCATTATCTGCAAAACCATATAGATATTTATTTAGCAAAGGCAGAGCCTCTCTCATTGAGTTTACTACAAATTCAGGTAAGTAATCATCTAATTGTGCAAAGTTAGTACCTCGCTTGTAACTTGGCTTAACTTTTCCAAATTGTGTTGTTTTTCTATTATTTAGAAAATCCTCAACTCTTTGTACCGGTGCTACATAATTTCCTCCACCAATTTCGTAAGCACGTTTTTCAATATTTCTTTGGAATTCAATACCTGCAAGTGGGTGAGATGATCCAAAATCATCAGGAGAAACAGAAACAAGTAATGCAGAGTTAGAATTTGTTTTGTTTCTTAAAAATTCACTCATACCATTTGTGCAAACCATTTTTTCTTCGCTTGAGGCTGGCACAACCTCGCCACCGGGGCACATACAAAATGTATAAACTCCTCTTCCATTATTTAAATGTGTAGACAATTTATACGGAGCAGAGCCAAGAATCTTATTACCTGCATATTTACCATACTGCGCTTTATCAATATCTTCTTGCAAGTGCTCAATCCTTGCACCAACAGAGAAAGGTTTTTGCTCAAGGAATATATTGTTATCATAAAGCATATTAAACGTATCACGTGAACTATGACCAATAGCAAGTATAATATTATCTGTTTCGATAACGCTTTTGGTTCCATTACTTTCAACTACTGCACCGTTAATTTTATTGTTCTTAACTTTTAATTCTATAAGTTTTGTATTAAAATTAACTTTACCACCTAAAGATATAATCTCGTTACGGATATTTTTAACTACCTTTTTGAGATAATCTGTACCTATATGTGGCTTTGCATTATATAAAATTTCTTCAGGTGCACCGTGATTTACAAATTCCAATAGGACTTTACGTGCTCTTGTATCTTTTGTGCCCGTAGTTAATTTTCCATCAGAAAAAGTACCTGCTCCACCTTCACCAAATTGTATGTTTGATGTGGTGTTTAATACACCTGTGAGATTGAATTTTTCTATATCTGTAGTACGTGTATCAACATCACTGCCTTGTTCAATGATAATAGGATTAGCGCCTGCTTGAGCAAGTATAAGTCCAGCAAACATACCTGCGGGACCAAAACCAACCACAAGAGGTCTTTGCTTGCGATTTTTATATTCAGGCAATACATAACTGTAAGGCTTTGTGATTATAGCTTTGTTGCTTCTTGATTTGTTAATTACATTTGCTTCATTTTGATTTACAACAACATCAACTGTTGCGATGAATTGAATACTATCCTTTTTTCTAGCATCAATCGATCTTTTGAAAAGCGATATATTTTCTATAGAATTTTGTGCAATATTTAATTCTTTGCAAACCTTTTTACTGATAGTTGAGTCGTTGTAACCTAAAGGCAATATGATGTTGTTGATTCTAATCATAAATTTTCTCCTGCTATAAGACCACTCGCAAAAGCAAAGTGCAAATTATAACCACCACAATCTCCGTTAATATCAATCGCCTCACCACAAATATATAGGTTGTCAACCAATTTGCTTTCCATAGTATATGGATTGATTTCGTTTCCCTTTATACCACCTGCAACCACCTGTGCTTTATCAAAACTAAGATTATCAATAAACTTAAAATTCCAGTTGTTTACAAAGTTCGCTAATGTTTTGATGTCTTTATTTGATAATTCACTGATTTTTTTAGTCGAAGAATACAAATTACATTCTTTTAGTATTGCAATTGACAATTTGCACTGAAAAATGCCGGTAAATATATTTTCAACATTACTATCTCGGTGACAATTTTTAATTTTATTTTCCAGTATACACAAAATTTCATTATATGATAAATCAGGTAATAAAGATATTGCAATTTTAGGTGAGTTACAGCCTTTTAAATATGATGATAGATTAAATATGCACACGCCTGAAAGAGAGTTTTCTGTGAATTGTATCTCACCAATTTCCTCATAAACTATGTTATCTAGGTCGTATAAAGCGACTTTACCAGTAGCACGAATTCCTTTAAGGCTTTTTATCACCTTTGATTCTACAGGAATAGAACATAAAGCAGGGGAGAGTTCCGTTGCTTTGTGACCTAATTTTTCCAACAATTTAATGCCACTTGTATCAGAACCTAACTTGGGAGATGCCTTTGAACCGGTAGATATAACGAGTTTATCGCAAATATATGTACTGTTATTTGTCTTTATAGTAAAACAATCATTGCTTTTTGTAATGCTATTTACGTTAACATTACAGTCGATTTGAATGTTGTATTGTTGTATTTTGGCAAGCAATACTTCCAAAACAGTAGATGCGTGATTTGAGTGCGGATAAACTCGACCGTCAATGTCGGTTCTTGTTAATAGACCGTAATTTTTGAATTCTTCTATTAACTTAACAGCAGAATATTTTTCTAAAACAATATCTACATTATCTTTAAAACTACCGTGATACTTATCTATATTTAGATCTCTGTTAGTTAAATTACATCTGCCATTACCGGTTGACATTAGTTTTCTGCCAATTTTACTTTGCTTTTCAATTATTGTTATTTTAGCATTTCTGTTATTTTCGGCAGTTTTAATAGCACATATAATGCCTGATGCACCACCACCAATTATAATAACATCACGATAGATCATACTCATAAATTCACTTCCTAAAAAATTAGGGCGAACTTCGTTCGCCCAATGTTTAACCTGTAACTAAACCAAATACGCCAAAACCTAATAATGACACAACCGTCATAATTGCACCTGCTAACAAAACACCTAACATACAAGCAAGTACACTTGATTTAAAATCCATATCCAAAAAACTCGCTGCTAATGTACCTGTCCACGCACCTGTGCCCGGTAGGGGAATACCAACAAACAATGCAAGAGCAACAAATGTACCTCTACCTGCTTTTTCTGTTAGTTTTTTACCACCTTTTTCACCTTTTTCAATACAAAAGGTGAAAAACTTACCAATATATTTTTTGTCTTTACCCCAAAGCAGAACTTTTCTAGCAAAGAAAAAGATAATAGGTACAGGTAACATATTACCCAAAATTGCTACTATAAGGCAAACCCAAGGGTCCAAACCCATACCAGTTCCAATAGGAATAGCGCCTCTAAGTTCAATTAGTGGCACCATTGATACAAAAAATACAATTAAATATTTATATAACATAAAAGTAACTCCTTGTTTTATGAATTTCATCTAAAATATTATATATTATTTATAAAAGTTTTTCAACAGTTAAATTGACTTATTAGTCAATTAAAGGTAAAATGTTATATTGTAAAGTGATGAGGTGAAGGTATGAAAAGAAGAAAATTTAAGTCTATAATTTTAATCATAACTACAACATTATATATTACCTTTATTTGGTATAATTCTTTGAAGTCTGGTGTAGAGTCATCTTTGGCTAGTGGTGCGATACTTAAATTTTTAAATAATTTAGTTGATTCATTAAGTATTAACTATACATTTACTGAGTTGTTTGTTAGAAAAACTGCACATTTCGTTGAATTTGCAGGTCTTGGACTGCTGGTTATGTGGACTTTTTATGTACTTAACAGCAAGACTGTAAAGAATTATCTTCAATGTTCATTTATTTGTTTAGCAACAGCAGTTGCTGACGAGTTTATACAACTATTTTCAGTTGGCAGAGTTTCAGCAGTAAGTGATGTTGTACTTGATTATTCTGGCGCTTTATTTGGATTTTTATTGATAAGTGTTATTATACTTATATGTAGGAAGGCTAAGAAAAGGTAATTTTATGGAAAATGTAGTACAAGAAAATAAGATGGCTTATAAAAAGATGTTTCCTCTTATTATCTCAATGTCTATACCTGCTATTTTTTCAATGACAGTTCAGGCATTATATAATGTAGTAGATAGTCTTTTTGTTTCCAAATTAAGTGATGGTACATATGCCTTAGAAGCAACATCCTTAGCATACCCCTTGCAAATGCTTTTAATTGCAGTTGCAGTAGGTACTGCTGTTGGCACAAATTCGCTTATATCTCGAAGACTTGGCTCAGGTAATCAGAAAGAGGCTAATTCTGCTGCTACACACGGTTTGATATTGGCAGTACTTAGTTGGCTTATTTTTTTATTTATCGGTTTATTTTTAGTAAAACCTTTCATATCTATCTATAATTGTAGTGATATTACATACAATTACAGCGTGGAATATTTGCAAATCGTTATGTGTGCATCATTATTTGTTTTAATTCAAGTTAGTATTGAAAAATCAATTCAAGCAACAGGCGATATGATATTCCCAATGTTATTTCAACTTACAGGTGCTGTCACAAATTTAATTTTAGATCCATTACTTATTTACGGCATTGGACCTTTTCCAGAGTTAAGAGTTGCTGGTGCTGCTTATGCAACAGTTATAGGTCAGTTTGTTGCAACAGTATTCTCATTATTAGTGTTATTCCTTCGTAAGAATAAGATAAAAGTTTCATTTAAAAACTTTAAGTTGAGTTTCAAGGTAATCAAAAATATCTACGCTATTGGTTTTCCTTCAATAATAATGCAGTCAATTTCTTCAATTTTAACATTTGGACTAAATTCAATTTTAAATTCCTATCCTTATGGTGTTACAGTATATGGATTGTATTTCAAAATTCAAAGTTTTATATTTATGCCTGTTATGGGGCTCAACCAAGGCGTACTACCAATTATGGGTTATAATTATGGTGCAAAAAACAAAAAGCGTTTATTCTCCGCTTTAAAATGTGGTATGTTAATTGCCTTAGTAATTATGTCATTAGGTACTATTTTGTTTTGGTTAGCACCTGAATTCTTGCTTAATCTATTTGGTAATGGTTCCGATGAGTTTAAGAACATTGTAGAAGTTGGTGTACCTGCTTTTAGAACTATAAGTATTTGCTTTATTCCAGCGGCTTTTGGCATTCTGTTCATTACTCTATATCAGGCAACTGCAAAGGGTTTTAGAGCATTGATTATTTCTTTTACAAGACAATTAGTGTTTATTTTGCCAGTAGCATATTTGTTATCTTATTTTTTCAATGATGTAAATGCAGTATGGTGGTCTTTCCCAATAGCAGAAATTGGGGCTTTAATATTAGCAATTATATTCTTTATTCAATTTAAAAATACTGAATTTAAAAAATTGGAAACACAAGGTTAAATTTTACTTGTTATCTGCATAAACTGTGTTAAGGTGATAATATGGACAATCTTAACACAATTGTGTACGATGATGATTGGAAAACTACAGATAACCCTGTTTATGTTTCTGATTTAAAGAAAAATACTGAGAGTACTCAAACTCAACCCCAAAAGAAGAAAAAGAAAATAACTAATAGTAAACCATTGCTTTTAATAACTCAGTTAATTGCTTCTGCTTTGATGGTTTTGGCGTTCTTTTTGTTTAAAACTTTTGGTGGAGATTTTTACAACGATTTTAAAAGTTGGTATGTTGAAAATCTTAATAATGAAATTATACTTACAGAGGAATTTGCTGATTTTAATATAGACGATCTTGTAAGTAATGAAAATTAAATTATTAAATTTCAATATATACATATCTTTTACAGCAATTGCTTTATTTGCACTTATTATAATTAGTAACAAACTTACTGGTTATTTGTATTGCTTTTTATCAATATTAGTTCACGAGGCTGGTCACTTAATTGCAATGTTCTTATGTAAGTGTTCGCCTGATTCGCTAGAAATATCTGTTTTTAATATTAAAATCGTTCATAATAATAGACCAAACGTAAAATTAACCAAAGATATTTTTATAACTTTATCAGGCCCTTTGTTTAATTTCTTGGCTTGTTTGATTTTTCTTAATATAAATATAAATTTTGCATATGTAAATTTGTTTATAGGTCTATTTAATTTGCTGCCTTCTAAATCTCTTGATGGAGGACAGTTGCTCTATTTAATATTATCAAGATATTTTTTACCAAAGCGTATAAATCTTATAATTGACATATTAACAATCATAGTTTCGCTGCCGATTTTCTTTGTTGGCACAATGATTTTAATATTATCAAAATACAATTTTTCATTATTATTTATAGGTGTATATCTGATTATATCAGTATTTTTAAAAGATGATAAATACCTATGACGGAGGAACAATGATTAACAAGGATGTTGAAAAATTACTTCTAAAAGTTCAAAAACCAGGCAGATACGTTGGCGGAGAGTTAAACTCTGTTGTGAAAAACAAAGACGATGTTGACGTACGCTTTGCCTTTTGTTTTCCTGATACATATGAGATAGGTATGTCACATCTCGGTATGAAAATTTTATATAGTATTTTTAACGAAAAACCATATATTTGGTGCGAAAGAGTGTTTGCGCCTTGGCTTGATATGGAAGAGTTAATGATTGAAAACAACATACCTTTGTTTGCTTTAGAGAGTGGCGACCCAATTACTAACTTTGATTTCATTGGTTTTACTTTGCAGTATGAATTAAGTTATAGTAATGTGCTTAATATGCTTAAGTTAGCAAACATTCCTATAAAATCAAAAGATAGGACTGAACTGTCTCAAATTGTGGTTTGTGGTGGACCTTGTGCTTGTAACCCAGAGCCTCTTGCTGATTTTGTGGATATTTTCTTTATAGGCGAGGGCGAAGAAGTTGACCTTGAAGTTATAGAATTATACAGAGAATGTAAGGCTAATAACGAAAGTAAACAAGAATTCTTAGAAAAAGCGTCAAAAATCAAAGGCGTTTATGTACCAGCACTGTATGATGTTGAGTATAATGATAATGGAACTATCAAGAATTTCTATCCTATTAATGATGCTCCCAAAGTTATAGAAAAACGACTTGTTATGGATCTGGATAATAGTTATTATCCAGAAAATTTTGTTGTTCCTAATATTGAAATAGTTCATGATAGAGCAGTTTCAGAGATTTTTAGGGGTTGTATTCGTGGATGCAGGTTCTGTCAGGCTGGTTTCTTGTATAGACCAGTAAGAGAGAAATCTATTGATGTAATAGACAACCAGTGTCACGCTTTGTGCGACAATACTGGTTATGACGAAGTTTCTTTGTCTTCTTTGAGTTCAAGCGATTACACTAAAATTATCGAATTACTTGATAAACTTAATATGTGGTCAAATGATGATAAAGTAAGCATTTCATTACCCTCCTTGCGAGTTGACGGCTTTAGTGATGATATTCTTAATAAAATTAAAACGGTTCGTAAGAGTGGTCTTACATTTGCTCCTGAAGCAGGAACACAACGTTTACGTGATGTTATAAATAAAAATGTTTTAGAAAATGAATTGATGGAAACTTGTTCAAAGGCGTTTAACAACGGTTGGACTAAAGTTAAGTTGTATTTTATGATAGGCTTACCTACAGAAACTTACGAAGATGTTGAGGGTATTGCAAACCTTGCTCAAAAAGTTGTTGACTGTTACTATCGTTGTGAGAATAAAACTAAAGGTAAGGGCGTTACAGTAAATATATCCACTTCTTCATTTGTACCAAAGCCTTTTACACCATTCCAATGGTTTGGACAGAACACACGTGCTACATTGATGGATAAGCAGATGCACCTTAAGGATACTATTAAAACAAAGAAAATTAACTATAATTACCATGATTCTGATACAAGTTATCTTGAGGCTGTGTTTGCACGTGGTGACAGAAAACTGGGTAAAGTTTTGGAAAAAGCCTGTGAAAAAGGTTTTCATTTTGATGGATGGGCAGATTGTTTTACTCTTGAGAATTGGCTAGAAATTTTTGAGGAATGTAATATTGACCCTGATTTTTACGCTTTAAGAGATAGAGCCTTTGATGAGATTTTACCTTGGGATTTCTTAGATTATGGTGTTACAAAAGAGTATTTAATCAAAGAATGTAACAAAGCGTACGATAATGCAACAACACCACATTGCAGATTAAAATGCAATAATTGTGGTGCAATAAAGTATGGGGGAGGTGTCTGCTTTGAAAAACGTAAGAATATGGTTTAAGAAAGATGATGAATGCAGATATATTTCTCATCTTGATTTAAACAGATGTATGCTTAGAGCGTTGCATAAAAGCAGAATACCTATCTGGCATACTGAAGGTTTTAATACTCATCCTTACGCTACTTTCCCTTTGCCTCTTTCGTTGGGTTTTCGTGGTGAAAAAGAATGTATGGATGTACGACTTGTAGATGATTATGATTTTCAAAATATTAAAACTAATCTTAATGATTGTCTACCAAGTGGTATTCGTGTATATGACGTTACAGAACCGGTGCATAAAGCCAAGGATATTGCATATGCTGAATATATTATAAAAATGTCTTGTGATAATATGGGCTCTGACAAATTATTTTCAATTGTAGATGAATTATTTAGTAAAGAAGAAATTTTAGTAGATAAAAAGACCAAAAAGAAAATACTTAAAACAATTGACATTAAGCCGAGTATTATCAAGGTTAAGTATGAACGCAATATTGGATGTGTAAATATCAATGTGACTTTACCTGCAGGTAGTGTTAATAACGTTAACCCAACATTACTTCAAAGTGCTATAAACATGTATTATGGCGTAGATGTGTATTGTGATATAACAAAAACTAATATGCTAACAGAAAAAATGGAAACATTTAAATAAAAACCTTGATTTTTTAATTTTTATCCTATATAATAGTCAAGGTTGTTATGCAGAGATGTCCGAGAGGCCGAAGGAGCATGATTGGAAATCATGTGTACGGGTTACCGTACCGGGGGTTCGAATCCCCCTCTCTGCGCCATAAAATAGAACCACTTTTTCAAGTGGTTCTATTTTTTATTAAGTGGGGATTCGAAGCCGACCGTCAAGAAAATGCTCCAGTGGAGCATTTTTAGGGAGGAGCGTTGATGGAAGTTTTCCATCAAACGTGAACTAAAAAGGCGAGATATATCTTTATGTATATGTAAAGTACCCTCTCTGCGCCATAAAATAGAACCACTCTTTCAAGTGGTTCTATTTTTTTATTAAGTGGGGATTCGAAGCCGACCGTCAAGAAAATAATCCAGTGGAGCATTTTTAGGGAGGAGCGTTGATGGAAGTTTTCCATCAAACGTGAACCAACTTGCTTCTTATGCGTTATTTTACATAATACTTGACAATTATAACTAAATTATATAAAATATTTACATAATTTTAAATGCGTTTGAGTGGAAAGTAGTAGCCTGATTTTGAGTTCAAGAGAACTGTCGTTTGGTGCAAGACAGTACGATGATTAGGTAAATTCATTCCACGAGCAGTTGGCTGAAGATTTTATTGTGTAGGCTTAATCGGTAGCAACCGTTATATTGCAAGGGTGAAATTCACCCAATGAGGCTGTTTTTGTGAGAAAATAGCGAAGCAGAGTGGTAACACGGTTTTTAACTGTCCCTGTAACTTTTATTAAGTACAGGGACTTTATTTTTAGTAACTCACATAATCTTAAACGGTTATGTTTTATAAATTAAAAAGTGAGGTTTTAAAATGAAAAGAGTATTTTCCTTTATTTTAGCACTTCTTCTATGTGCTTGTTCTTGTCTTGCTTTAACATCTTGTGGTGATAAAGCAGATTTTACTGTTGGCATCTGCCAACTTATGGAACACGAATCACTTGACCAGGCTACACAAGGCTTTATAGATGCTTTGACAGAAACCCTTGAGAAAGAAGGTAAAACAATTGATTGCGATACACAGGTAGCAGGTGAGGCTAACCTTTGCACAACTGTAATTAACACATTTACTGCAAAGAATGTTGATTTAATTATGGCTAACGCTACACCAGCACTTCTTGCTGCATCAAATGCTACAACAACTATTCCTGTGCTTGGCACTTCTGTTACTGATTATTCTGATACTTTCTCAGGTGAGATTCCTGCAAACGTATCTGGTACATCTGATGCAGTTCCTTTTGATGAGCAGGCACAGATGATGATCGATACTTTAAATCTTAAAAAAGGAGATAAAGTTGGTGTTCTTTACTGCACAAACGAGTCAAATTCTTTGATTCAGTATGAGGCTGTTAAGGAATTGTTTGAGGCTGAAGGCATTGTTGTAAAGGCGTATACATTCTCAGAAACAACAGAATTACAGGCTCTTGTAACTTCTGCTGCAAGTGAAATCAAGGCACTATATGTTCCTTCAGATAACACAGTTGCACAGAATGATTCAATTGTCGGCACAATCTGTACAGAAAATAACATACCTGTATTTACAAGTTACGGTGGAGAAGTTTGCTATGCAAGTCTCGCAATTGATTACTACGAACTTGGTGCTGTAACTGGCAGAATGGCTGCCGAAATTTTACTTGGCACAAAAGACATTGCAGATATCAAAATTGAAACTCTTACTCCAACTGTAGTTTATAACGAAGAACTTTGTGCTAAACTTGGCATAACAGTACCAGAAAACTAATTTTAACCGAGGTAAACAATGAGTTTTTTAAATGCATTGCCCGGCGCAATAGCAGAAGGGCTAATATGGGGATTAATGGCAATAGGTGTCTATATATCCTTTAAAATTTTAGATATTGCCGATCTCACAGTTGACGGCTCAATTTGCACTGGCGCATGTGTTTGTGCGATTCTAATTACACATAACATTCCTGCTTGGGTTTGCCTTATTGTTGCATTTTTAGCAGGTGCTATAACAGGTATTATTACCGGACTTTTGCATACTGCATTAGGTATTCCATCGATATTGGCAGGTATTTTAACGCAGTTATTCTTGTATTCTGTAAACCTATCCATACTTGGTGGTAAATCTCTTGTTGCCATAAATGTTCATTTGAATAAACCACTTATAAATATGGGTAATAATTATCAGGCTATTTTAGTTTTGGGCGTTTTAATCTCTATTGTAATTATTGCTCTTTGGTTATTCTTCTACACAGAAGTTGGTCTAACCCTAAAATCAACTGGTGATAATCCTCATATGAGTCGTGCACAGGGTGTAAACGTCAATTTTAATAAAGTAGTTGGTCTTGCTATTTCCAACGGAATTGTAGCGCTTGCTGGCGCTTTGCTTGCACAATACAAGGGCTCAGCAAATATTAATGATGGTCGTGGCGCGATTGTAATCGGTCTTGCTGCCATATTTATTGGACTATCTGTATCTACCAAAATCAAACCTAACTTTGTTGTTAGTCTGATTGGTGTAATATGTGGTGGAATAGTTTATTATATCATTTATAACTTTGTAGTGTTGTTAGGCTTAAAGACTGATTATTTAAAAATGCTTTCTGCTATAATCGTTGCTCTGTTCCTTGGTGCTCCTTACTTAAAGAGAAAGTATTTCAGCAAGAAAAAAGCGATTGTTATTGACTCTACATTAAATACTGATACTACTGCAGGGGGTGAAAGTGATGCTTAAGATTACTAATTTGCAAAAAACTTTCAACCCAGGCACAGTTAACGCCAAGACAGCACTGAGTGGACTTGACTTAACAATTAACAATGGTGACTTCGTCACAGTTATCGGTGGTAATGGTGCAGGTAAATCCACTTTACTTAACGCTATTTGTGGTGTATGGAAACCTGATTACGGCACAATCGAAATTGACGGTACTGATGTTACAAATATGTCTGAACATAAAAGAGCACAATTTTTAGGCAGAGTGTTTCAGGATCCAATGATGGGTACATCACCTGATATGGAAATTGCAGAGAACTTGTCTATCGCTGCAAGACGTGGTACAAAGCGTAAACTTAAATGGGGTATAAACAAAGCAGAAAAGGAGCAGTACAGAAAATTACTTGCAACTCTTGAATTAGGCCTCGAAGACAGACTTTCTTGTAAAGTTGGTTTGCTTTCAGGTGGACAGAGACAAGCAATAACTCTATTGATGGCTACTCTTAAACACCCTAAGTTGCTTTTGCTTGATGAACACACTGCTGCTCTTGATCCAAAAACTGCCGCTAAAGTTCTTTCTATAACTGATAAAATTGTAAATGAAAATAATTTAACAACCCTTATGATTACTCATAATATGCACGATGCTATCAAGTATGGTAATCGTTTAATTATGATGCACGAAGGTCGAGTTGTTGTAGATGTATCCGGCGAAGAGAAAAAACAACTTACTATTAAGCAATTACTTGAATTGTTTGAAAATTCAAGCGGTAGTGAATTTTCAAACGATACTGTAATGCTTTCTAAATAATCTATTAAATTATAATATTGACGTTGATGTATTAACTTAATTTATTATACATCAGCGTCATTTAATTTGAGGCTTTTATGAAATATATAATTATAGCACTATTGTGTGTGATACTTACGTTATTTGTCATTTCAATTTGTACTTCGATTTATTTTTTCAGATATACAATATTAAGAAAGAAAGCTTCTACACAAAATAATAATGTAAACGCAAATACTAACTGGTATCCACACCTTGAATTTATCAGGAGTAGAAAATCTTGGTTATATAAACAGGGAATAGAAGATGTTTATATAAAGTCATATGATAATTTAAAACTACACGGTACGTTGTTAAGAAAACCTGATTCAAATAATATAGTGATTTGTTTCCACGGATATACAAGTAACGGAATTAATGATTATGCTGCACTTTCAAAATTCTATTATGAAGAAAATTTCAGCGTATTGATGGTAGATAATCGAAATCACGGTGAAAGCGAAGGTAAGTACACCGGCTTTGGTGTACTTGATAGACTTGATGTTAAAAAGTGGGTAGAATATATCGTTAGAACTTTTAGTAATGAATCAAATATATTGTTACACGGTGATTCAATGGGTGGCGCAACTGTGCTTATGGCAAGTGGTTTAGATTTACCTGCAAATGTAAGAGGTATCGTTTCTGACTGTGCATTTACAAGCGCTTATGATGTGTTCTCTCACGTTTTAAAACGAGATTATAATATTCCAAAATTTCCTGTTATGTTTTTAACTGAAATATTATCAAAGATATTTGCAGGTTACGGATATAAAGACGTAAGCACTCTTAACGAAGTTTCAAAAACAAATATACCAATATTATTCATTCATGGATCCAAGGACGACTTTGTGCCTGTATGGATGACTGAATGTAATTATAATGCCTGTAATTCGCCAAAAGAATTGTTAATAGTAGATGGTGCTGACCACGCTGAATCATATTATTTTAATAGAGATGCTTATGAATCTGCTATAAGGAATTTTATTAAAAATATTTTAATTTGAAAATATTTTAAAAAGTACTTGTTTTATGTCGAAATTTGTATTATAATCATATCCCATTGGAATAATTATATATTAATTTAGAGGCGTATATGAAAAAGTTACTAGCATTATTGTTGGTTTTTGTAACTGTACTGTTGAGTGGTTGCGTTAAAATGGAATTTGATAACAACGTAAACGCATTAGAGCAACAAGAAACTACATCTACTGAAGTTGCAACAGAGTCAACTAATGAAGACAAAAAACTACTTGCCATTACTTTTGATGACGGTCCATGTGCTAACACTCAGCGTGTTCTTGATATATTAGCAAAATATGATTCCAAAGCAACATTTTTTGTTTTGGGTAATAGAATCAAAGGCAACGAGGACACTATTAAGAGAATTGTAGATGATGGTCACGATATCGGTAGCCACACTTGGGCTCACAAAAACTTAACAAAACTTACTGACGATAAAGTGCAAAAGCAATTAAAAACAACAAAGAACAAAATTCACAAAATTACAGGTTATGATTCACCTTATATCCGTCCACCTTATGGCGAATGGAACAAGAAGGTGCGCAAATACAGTAAAAAAGACGGTCTATCTATAATTAAATGGAATGTTGATACTCTTGATTGGGAAACTAAAAACAAGAAAAAGATAGCTAAAAACATTGTTAATAATGCCAATGATGGCAGAATTATTCTTTGTCACGATTTGTATGATGCAACCGTAGATGCACTTGAGATTGCTATTCCTAAACTGATTGAGCAAGGTTATGAACTCGTAACAGTAACTGATCTGCTTACATCTGACGGTGGCAAGATTTTACCAGGTGCGGTGTATTATAACCGTTATGAAGTAGAATAATTACATATATTAACCCCCTGATATACATATATCAGGGGGTTACTTATGTTTTACTACCTTGTATTACTTTTTTTATATCCATTTGTTTATTTATGTAGTTTATTGTTTTCTTTTTATCAGCACTCCATAAGGGAGCAATCAAACTTCGTTTATCACCGTCACCTGTAAGCCTATGAACTACTACGTTTTCAGGCAAAACTTCAATACATTGACATATAATATTGGCATATTCCTCTAATTCAAGAGTTCTAAATTTATGTGCATAATATTCTTTTTCTAAATCTGTGTCTTTTATAATATGAAGAAGTTGCAATTTTATTCCGTCAGTAATTTTACCAACATATCTTACAGTTTCAAGCATCATTTCTTTGGTTTCATATGGCAAACCTAAGATAACATGAGTTACAACTTCTATGTTTTCATTATGTAAGTTTTTTACTGCATCGTCATACTTGTTTAATTCATATCCTCTGCGAATGTAGTCACTTGTAGTTTTATGTATTGTTTGTAAACCGAGTTCAACCCAAGTAGGCTTAATTCTATTCATCTTACTTATAAGAGCAACTACTTGATCGCTCAAGCAATCGGGTCGTGTAGCAATAGCCAACCCAACTATAAAGTCACAAGTTATTGCTTCCATATAAATTTTTTCAAGATATTCTAAATCAGCATATGTGTTTGTAAATGGTTGGAAATACGCTATGTATAAGTGGTCTTTGGTTTTGCTTTTTACTTTATCTTTAGCAATTTCCAATTGTTCTTTTATAGGTAATAGGGCAGGGGTAGCAAATTCACCGGATCCACCATTACTGCAGAATATACACCCTTTAGTGCCTAAAGTGCCGTCACGATTTGGACAAGTCATACCACCATTTATTGATAATTTATAGACTTTTTTACCGTATTTACTTTTTAAATATTCGTTTAAAGAATAAAAATGCTTCATATTTGATTTGACATATTAAAACGTTTTTTCTATAATAATGTATATTATGCGTAGATTTTGACGTAATCCATAAATTTCTTGAACATTTTCTCGTCTAATTCCTCAAATTCCTTATCGATACCACCGTTAAAGAACATTTGGTTGTGCATATTGAGTGCTTTGTATGTAGAAATCATAAAGCCTTTGATTTGATTTTGAAATTCATCACTTAATTGATTACCGCTTGAAAGCCCCATATACAAATTACCATTGTTGATTTGTAATGGTAGCACTTCACTAATATCTTCAAAGTGAGTATAACTTTTGATATGATTATAAAAATCAACTATAGAGAACTCCTGCAAGTCATTATCACTTGTGTTTTTCTCAATAATGTTCTCGCATTTGTTTAAGTCAAAATCTTCATCTTTAATGTATTTATATAAGTTATTTTGATTTGTTTTAAGTACTTTAAAAAGTCTAATATTGTATAGAGCATTTTCAAGACAAGATAGTGCTGAGAATACCATATTATTGTCTAATTGGGCAAGCATATTAAAAATATTTTGAAAAATACTTTTGTTTATTACAATAAGTGTTGCTTTTTCGTGCGCTTTATATTTTTCCATAAGAGTTGGATTTATAAGATATTTTGCAGAAAAGTTGTAAGACTCTTTTACATATTCTTTAAGCTCCATATAGAATTCATTTAGGAATACTGAATTTTCTGTTGTATAAGTAAACATAACACACCTCAAATTTATAGTTATTACTATTTTAACCTTTATATCAAATATTGTAAAGCAAAATTATAAGGAAAGTTTAATTTATGAAGTATTTTAAAATATTATTATGTTTTTTGTTAGTTGCATTATTGTTTTGCTCCTGCTTAATTACTGCAAACGCTAACGGCACATACAAAACTTTAAATAAAAACCCAGAATATCATTACGGAATAGATGTTTCTCAGTGGAATGGTGATCTTGATTGGTCAGCACTTAGAAAGAAAGGAATTGAGTTTGCCTATATCCGTGTTGGTTATTTCAATCAGTACGGTGGTTATCTCGACAGTAGATTTGAACAGAATGTTAAAGGTTGCGTTGAAAACGGAATAGAATTTGGCGTTTATGTTTATTCTTATGTTTACAAAACCGAGGATAATATTAAATGTGCCAAGTGGGTACATAAACAATTGAAGAAGTTAGGTAACTATTGTAAAGATAAAGACACAATTCAAGTTGCCTATGATATTGAAGATAATGTTCAGATTAAAGCCCTCGAAAGTGGCAGAATATCTAACAAGTATATCCAAAATAGTGTTAGTGCTTTTTGCGATACCATAAGAGAATATGGGTATATTCCAACTGTATATTCATTTACACACTTTTTCAATGATTACCTTGATATTGATAGGCTAAAGAAAGAAAATGTTAAAATTTGGGTTGCACAATGGATAAATAAGTACAATCTTGATTTTTCAAAACCACATAAGTTAATTGACGGTACTTATTCTGATGTATGGCAATATTCCTGTACTTATAAGATTAACGGAGTAGTATTTGACACTAATGTTTGTTATGATGATTTTTACGATTATAATAACGAAAATTCTGATTTAACTGTTGAGGGACTTAAAAAGTATTATAAATACACTTCAACTGCTGTAAAACCTAAATTTGATGTATATAGTGACGGAACTTTACTTAAGAAAAACAAAGATTATAAAGTATATTACTTTAACAATGTTAATTCAGGTGTTGCAAAAGCAAAAATAGTTCGTTTTGATAATGAAGGCAATTATCTTGAAACAAAAACAGTTAGATATATTATAGGACCAAAGCCTGTAACTTTCACTAATTCAATCACAAAAAAACACAAGGTTGAATTCAGTTGGAACGAGGGTAATAATGCTGATTATTATGAAGTTTATTATTATGATTCTTTATTGGGTAAATACACATTGCTTGAAGAAACAGAAGATAATCACACTAGTCTAAATTGTTTAGATAGTAATACTACTTATAAATTTAAGGTAAGATGCGTCAAGTTTGAAAATGAAAATATATTATTGTATAGTAAGTTTACAAAAATAACTTGTAAAACTAATTAAAAGGTTATAGAATAAAATTATAGATAAATTTTACAAAGGTGAAAATTATGAAATTAAAATATAATTTTATTAAAAAAACAACTTGTATATTATTGGTACTCATATTTACATTTGCATTTACTTATGTGGGTGTTGTGCCAACTACTACGGCTAATGCATCTACTGAAAATGTTACTTATTCTGGCGGTTGGAGAGATGAAGATGGATATCAATTGATACCACTTGGATATACTAAAACTCTTGGCCCTGCTTATGCAATTTATCAAGATAGAATTACTGGCTGCGAGTGGAGTACAACAAATAAAAAAGTTGTTTCAATAAGTCCTGATTTTGATTATTGCACAATTAGAGCGACAGGTTTAGGATATGCGTCAGTACTTTCAACAACTGAATCATTTTATTCAAATCCTGTGGTATCTGATTTAAGATATTACACCGATACTTATAAATATCGCGTTGTAAAACCTGTTACATCAATTAAATTACAAAAATCTGCTTCACTTTATATAGGAAATACTAAAAGTTTAAACATCACATCAACACCAAATAGCAACTATTCAAGGTATGCAAGTAATATAAAATACTATTCTTCAAATACTAGTGTAGCGACAGTTAATGGTTATGGTGTTGTTACAGGAGTTAAAGCAGGTAAAGCTACAATTACAGCCAAAACAAGTAACGGCCTTTCCACAAGTTGCACAGTTACAATCAAGAAACCTGCAGTTGAAAAAATTAGTATCCCTAGTGAAGTTACAATCATTAAAGGTGACGCCAAGCAATTAAACGCAACCTTATCTCCTTATGGCTCAAGTGCAAAAATCAAATGGAGTAGTAGCAATAAAAAGGTTGCAAAGGTAGATAAAAATGGCATTGTAAAGGCTAAAAAACCTGGCAAAGCAATTATTACAGCTAAGATAAATTCAAAAATTCATGCGAAATGCAAGGTCGTTGTAACAAAATCGCCTAATAAGATTAAATTAAACAAAAACACTCTCAACGCTACAGTAGGGAACACTTATACTCTAACTAGCACAGTTAAGCCTTCAAAGGCTGTTACAACGGTCACTTGGTCAAGTAGTGATACTTCAGTTGCAACCGTTAGTTCAACAGGAGTTATTACTCCAAAGAGTCCAGGCACTGTAAAAATTATAGCAAAAACTCATAACAACAAAAAGGCAGTTTGCAAAGTAACTGTAAAATACCCACCTGCAACAAGCATTAAATTAAATAAAACAAGCCTTGAATTTAATATTAAAGAAAATGAAATATATGACTTAAATTACATTGTTACGCCAACAAAGTTTGACGGTAGTGTTACTTGGCATTCAAGTAATTCTTCTGTTGCTACAGTAAATTCTGCTGGCGTTGTTACTCCAATTTCTTTAGGTACGGCTGTTATAACAGCAAAAATCAATTCAAATGTATATTCTCAATGTACAGTTACCGTTAATAATGACCCATTAGATCCACAAAAATACCTTAAATTTACATGCCCAAGAGAAACTAGTTGGCCAACCGATTACAAATATATATCGTACACTGACAGTTCTGATATTGGATTTACAGTTGACCAAACTACAACATATTTGACTGATATGAATGGAAAAAGGGTTGTTCTAACTAGCGTAGAAAAGGGCACTGGTTTAATTACTTTGAATTATTCAGGTACTTATGTTGCATATAATACAACCTTGCATAGTTTCTATATTTATTTTGACGGTGTTAAATATCTTGTAGAGGGCTCTGCTTATTCTCAAAATTGTTATTTTGAAAAAGTAGGATAACATATAAATTTAATATTTTCATTTCTTTATTAAACGTAAAAGCCTATGAAAACTTTTGTTTTCATAGGCTTTTTTGGCGGAGATGTGGGGATTTGAACCCCAGCGTCAGCAGAACTGACCTACCGGATTTCGAATCCGGACCCTTCAACCACTTGGGTACATCTCCGTATTTAGTTTTGTCAATTTATATTTTATTGCATAATATAGTGAATGTAGGTGGTGTGATAAAATGCCTTATTCAGAAAGAGAGTTGTTGGCCCGACTTATTCAATGTGAAGCAGGAGGCGAGGGCGACGAGGGAATGCGTGCAGTTGCTTCTGTTATTATGAATAGAACTTTTGTTGAATACGGCGAGTTTGCACGTGTTTCACAGGGTGGAGACGTTAGAGCCATCATTACTCAACCAGGACAATTCACTTGTCTCAGAACACAAAATAACCAACAAAATATTTACAATATGAACCCTGAGGATATTCACTACGATATCGCTGATTGGGCGTTAGCAGGTAATACTGAATCATCTGTGGGCGATTCTTTATTCTTTTTTAATCCATATTCATCAAGTTGCCCTAACTATTTTCCGTCTAATATCGGAATTATTTACAACAGAATAGGAGACCATTGTTTTTATGCACCAACGGCAGCCTATAGAAATACTTAAGGAGGTAACAGTATGGCAAACAATAATTATATGCAAAATCCAAACAATATGGTTGATTTAAATGATTACTATAGAATCAATACTTCGTGCGAAAACGGAGTATGCTCACCGAGTAACACAATTTCTCCAGGATATATTGTCCCTACAGTAGAGCAACTTGCTAATTATAAAGGTGGGGAACAATTATATCCTATCAGGCCAGAAATACAAGGACAATTTGGTGGTGTAGGACCAACAGTAAACGCTACAAATCAATTGTATCAGCCTATTACAGAAGCCCAAGCACAAGCGTATCCAACTCCTGCAATAGTAAACGCTGAGGCACAACAGGAATCATTAAACACAGGTGATATGGGAGGTTTTATTACAGATATTTCAAACCCATATCCTATTACTCGAGAGAGTTTACAATACCTTAACGGTTTTATACGAACTCAAATCGGCAGGAGAATATCAATAGATTTTTTAATAGGTAGCAATAATATGGTTACAAAATCAGGCTATTTGCTTGCAGTAGCCACTAATTATATTATTATCAACGAACTTGATACTAACGACATTACTACTTGCGATTTTTACAACATTAAATTTATTAGATTCTATTACTAAATTAAATCTGACAGAATACTATTTGATAACAAAAATCCATGTGGGGTAAATCTAATACAATCATTTTGTATTTCCATTAAACCTAAATTTTGATATTTAATAACTTTATCTAAGAAGCCTTTGGAAATTTCTTTTCCAAAGGTTTTTTCGTATTCATTTATATTTATACCTTGGCAAAGCCTTAGCCCAAGCATTATAAATTCTTCTTCTGTTCCTCCAACGCCATCATCTACAATTATATTTTTCTCAAAATCATCAAAAGATAGGGGATAGTAAAACCTTTTTCCATTGTAACAAGAATGTGCACTTGGACCAATGCCGATATAATCTTTTAATTTCCAATATCTTGTGTTATGATTACTCTCAAAACCAGATTTGCTAAAATTGGAAATTTCATATTGATTATATCCTTTTTTCTTCAAATAATCAACAGCATATAAATACAACTCCGATATTATGTCATCATCAGGTAGGTCTAACTCATCTTTAATTTTATAGAAATGAGTGTTTTCCTCAATAGATAATATATATGAGGAGATGTGGGTTACATTTTTATTTACACAAAAATTTATAGAATTTTTAAGACTTTCTTTTGTTTGTTGAGAAATTCCCATCATTAAGTCAAGAGAAATATTTATAATACCTGCTTTACGCACTAATTCCAATGTATTATTAACATCATCTACGTTATGCAGCCTACCAAGTGCTTTTAGTTCATTTTCATTTGCGCTTTGTAAACCTATTGATACTCTGTTAATACCGTGTTTAGCGACTAAATTAAAGTCAAAGAACTTACCTGTAGCAGGGTTAACTTCCATTGTTATTTCACAATCATCTGTTACATTAAAATTTTCCTTAATTGTATCAAGTATTTTGCATATGTTTTCTGCACCAATTACAGATGGAGTTCCTCCACCTATATAAATTGTATCAACAACTTCATTAACTTTTTGTGCCCAATATAAAATTTTATCAACAAGTAATTTTATATAATTATCAAACTCTGCCTGTGTATTTTTACGCACACTAAAAAAATCGCAGTAGGGACATTTACTGCGACAAAAAGGAATATGTATATAAAGTCCAACAGAGTTACTCATAATTATCTCCTTAAAAAGGGGGCGAGGCAGAAACTGTTGTCTCTGCCCCAAATTTGGAAGGTATATGAAAAATAGGAAAAATCTTATAAATTTAATGATATATTACAATATTGTTACAATTTTGTCAATAGTTTGTTATTATATTTTTATATAATTTTCAATTTAGCATAAAATATTGACATATATATGCCAAAAATAGTAAAATAATTTGGTATGAAATGAAATTTACGGAGGGTATTATGGCTAATTTAAAGGAAGAGATTAACAAGCGCAGAACCTTTGCTATTATCTCTCATCCTGACGCAGGTAAAACAACATTGACTGAAAAGTTGCTCCTATACGGTGGTGCTATCAATTTAGCAGGTTCTGTTAAAGGTAAAAAGACTTCTAAACACGCTGTGTCAGACTGGATGGAAATTGAAAAACAAAGAGGTATTTCTGTTACATCATCTGTTCTTCAGTTTAAGTACAACGGTTATTGTATAAATATTCTCGATACTCCTGGTCACCAAGATTTCTCAGAGGATACTTATCGTACACTTATGGCAGCAGATGCTGCAGTAATGG
The DNA here is from genome assembly GCA_964629465.1 of uncultured Ruminococcus sp. Lineage (GTDB taxonomy): Bacteria > Bacillota > Clostridia > Oscillospirales > Acutalibacteraceae > Ruminococcoides. The sequence goes on along the minus strand of CAZVRE010000003.1, from coordinate 68,642 downwards.
TTATTGATGCTTCTAAAGGTGTAGAAAATCAGACTAAAAAGTTATTCAAAGTCTGCGTAATGCGCAATATTCCAATTATTACTTTTATCAATAAAATGGATAGAGACGCTCAAAGTCCTTTTGATTTATTAGAGGATATAGAGAATGTATTAGGCATAAATACTTGTCCTATGAACTGGCCAATTGGTTCTGGTAAAGAATTCAAAGGTGTTTATGACAGAAATTCAAAGTCAGTACTATCCTTTACTGCAAACAATGGTCAAAAAGAAGTTGATGAGGAAGTTATTCATCTTGATGATTCTCGTCTTGATGATTTGTTAGAAGACAAAAAGAAAGATTTACTTGATGAAATAGAATTACTGGACGGCGCAGGTGACGAGTTTGATATTGAACAAGTTCGTACTGGTAAACTTACTCCTGTATTCTTCGGCTCGGCCCTTACTAATTTTGGTGTTGAACCTTTTCTCGAACAGTTCTTACAACTTACTCCACCACCAATTCCTCGTGAAACTACAGATGGTATAGTAGAGCCAGAAGAAGATTTTTCGGCATTTGTATTTAAGATACAGGCTAATATGAACAAGGCTCACCGTGATAGAATTGCATTTATGAGAATTTGTTCCGGTAAATTCGATAAAGATATGGAAGTTTACCATGTGCAAGGTCAAAAGAAAATGCGTCTTTCTCAACCTCAACAGATTATGGCACAGGAACGAGAAGTTATTGACGAAGCCTATGCAGGTGATATTATTGGTGTATTTGACCCAGGTCTGTTCTCTATTGGTGATACAATTTGTACTGCAAAAAATAAAGTAAAATACAAAGGTATTCCTACTTTTGCGCCTGAACATTTTTGCCTCGTAAGACAAAAAGATACAATGAAGCGCAAACAGTTTATTAAAGGCACAAATCAAATTGCCCAAGAAGGTGCAATACAGATTTTCCAAGAATTGGACGCCGGTATGGAAGAAGTAATCGTTGGCGTTGTTGGTGTACTCCAATTTGATGTACTTAAGTATCGTTTGGAAAATGAATACAACGTTGATATTATTATGGAGCCATTGCCATATGAGTTTATTAGATGGATAGAGAATGATGATATCGATCCTAAAACGCTTGATTTAGCATCTGATACAAAGCGTATTCAGGACCTAAAAGGCAATCATCTACTGCTTTTTACAAGTCTGTGGAGCATTGATTGGGCTCTTGATCATAACGAAGGTCTGCGTTTGCAGGAATTTGGCAATAACAATTAAAACATAGGGGAGTGGTATAATGTTATACAATAAACTAAAAAAGAACAATAGAATACCACTTCATATGCCTGGTCACAAAAGAAACATAAAACTTTTAGGCAAAAAATACCCCTATGATATAGATATTACTGAGATTGACGGTTTTGACAATCTTCACAACCCTACAGGTGTAATCAAGGATATAGAACACAAAATAAGTAAACTTTATGCTTCTGACGCTTCTTTTATCCTCGTAAACGGCACTACCTGTGGGATTTTAGCGGCTATTAGCACTGTCGTAAAGCAAGGTGATAATATCCTTGTTGCTCGTAATTGCCATAAGTCTGTTTATAATGCAATTGAACTCAACAAAGCAAATGCGATATATTTGTGTCCTGAGTATGACAAATACGGCATAGCCCAGAACATTAACCCTGAGGATGTTTTAAATGCAATTGAAAGTAATAGTATTAAACTTGTGGTGATAACTTCACCAACATACGAGGGAGTTATCTCTGATGTAGACTCAATTTGTAAAATAGCACATAGCAAGAATATACCAGTGATTGTTGATTCTGCACATGGTGCTCATTACTTTGAAAGAAGTTCTGCTGATATTACTGTAATGAGTCTGCACAAAACATTACCAGCTTTAACTCAATGCGCAGTTGCTCATATAAACGGTAATTTGGTTGATAAAGATTTATTTAGAGTTAAATTATCAGTTTTCGAGACAAGCAGTCCGTCGTATTTATTGATGAGTTCTGTAGAATCTTCCATAGATTTTGTAAATAATAATCTAAATCTATTTGCTTCTTATTACAAAAATCTTGATAGTTTTTATAATAAAACTGCTGATTTAAAACATCTCAAAGCCTTTCACTATCACGATAAAGGTAAAATAATAGTTTATTCTGGTGATTCTAACATTACTGGCGTTGAATTAGCAGAAATTTTACGAAGCGAATATAACATTGAAGTAGAAATGGCTTTAAATAACTATATTTTAGCCATAATAACCATTTGTGATGATGCCGGTAATCTTAATGCTTTCACAAAATCTTTGCTTACAATTGATTCTACGCTAAAATTTAACGATGATAGTGACCAGCACAATTTTTGTTTACCTCAAAAACTTTATGAATCTTATGAAGTAGAAAAAACTAACAATGTTTTTCAACTTAACGAAGCATTAAATAAAGTGTCTTGTGAATACGTTTGGGCATATCCACCTGGTGTACCTTTGTTAATACCGGGTGAGGTTGTTTCACAGGATATTCTGAACAACTTTAACATACTTTTGAATAATAATGTTCAAATTCATAGCACTTACGGTAATATGCCAAACAAACTAATGTGTAAATCTATATAATTCGTTGACAATATTTGTTGAATGTGATAAAATTTAATCATCAATTAAAGGAGGGATTTCAATATGAAAAGAATTCAGACTATTGAAACTCGTGATCTTAAGAAAAGCACTACAACAGGTGGTTGTGGCGAATGTCAAACATCTTGCCAGTCTGCTTGTAAAACATCTTGTGGCGTTGCTAATCAGCAGTGCGAAAAGTGCTTAAGCGAAGAGTAATATATTACAAGGAATTATCGCCGTTTTTCGTTTATGCGAAAACGGCTTTCCTTTTTTATGGAGATTTTTATGGTTCATCAGTACAAACTAAATGGTTATAATATTGTTCTTGACGTTTTTAGCGGCTCTGTTCATACCGTTGACGATGTTGCTTATGATATTATTGCTATGTATAAAAATAATACAAAAGATAAAATTAAAGAAATCATCTGCAATAAATATGATGTTACCCAAGAGGATGTAGAGGAATGTATATCTGATATTGCTGAGCTTGAAGCAACGGGTAAGTTGTTTACTGAAGACGAATACGCAAACCTTGCCTTTGACTTTAAGAGAAACAACACAGTTATAAAGGCATTATGCTTACACATTGCTCACACTTGTAACCTTAACTGTGAGTATTGCTTTGCAAGTCAGGGAAAATACCACGGTGAACGAGCATTAATGCCACTCGAAGTGGGCAAGAGAGCTATTGATTTCTTGGTAGAAAATAGTGGAACTCGTAAAAACTTGGAAGTTGACTTCTTTGGTGGCGAGCCTTTAATGAACTTTGATGTTGTCAAAGATATAGTTGAATACGCACGATCAATTGAGAAAGAAAAGAACAAAAACTTTAGATTTACTCTAACAACTAATGGCGTTTTAGTAGATGATGATGTAATTGAATTTGCAAACAAAGAATGTCATAATGTTGTGTTAAGCCTTGATGGCAGAAAAGAAGTTCACGATAATTTGCGCAAAACCATTAACGGTAAAGGTAGTTATGACACTATTGTACCTAAGTTTCAGCAATTTGTTAAAAGCAGAGGCAATAAAGGCTACTACATCAGAGGTACATACACTCATAATAATATTGATTTTACTAATGATATTTTCCATATGGCAGATTTAGGTTTCACTGAACTTTCTATGGAACCTGTAGTTTGCTCTATGGACGACCCATATGCTTTAACTTACGAAGATTTACCAAAGTTATATGAACAGTATGAAATATTAGCAAAAGATATGCTCAAACGTGAGGAAGAGGGAAGACCTATAACTTTTTATCACTATATGATAGATTTAACAGGTGGCCCTTGTATTTACAAGAGAGTATCCGGTTGTGGTTCTGGTACTGAATATATGGCAGTTACGCCTTGGGGCGATTTGTATCCTTGCCATCAGTTTGTTGGTGATGAAAAATACTTATTAGGCAATATCTTTGATGGTGTTACAAACACAGAAATACAAGATGAATTTAAACTCTGCAATGCGTATGCTCGACCAGAATGCAAAGATTGTTGGGCGAAGTTATACTGTAGTGGTGGCTGTGCAGCCAACTCTTACCATGCAACAGGCTCAATTAGTGGTGTTTACGAATACGGTTGTCATTTGTTCAAAAAAAGAATGGAATGCGCAATTATGATTAAGGTTGCTCAAAGTCTCAAGTAAATAATATTGGACTTGCAAAAAATTAAACACTCTTGAATAAAATTTAGTAATTTTACTTTAGGAGTGTTTTGATTGTTTGAACTTTTATCTTTTTTAGGACAATATATTTGCTTTTTCTTACTTCATGTATGTGGTAATGGTAGTTTTCCTAAACCTCTATCTGCAAAACAAGAGAAAGAATATTTAGAAAAAGCATCAAAAGGTGATTTAGAAGCAAGGAATATTCTTGTAGAACATAATTTGCGATTAGTTGCCCATATTATCAAAAAATATTATTCTAATATCAGCGATCAAGATGACCTGGTGTCCATCGGCACTATTGGTTTAATTAAAGCCATAAATACGTTTGATATAAATAAAAAAATCAAATTGTCAAGTTATGCTTCTCGATGTATTGAAAATGAAATTTTAATGCATTTTAGAAACCTTAAGAAAAGTCAGCAAGATGTTTCCTTAAATGAAACAATAGATACTGACAAAGACGGAAACCCTCTTACTTTAATTGATGTTTTGTCTGTTGATGATAATATTTTTGATGCATTAAACACAAAACTTAATCGTAACAAGTTGGCTGAATATATCGATTCTGAACTTGATGCAAGAGAAAAACAAGTAATAATTTTACGTTATGGCTTGAGTAATAGTGCGCCTATGACTCAGCGTGAAGTTGCAAATATACTTAATGTAAGTCGTTCTTATATTAGTAGAATAGAAACAAAGGCACTTAATACTTTGCGCAAAAAATATGAAAGAAGCAGTAACTTATAATGATAAGAGAAGTTGAATATAACGGAATAATTATCAAATATAATTTAACGTACAAGCAAGTCAAAAACATAAATTTACGCATAAAAAGCGATTTATCAATAGAAGTATCTGCTAACAAGCGTGTCAATGTTAAATATATTGATAATTTTGTTATAAGTAAGGGCGGATTAATTATCAAAAGCCTTAAAAAGTTTTCTAATATTACAACTACTAAATTAATTCCCTTGTATACTCTAGATGAATTTGATAATATAATCAATAATACATTTTTTAAAGTTTACAATTTGTTTGTAAGTTATAATATAGAAAAGCCAACGCTTAAAATGCGCAAAATGACTTCTTGCTGGGGCACTTGTAATTATAATAAAAATATCATTACGTTAAACAAAAACTTGATTTATTGTACTCGTGAACAGATATTTTACGTTGTAGTGCATGAATTTGCACATTTACTGGTACATAATCATAGTAAAGATTTTTATAATATTGTGGAAAAATATTGCAGTAATTATAAAGAAATTAAAAAACAATTAAACAAGATTTATATAAAATAGAGGTTAATATGAAATTAGTTTCGTGGAATGTTAACGGCTTTAGGGCTTGTTTAACAAAAGGTTTTGAGGAAATCTTTAATAATTTTCAGGCAGATATTTTTTGCTTACAAGAAACAAAAATGCAGCCTGATCAAAGTAATTTTGACCCAAAAGGTTATTACAAATATTACTTCAGCGCTATTAAAAAAGGTTATTCCGGTACTGCTGTGTTTACTAGAATAAAGCCCAATGAGGTTATTTGCGGTGTTGATGGGAAGCATATGGACGAAGGCAGAGTTATTACTTGCGAATACGATAACTTTTACCTTGTATGTTGCTATACACCAAATGCTCAAAATGAACTCAAAAGAATTGATTATAGAATGGAATTTGAGGACGATTTTAGAGAATATTTGAGAAAATTAAGTGCAAATAAGCCGGTTATACTTTGTGGTGATCTTAATGTTGCTCACAATGAAATAGACCTCAAAACCCCTAAGTCTAACAGAGGTAATGCAGGTTTTTCCGATGAAGAGCGTGGAAAATTTAACGAACTTTTAGATGCTGGTTTTACAGATTCTTTTAGATTCTTGTATCCAGATATGGAGCAAATTTATTCCTGGTGGTCATATCGCTTTAATGCACGCAAAAACAACTCAGGTTGGCGTATTGATTACTTTATAGTATCAGATTATATTAAAGATAAAATAATTGACAGCAAAATTCATACGGATATTATGGGCTCCGATCATTGTCCTGTTGAATTAGATATAGAAATATGAAAATATATGTAGATGCTGACGCTTGCCCTGTAGTAAAAATTACTGAAGATGTTGCAAGAGAATTTAATATAGATGTTGTTTTGTTATGCGATACAAACCACATTTTGCACAGTGAATATAGTACAGTTTATACTATTGACGCTGGGACAGATTCTGTAGATTTAGCACTAATAAATATGTGTAACAAAGGTGACTTAGTAGTTACTCAAGACTATGGAGTTGCAGCCTTAGCATTGGGCAAGGGTGCTTTCGCTATTCACCAAAGTGGTAAAGTCTTTACAGATAATAATATCGACGGTTTGCTAATGGATAGACATTTAGCAAAAAAGGCGAGAATGAGTAACTCAAAACATCGCTTTAAAGGGCCTAAGAAGCGTACAAAAGATGATGATATTAGATATTATAATTCGTTAAAAGAACTATTGCTTAATATAATGTAATATAAATATTTTCCTTTCATAAACTTTAATGGTGATATTATGAAAAGAAATTCCAAGTTATATTATGTTATCTACATTTCTATTTTAGTTATATATATTATTCTTGTATTAATTTCTTTTGTTAACTTAAGCAATTTTACTCCCGTTAATACATCAAATATTAACGATGTAACAATCATACTTGACGCAGGTCACGGAGGAGAAGACGGAGGAGCAACAGATAATGATATTGTTGAGAAAGATATTAACTTATCTATTACTCTTATGTTGGCTGATATATTTAATGCTAACGGATACAATGTTGTTTTAACTCGTACTACTGATGATTTTGTAAATGCAGAAGGGGATAGCGTAAGGGAACGTAAGGTCTCTGATATGAAAAATCGCCTCGCTATATTTAACTCAAGTCCCAATAATATAGTAATTAGCATCCATCAAAACAAATTTACACAAGAAAAATATAGTGGTACACAAATTTTTTATTCATCAAATAATACTGAAAGTGGTTTGCTTGCAGAAAGCATAAGATCCACAGTGATTTCGCTACTTCAACCCGATAACAACAGAAGTTGCAAAGAGTCAAATAGTGATATTTATTTATTAAATAACTCCACAGTTCCTGCAGTTATAGTGGAATGTGGGTTTATTTCAAATGTAGAAGAAGCAAACAAACTTAAAACAGAAGAATATCAAAAGCACCTTGCTTTTTCAATTTTTACTGGGTTTATGGAATATTATAATAATTGAGGGATTATTATGGCTAAAATTAAAAGTGTATATGTTTGTAATGAATGTGGTTACGAAAGCCCAAAATGGTACGGTAAATGTCCAGGCTGTAATCAATGGAACACAATGATTGAAGAAATCAAAGATACAGCAAAACCTACTGCTTCTACTGTCAGAGCAGGCAGCAAATATTCTAAACCTGTATCAGTCAATGAAATTTCAACTAAGGACGAAGAACGTTTTGATACTGGTTATAGCGAGTTAAACCGTGTACTTGGTGGTGGAATTGTTAAGGGAAGCCTTACATTGCTAGGTGGTGACCCAGGTATTGGTAAATCAACTATTTTAATGCAAATCTGTAGGAACTTGCCTGATATTAAAATTCTTTATGTATCAGGTGAGGAATCTATGCGTCAACTTAAACTTAGAGCAAACAGACTTGGCGTAAATAGTGAAAATCTTATGATTATGACTCAAACTGATGTTGAAATTGTTATCGAAGAAATTAAATCTCTCAAACCTGATTTAGTAATGATAGATTCAATTCAAACTATGTCTATTTCTGAACTCTCATCTTCTCCTGGTAGCGTGACTCAAGTTAGAGAGTCAACTAATCTTATTATGCACACCGCAAAAGATTACGATATTCCGGTTATTGTTGTAGGTCACGTAAACAAAGAAGGTTCAATAGCAGGTCCAAAGGTACTGGAACACATTGTGGATACCGTGCTTTATTTTGAAGGCGAAAAGCAGATGAGTTGCCGTATTTTACGTGCAGTAAAAAACAGATTTGGTTCAACTAACGAAATAGGCGTATTTGAGATGACGGATAAAGGCTTAATAGAAGTTGAAAATCCGTCTCAGATGCTTTTGTCTGGTAGACCAAAGAATGTGTCAGGCACTTGTGTAACTTGCTCTATAGAAGGAAGTAGGCCTATTTTAACTGAGGTGCAAGGACTTGCGACCCAGTCAGGATACGGTAACCCACGCAGAATGTCTACAGGCTTTGATTATAATAGATTATCACTACTACTTGCAGTTTTAGAAAAACGTGCTGGATATTATTTTTCAAATTATGATGCTTATATAAACATAGTTGGTGGTTTGCGAATTGATGAACCAGCAGTAGATTTGGCTATATGTATGGCCCTAATCAGTAGCCTTAAAGATACACATATCGCTGAAGATGCTATTGCATTTGGAGAAATTGGTTTAGCAGGTGAAATACGTTCTGTTTCACAATGTCAGCAAAGAATAAACGAAGCGGTAAGACTTGGCTTTAATAAAATTGTAATACCATACCATAATTTAAAAGGTATTGACAGCAACGGCGCTACTGTAATCGGCGCTAAAAATATAAGACAAGCGTTTGAGGCACTAAGTGAATAATATTATAATGTCAGGGATAAAACCTGAATTGTGTCAAAATTTAACCAAGTTTGGCTATGAAATAAGCAAAACAGATGAATTAAATACTTTACATAGTTTTGAAAGTACTCATGCTGATATGCAATGCTTAAAGATTAACGATACAGTATTTGTCTTAAATGAGTGTAAAAAATTAACTGAAAATCTTGAGAAAATGAAGGTTAATATAGTAAAAACTCAAGGAAAAATAGGCAAAAAATACCCTCAAAATGTGTTGTTAAACGCCTTGTATATTGGAGAAAAGTTATATTGCAAAATAGATTCAATAGACAAAAGTGTTATAGATTATTGCAAAAACAATAGTATTGAATTAGTAAACTTAAATCAAGGATATTCAAAATGTGCAACTGCTGTGATAGATGATACATTCATAACTGCTGATAAAGGAATTTATGATACTCTAACTCAAAATAGGGTAGAGGGGCTACTAATTGAACCAGGATACATTGACTTAATTGGCGTAAATTATGGGTTTATTGGTGGTTGTTGTTTTGCTGATGAACAAAATGTGTACTTTACTGGCGATATAACTAAGCATAAGAACTTTGATAAAATAGAAGAATTATGTTTTAATAAGAATAAAAGCATAATTTGCTTAAGCCAAAATAAGTTATATGATATTGGTGGGTTTGTTAGACTATAACAGGCCCATTATTTATATAACGCAATATTACAAATAGTATAATTTGAATTATACAAAATATTTTTATGTTGAAACGATGTGGAAACTTCGATTTTGAATTATACAAAATATTTGAACTTTTAACAATTATCTTTTTATAGGTGAGTAGTAAACCTGATTATCAGTATCATACTAAGTTATTATTTAATAAAACACGTATTGCAATTTGGTATATTATTTAATAGTTATTCAAAAGATTCGATATTTTGGAGTTCTGAAAATTAAAAATATTTTATAATATAATTGCTATTGATAAATAAATAAATTACTTAAAATTTATAATTTTTCTTAAAATGCTTTTCAATAGAAATTTTTTCAACGACCTTTGGTTCATCAGAAAAATTTCCATTAAAAAGAAATTTTGTGTTTTTCATTCATTTTGCAGCAAAAACTCAAAATAAAGGCGATATCTACTTTAATGGAAATATTTTTAATGAAGATAGATATATTAAATTATTTTCCATTGAAATAAAACAAATATTATATAATAGATACAAGCAACTTGTAATTATCTAATGAAATTATAATGCAAAGTACATACAGTAAAGATTAACTAAACAATCAAAGTAAAAACAATATCTCTATTTATGCTTTTAATATAAGAATTACGATTATATTATAATTATATTATAAAAACTCCCCTCAATTATACAAAATATTCATTTTGTATAATTTTCTATATTAGAATTAACACCTCTCTCCAATATGATATAATAGAGAAAATATTAAAAATAACACTTTTTATAAAATTAAAGTAGGTGCAAATATTATGGCAGTTAATTTTATGACAGAGGCTCCACAGTTAATAAAAGAATATTTACTTTATATGCAAAACGTTAAAGGTCGTTCTCCAAAAACTATTGACGAGTACTACCTTGATCTACGAACTTTTTTTAGATACATAAATCAAGTTAGAGGCATCGCCAACTCCTCTACCCCATTTGAAGAGATTTCAATAAATAATGTAGATATTGAGTTAGTTAGTTCTATCACATTATTAGATGCCTATGAATTTATGAACTACCTTATTAGAGAAAAATCTAACAATAACTCATCTCGATCACGTAAAACATCTTCTATAAGGCAATTTTACAAGTATCTTGAACGTAATAAACTTATAGATAATAACCCTATGAAGGAACTTGAAACTCCAAAACAAAAGAAAAGTTTGCCTAAATACCTAACTTTGGAGCAATCAATTGAGTTGTTAAACGCAGTAGATGGTCCATACAAACAGCGTGATTATTGTATCATTACCCTATTTTTAAACTGTGGTTTGCGATTATCTGAACTTGTTGGCTTAAATTACAATGATATTCGCACAGACAACACTATGAGAGTTGTAGGTAAAGGTAACAAAGAACGCATTATTTACCTTAATTCAGCCTGTATTGACGCAATAAATGACTATATGCAGGTGCGTCCAGTTGTTGAAAATATCAAAGATAGAAACGCTTTGTTTATAAGTAGAAATAATAGACGAATGTCTGCCAAAACTGTTCAAGCAATGGTGTATAAATATCTTGAGAAAATCGGTTTAAATAGCCAAGGTTATTCTTGCCATAAATTGCGTCATACTGCTGCTACACTTATGTATCAAACAGGAAATGTAGACATTAGAGTACTTAAAGATATTTTAGGTCACGAAAATCTTGGTACAACTGAAATCTATACTCACCTTAAAAACGAGCAGTTGGAACAGGCTGCTAATGCAAACCCATTATCAAATGTGAAAAACAAAAAATAATGAATGCCCAGTGGTTTTCACTTGGCATTCATTTTAAACTAATTTAATACACATAACAACACAAATCTTGAGTTGTCAGATCCATTTGTACAGGTGGATAGAGTTAGAAATTTATCCCCTGTTTTGTATGTGTAATTTGATTTAAAAGCAGATTTGCTACACGCATCATTTATCAAAGAACTAAATTCATTATCATTATAAAATTCAATGTTATAGACGTTGCTACTTGAATCTGTTACAAAGCCTGCAACAATATTATATACATAAGTCTTAGTTTCAGTATAGAGATAACATTTATTATTTTCGACATAATAATCAGAATTTTTAAAGTTATCAAGAGAACCAAACATTGAGTTGTTCTTCATATTATGACCATAAATTATGTAATTATCGTCCTCTCCTACAGTTGAATTTCTATAATCTGCAAATATCGCTCCAGAACTATTTTCTTCCCCATTTGGTAAATGAGTAAGATAATAATCGTTATCGTTCCCTTGCATAACAGGATAACTAATATCCTCGTTTATGTATATCCATCCAACTGCATTAGAGTATTTTGATGATAAACTCTCAAAATCAACTGAAATTGGAGTGTTCCCCCCTACTTTAAGTTTGTTATCAGAGTTTTTGTTATCATCAGAATTAAACTTTATAAATTCAGTTGTAATTTTTTGATATTGTTGTTTAGCAATGTGTCTTGACGATAAAATAGTAAATATCTGCCAGGACGAAATTATAATCACTATAACACAAACTATGCTAATAACTACATTAGCGGAAAATAATTTCTTCACTTTTACCTCAAAATTAGTAATATAACGACTAATTATTTTCTATTACTTTTACTCTTTTTGCCTAATGTTAACACACTTATTGTAATAACACTCAATACTATTAACATACACCATACAAACAAGTTTGATTCATCACTTGTTTGTGGTACTTTATCTTCATCAATTTCAGTCGGTTCAGGATCCCTATGGTAATCAACATCAATTGGTATTATAGTTTCATTAGCAAATGTGATTGTACTATCTATAGAATCGTCTATTAAAACTTGTGCTGCCAATGAATCGCTATCTTCAGGAGCAGTTACTGTAATTATAACGGTGTACACTGTATTGTCATACTTTATAGCGTCATCGTCACCTTCCACTTCTTCTACTGTAAATTCATATGTTCCACAAGTATTAAATATAAGTTCATCAAACTCTATATACTTGCCATCGTTATTTACAGTCTGAAGTAAATTACCTTCTGCATCTTTTAAAGCAAATTCAAATATATCGTTTTCACCAGGTGCAACACCATTAAGCGTTTTTTCTGCTGTTAAATTAACTTTTACGTTCTGGCGACTATAATTTTCAAACAGAATCGTATTATCAGCAGCAATAGTTATATCTGTTCCGTAATAAAATTTTACAACTTCTGTATCATCACCAACAAGTTTTAGTACATAAAGTTCCATATAATAGCCATCAATTGTATGTTGTGATTCTACCTTCATCAATACTTCATATACTGTTTTATCATAAGTGAAATTATCATTAGTTTTTATAATTTCATTTATGTAATATGTATAAATACCAGGTTGAGAAAGAGCTATTTCATCAAATTCGATAATACCGTTATCATTATTGTAAGTGGTTTGTAAAACTTTACCTTTATCATCCTTCAACTGGAAACCAAATGTTTGTTCATTAGGTATATTACCATCTAATGTCTTATTTGCGTAAATTTTTAAATTAGATGGAATTCTTGTTTTATTTTCAAAGGATACATCAGATATAATAGCATTATCCTTCATATAAACAACCTGTGCATCAAAACTGTCACTGTTTTCAGGTGCAGTTACAGTAATTTTTGCTGTGTACACTGTATGATCATAATGAATATTAGCATCATTACCGTGAACTTCTTTTATAGTATAAATATAATTTCCTGTATGTGAAAATTCCAATTCTTTGAACTTAACGCTTGAACCTGTGTTAGTAACAGTTTCAACCACATCACCTTTTTGGTCAATTAATGCAAAATAGAACTGATCATTATTAGGTGTTTTACCGTCAAAATATTTAGTTGCTTCAAGAGTAACTTTTGCACTATTTCTTCTTTTGTTAACAAATTCAAAAGTATCAGGTTTAGAATCATTATCTATCTCTTTTCCATTAACTTTTGTTTCAATTACATATCCTGTACCTTCACTATTGAGCGTTATTGTACATTCTATTTTATATGTAGTGTCATCATAAATAATACTATCATCTTTTCCCTTTTCTTCGAAAATATTAAATACGTAATTACCTTCCTGCTCAAAAATTATAGTATCAAAAGTAGCTTCACCATTAGAATCGTTATGTATTCTTTCTTGATATTCAATTCCATTTGGACGTTGTCCATCAAGTACAAAAACAAATTCATTGCCTACTAAATCTCCATCAACTAAGGTTTTATTTACTGATAAATCAAGCGTAGCAGGTATCAATTTTTGGTTTGTAACATAAGCAGGCTTTGAATCGCTAACTTCTTCCCCATGAATATAAGTACGACCATAAGAAACAACTACAGTATGATGAGAACCAATCTGATATCCATCGGCAGCCTTTGTTTCTATAAGTACGTATTCGTGACCTGATGGTAGATTTTCAAATGTTACAATACCATTTTCATCGCTTGTTGCAGTTCTATCTGTAATATGTGCATCAGCATTACAAACAGGGCAACTTTCACCTTTATGAGACAACTTAAACTCTGCTCCAGATATAGGTTCTCTTGTAATACTATCTACCTTTGTAAAAGTCAAATCGCCGTAATAACCTTCAACTTCAGGTATTGTGGCATCTAATGAGTTATCACCATACAAAGGGTTGCCAGATTCGATGTCAATAGTTTTAAAGTAGAATGTTGTCTTATCGTTAGTTTCTAAAGCAGTTGAATAACTAAATCCTTCCATTTCGTTTTTGAGTCTTACTCTATAGACAATAAACAAAACATAGTTACCGTGCTCGTCAATATACCAATTATCTGTATTTTTTAACCACCAAGTAATTGTTTCAGTTTCACTATCAAATGTAGCAACATCTTCTTGTGTAGTTTCATTGATAATTTCATCGCAAGTATTATTATACTTATCGTAGAAATTTAAAAATTCAACGTAATCACTCATAGGGTCGATAGTATAAGCCTGACGAGATGTTTCGTTTGGAATTAATGAGATATCATTAAGAATGTTGTCAAAAGCGGCGTGCAATGTATCATTATCATTACCAGATGAATATTTATGGTCATCAACCTCATTTAATAATGTACCACCGGCAATACTTTCTCTCAACCATTTTTCGTATGATTCAGTTGTATTTCCAATTACATATTGAGTGCTTCTTCTATCAACAGTAGTAAATGGGCTGTTCTTAAATGTGTCCACATATCCGTCAACTGATTGAGCGCCCACATCAATACCGATAGAGAAAATATTTATACCGTCATTTTTTATAGTCGTTGCAACATCATCTGCTTTATCTGCTGCTTTATCTGAATAATCAACACCGTAGTTACATACTTTTCCTGTTACTGAATCAGCAAAATAACCATCTTCATTTAACCTAGAAGCATTATAATTTCCAGTTACAAAAGTATCGTATCCTATAATTTGTGTTGTGCTATCTTTTCCACTTTCGATATAAGTTGTTGGAAAACCGTCTGTAACAAATATAATATACTTATAAACTGCATTAGAATTTTTAAGCAAATTGTACGCTAACTGCAAACCACCTTCTATGTTAGTAAAACGCTCTCTGTCTTTAGATGAAGCAGTTACTGCATTTACCTTAGTTTTAATTTCTTCTGCCTGTTCTTTAGTATTAAGAGTAGTAAGAGGAATTACAGTATTTGCGTATGAATTAAAAGTAACAAGGCCAAAACGTCTATCTTCACTGATTTTATCATTTACTGAATATTTATCGATAAAAATATCTATAGAATCTTTTGCTTGATTTAGTCTTGAATCGTTAGCATTATATCCTGTTTGACCCTGATACACATTTTGATGTGTTGCATTCATAGTATTAGAGTTATCCATTACAACAACCACATCAACAGACTGATCAATAGTAAAATCTTTGGCAACAATCTCCAAAGTAATATCAAAGTAGTTTTCATCATCAGTTGCTGCAATAGTTTTGCTTATAGCAACTCTATCATTATACAAAGTAGTTCCATCTACTGCGTATTCTGATGGATTCCATCCACCTTCGTATTCAATTTGTTGGGAATTATCATCCGTAGTATTAGCAGATGCTATAAATGATACAGATGAAATACATCCAAATAAAATAGTTAGGGATAGAATTATTGAAATTATACGTTTTTTCATCGAGAATTTTCCTCCTTCTTGTTTATTCGCATTGCATCATTGATGCAGATACCAATCAAATCACTTGAATGTTCTCTTAAAAAATGTGAGCATGAACCACAGTCATCATAAATAATATTAGAATAAGGGCAACCTATACGAGTTGCATTAACCCAAGGTCTACCATTAGGAGTATATCTTGGATTCTCCGAAAAATCTGGATAATCGCCAAAATATATATTAAATTTATCATTTTTAGTAAAAATAACTTCAACTGAATCTTCATCAAGTTGAAAAATTCTTTTTTTTACGTCTGACAAGTGCCTCACTCCTCTCCTTTTTTATAATTTAATTATATAGCATATGGAAAATTTTGTAATGATACGTTTTAAATAAAAAAAGTGCAAAATTTAAGGGATAATATTTTAAAAACACTACTGTTTATGGGGAATTTTTATAATTTAAAAAGTTCGTCAAAACGAACATCAAAAAAATTAAAGCGGATATTCACAAAGAATATCCGCTAAAAAAGATTATTTTAACATAAATTTTTCAAGTTGTTTTTTACCGTTAATGTTTAGTTTTTCGTAGACTAATTGTAAATAATTTTTAACAGTTCGTTCAGAGAGTTCAATGTGGTTTGCAATTTCTTTTATTCTCCAACCACGATTATACAACATAGCCACTGTAAATTCAGTTGGAGTAAGGTTACTTGCCACATTTCCACCTGTACTACGATTATGTACCTCAAACCATCCGTTGTTGAAATTCTTAGTAGCATTTATAATTTTCTTAAAAATTTCAGGATAATCTTTTTTAAAATAAACCTCTACCAAGCCTAACAGCAACCCGTGATGTTCAACAATAGGTGTAATAATATTATCGTGTTTTAACAAATCCCAAGCCATACCAAACCTTATTTTTGCCTCTTTAGGTTTCATAAGATTCATAAGGTTAATTGATGCCATAATATGCAAATAAGCATCAGGTATAGGGTGTGTGTTACTGCTGCAAGCAAGACATGTGTCTGCAATACCGAGAGAACGACTGTAATCTTTCCTCAAATAAGCCCTATAAGACATCAAATAGCAAGAATATGCCTTTAATCCATCAGGCAAATACTTAACATACTGATGCAATGGAGGAATTTTATCGTTAGAATAGTGAAACATAACACCTAACACGGTAGATACCATTACGTCTATTGCTCTAAGCAAAGGAGTAGTATTTAGTGCAAGTTCATTTTCTAATTGATCGGCAAGCAAATTACAAGTGAAATCAGTCATATGCTCATGTTTTAACGATAAATTAGCAAAAGCACAAATTAACGACGCACTACCCTTATATGTAGGGTTATTACTGTTAAGATATGGTTCCAAAATAATTGAAGCCTTTTCAAACTCACCAATGTAATAATAATATTCACCTAAAGTTATATTACGTGATTCAAGATTTTCAATACTTTCAATATAATCATAGCATTTTCCTAGTTCGAAATCTGCATTAGTAAGGCGAAATGGTATATCAACAAGCATTAAACGTCCGTCATCAGTGGTATAAGTAGCATCATTGGGACGTTTGGTATCAACTGGTATCTGCCAGTCTCTACCCAATTTCTTTGCGTCCTTGATTTTACCTTCCTTACACCATTTTTGAATTGTTCGTATTGTAACACCTAATCTTTCTGCAGTACAAACCGCAGATTCGTATTCCATTTAGGTCATCTCTTTTCAAAAACTTTATATTTAATATTTTAGCACTATTAAATTAAGAATTCAATAGATTAAATATTAAAAGGCACCAAAAGGTGCCTTTTTTAAATTAAATATCATTTTGTACTAATTGTTCATAGGTTTCCCTCTTAACAATCAATCTATGTTTTCCGTTGTTGACAAGAACTATAGGAGGGCGAACGTTTCTATTGTAATTAGAAGCCATAGAATAATTATATGCACCTGTGGACAAAACAGCCAATGTGTCCCCCACCTCAACTTTGGCTATGCTAACATTTTCACCAATAAGGTCGCCACTTTCGCAACATTTACCAGCAACTGTTACAATATCATCACAAGGTTTATTAGCCTTACCAGCATTAACAACAGTATAATCAGCCTGATACAAAGCATATCTGATATTATCAGTCATTCCACCATCAACAGATACATATGTCCTAACGTTCTTTATTTCTTTGCGTGAGCCAACTTTGTATAAGGTAACACCAGATTCGCCTACAATAGAACGACCTGGTTCAATGTAAATATAAGGCACTTCAAGGCCATGTTCTTCTGCTTTTGACTTAACTGCAACTGAAACTGCTTTCATATACTCTCCATACGGAACAGGAGAATCATCATTTGTATATTTAATACTAAAGCCACCGCCAAGATTTAATTCTTTAATAATGATGCCAAGTTCATTTTTAACCTTAGCGATAAAATCCATCATAATTTCAGATGCTGCAACAAATGGTTCAACATCAAAAATCTGTGAACCAATATGGCAATGGAGTTCAACAAGTTCAATATTATCGTACTCTTTTGTCATCTTAATTGCCTCAATAGCCTCACCATTTTCAAGGGCAAAGCCAAATTTTGAGTCTATTTGACCTGTTCTGATAAAATCATGAGTATGAGCATCCACTCCAGGCTTAATTCTAAAAGATATATAAGCCTTTTTTTTCATATTTTCACAAATATTATTTATAAGTTTTAACTCATCAAGGTTATCAACAACAATTCTGCCAACTCCACTTTCAAGAGCATACTCAAGTTCATCTGCAGTTTTATTATTACCATGGAAATGTATTTTATCAGTTGGAAAACCAACGCTCAAAGCAGTATACAACTCACCGCCTGACACTACATCTACGCCGAGGTTCTCACTGTTTACAATTCTATATATCTCTTTACAGGACAATGTCTTACTTGCATACAAAGGCAAACCATTACCGTCATAATTATCAGTGATGGAATTAACATAACTTTTGCAAGCATTTCTAATTGAATTTTCATCAAGAACATAAAGCGGAGTGCCATATTCTTTTGCAAGTTCCAATGTATCGCATTCACCGATAGTTAAATGTCCTAATTCATTAACATTCAAACAATCGTTAACAAACATTATTAGTCCTCCATTTCCAAATCGTTTATAAATTCTTCAATAACAGTTTTAACATCATCAAGACCACTTCCGTCAATAGCAGAAAATGGGATCAATTCAATTCCCTCAAAATCTTGCAACTCATCAAGAACTTCGTCAATTCTTTTTTCATAAGCAGTTTTTTTAAGTTTGTCCTTTTTTGTTAAAACTATTACAAAAGGCGCATTGCTCTCGTACAAAAACTTGAGCATATCATAGTCATCCTGAGTAGGTTTGTGACGAATATCAATAATCTGAATTATCAATGCGATATTTCTACCTGCAGACAAATAGCCCTCAACTAATTCTGCCCATTTTGCCTTTTCAAGTTTAGAGACTTTTGCATAACCATATCCAGGTAAATCAACTAATCTAAAATCTTTTGCTTTATAAAAGTTAATTGTAGCAGTTTTACCTGGCTGGGAACTAACTCTTGCAAGATTTTTGCGCTGAACGAGTTTGTTTATAAGGGAACTTTTGCCAACATTTGAATGACCTGAAAATACAATTTCTGGTAAATCAGATTCAGGTAATTGATCAACATAGCCTGCTGCATATTGAAACTCAACATTATTAAAATTCATAAATTCACCTACTGTCTAACTGTAGTGGTATGTACTTCTTTGCTCGGAATTATTAAGTTATTTACATCAGAAGCAGTATTGTCAGGTTTAATAGTAGCACTATTTAACACATCTGTAAACAGTGATATAGGTACAAACTCAACATTTTGCTTAACAACTTCATCAACTTCTTCAAGAGATGGTACATTATCAACAGGGATGTAAATCTTCTTAATACCAGCCTTATAAGCAGCCATAGATTTCTCTTTTAAGCCACCTATAGGCAAAATTTTTCCTCGTAGGGTAATTTCGCCTGTCATTGCAATTTCTCGTCTTACAGGACGCATAGACAAAGCAGAATAAATAGCAGTAGCCATAGTTATACCCGCTGAAGGACCGTCTTTTGGCACTGCTCCCTCAGGCGCATGAATATGTAAATCATATTCTTTATAAAAATAAGGGTTAATATCTAATTGATCGCAATGACTTCTAATGCAGGTTATAGCTGCCTTTGCACTCTCTTGCATAACATCTCCCAATGAACCTGTAAGTTGAACTTTACCTTCACCAGGCATTACAGCAACTTCTATAGGCAATAAAGTTCCACCAACAGAAGTCCAAGCCAAACCGTTAACCACACCTATTTCGTTACATTCAGGTAGTTTATCCAAATTGTATTTATGAACACCTAAATAATCCTGAATATTTTTGTCAGTTATCTTATAAGTTTCATCTGGGTTTTCAATGTGTTTAACAGCGATTTTTCTCAATACTTTTGCTATAGTTCTCTCGAGAGTTCTTACACCTGCTTCTCTAGTATAAAAATCAATCATAGAATAAATAGCCTTGTTATTAAAGCTAACTATTTTTTTATTAAGGCCATTCTCTTTTAACTGTTTAACTATAAGATGTTTTTTAGCAATATTAAATTTCTCTTCTCTTGTATAACTATCCAACTCTATTATTTCCATTCTGTCATAAAGAGCAGAAGGAATTCTTGATGGATCATTTGCAGTTGTAATAAAGAATACCTTTGATAAATCAAAAGGCAAATCAATATAATGGTCAACAAATTTGTTGTTCTGCTCACCATCTAACACTTCAAGCAAAGCAGACGCAGGATCGCCTTTATAATCTGCGCTGATCTTATCAATTTCATCCAAAACCAGTACAGGATTATTAGTTCCTGCACTTTTAATTGAACTCATAATTCTACCGGTCATAGCGCCAATATATGTACGTCTATGGCCTCGAATTTCAGCCTCATCATGTACGCCGCCCAAGGCAATTCTTGCAAATTTTCTACCCATTGCTTCAGCAACAGATTGTGCAATAGAAGTCTTACCAACACCAGGAGGTCCAACAAGACAAATTATCTGACCTTTGATGTTATCATTTAGAGTTCTTACTGCAAGTTGTTCAACAATTCTATCTTTAACTTTGTCCAAACCATAATGATTTTTATTAAGAGTCTTTCTTACTTTAGCAAGATTTACGACATCTTTAGTGGAATTATTCCAAGGAAGTTCCAAAACAGTATCCAAATATGTACGAATAACGGAAATTTCTTGACTTCCAAATGGCATTCTATTAAGTTTTTTACATTCTTTCAATAGTATTTCTTCGGATTTCCCCGGTAAATTAAGTGCCTTTATCTTTTCTGCATATTCCTCAGAATCAGACGCAGGGTCATCATCTAAGCCTAATTCAGCCTCAATGATACTCTTTTGCTCTCTCAATAAATATTCTCGTTGATTTTTCTCAATTTTTTCTCTTGCTTTATCCCCTATTTCTCTCTCGATTTCAAGGATAAATATTTCTTCTGTTAATATGTCAATGAGATTTTCAAGTCGTTCTGTAACAGAAGTTGTATTTAAAATCAACTGTTTTTGCTGATAATCTAACACAATGTTACTTGCTATGTAATCAGCTAATTCTCCACCATTTTTACACAAAGCCACTTTAAATAAAATGTCAGCTGGTAATTTTGGAGTAACATTTGTGTAGTTTTCAAAAACTGATTTTAACTGCCTTATTAAAGCAAGTTCTCTTGCTGTCTCAGGTTCGATTACATCTGGTAAGGTTTGCACCTGTGCAAACATACATTTTTCGTCGTAAAAGCACTCAATAGCAGTAGCACGGACTTGTCCTTCAACAACAACTCTTGTAACATCCGGTTGTTTAATTACTTGCACAATTTTTGCCACAACACCCATTGAATACAAATCATCAAAATCCGGATTATTAACTGCAGCGTTTTGTTGAGCAACTAAAAACACCAACTGATTTTCACGCATAGCAGCGTTTATTGCGTTTTTAGACTTCTTTCTGCCTACATCAAAATGCAACAAATTTTTTGGGAATACAACCAAGCCACGTAGTGGTAAAACAGGTAAATTGTAAGATGTGGCATCCGTAAACTTCATAATAGTCTCCTTAAAATCAAATGCTGTAGTGCCAAAATCAAGAGGAAATTGACATTACAGCAAATAATCGAATTAAGAAACTTCCTCTGCATTCATAATATTTTGAGTTATTTTTGCTTTGGAAGATTTTTTCTTTTTATCACGTTCAACGATTGGCTCGCATTTTTTATTAACAACATCTTCATTGATAACAATCTTTGATATTGTTGTATCAGATGGAGTCTCAAACATTAGGTCTGTCAAAATGTTCTCCATAATTCCACGCAAACCACGAGCACCTGTCTTTTGTTCTTTAGCATTAATAGCAATAGCCCTTAATGCATCATCAGTGAACTCAATATCAACATTATCAAGTGCAAACAAACGTGTATATTGTTTGATAAGCGAATTTTTAGGCTCTGTCAAAATCTTTATAAGAGCATCAACATCAAGTCCGTTAAGAGCAGTAATAACAGGAACACGTCCTACAAGTTCAGGAATTATACCGAATTTTACAAGGTCGTGACCTACAACGTCACTCATCCAACCTGTCTCATCAAGTACTGTCTTTTCTTGAACATTAGCGCCAAAACCTACTATTGAAGCTCCTTTTCGCTTTTCAACAATTTTTTCAAGGCCATCAAAAGCACCACCACAAATAAACAAGATATTCTTGGTGTTAATCTGCAAAAATTCTTGTTGTGGATGCTTTCTACCACCTTGTGGAGGCACATTGGAAACAGTACCTTCAATAATTTTAAGTAATGCCTGTTGAACACCTTCACCACTTACATCACGAGTGATAGAAGGATTTTCGGACTTTCTTGAAATCTTGTCAATTTCATCAATATAGATGATACCTTTTTCTGCTTTTTCAATATCAAAGTCAGCAGCCTGTATTAACTTAAGCAAAATATTCTCAACGTCTTCACCAACGTAACCTGCTTCAGTCAAAGTAGTAGCATCAGCAATAGCAAACGGAACATCTAACGCTTTTGCCAAAGTCTGTGCCAAAAGTGTTTTACCTACACCAGTTGGTCCGAGCAAAAGTACATTACTTTTGGCAAAATCGATATCATCATCGTTATTAAATACTCTTTTGTAATGATTATAAACTGCAACACTTAATGCCTTTTTGGCAGCATCTTGACCAATTACATACTCGTCGAGAATTGCCTTAATCTCAACAGGTTTTAGTAATTGTGGCATCTCAACACTATTGTCGATTTTATCATTTGAATCAGGTGTAGTGTCAAATTCCGTATCTTCCAAAATGCTCATACATAAATCAACACATTGGTCACAAATATAAACACCGTTACCCTTAATCAAACGACCAACAAGTTCCTGTGGTTTGCCACAAAAAGAACAATAAATATCGTCATTTACTTTGTTAGGCATAAAATATCCTCACTTATCTTTTATCGAATACCTTATCAATTAAGCCGTATTCTAAAGCCTGCTGTGCAGTCATAAAGTTATCTCTGTTTGTATCTTTGGCAATTACATCTATAGGTTGGCCTGTGTTTGCTGCCAAAATCTCATTGAGTTTTTGTCTTATATCTAGAATATGTTTTGTGTGAATCTCCATATCTGTTGCTTGACCTTGTGCACCACCAGATGGCTGGTGAATCATAATGTCAGCGTTTGGTAAAGCATATCTCTTGCCCTTTGTACCAGCAGCAAGTAGAAATGCACCCATACTTGCAGCCATACCCATACAAATTGTAGAAACATCACATTTTATATACTGCATAGTATCATAGATAGCCAAACCGTCTGTTACAGAACCACCTGGGCTATTGATGTAAAGACAAATATCTTTGGTAGGGTCTTGTGCCTCAAGATAAAGTAACTGAGCAACAACAACGCTTGCGCTTGCACTATTCACTTCTTCAGTAAGCATAATAATTCTGTCTTCAAGCAAACGAGAGTAAATATCATAAGAACGTTCACCACGGTTAGTTTGCTCAACAACATAAGGTACTAATGCCATAACATATCATCCTTTCTATATAATAATAGACAATAATCTAAAAGTTATTCAATTATTTAATCTTTGCGTTATCTCTAACAAAGTTCATAGCCTTTTCAACCTTCATATCTTCTGCAAGGTTTTCAGCAGGAATATACTTTTTGATTTCATCAACTTCTGCCTTGTAACTTTCAGCCATCTTGACAAACTCTGCTTCGATATCTTCATCTGTAACTGTGATTTCTTCCTGACGAGCAATTGCCTCAAGAACTAATCTTAGTTTAACTCTTGTTTCAGCCTGTGGCTTATACATAGCCTCAACTGATCCAATTTCCATTCCTGTATACTGACAATAAGTTGCTAAATCCATACCCTGTGAACGCAATCTCATATCAAATTCATTAAGCATATCTCTAACTTCGTTATCATACATAGCATCAGGGATTTCCTCTGTTGCTAATTCAACAAGTTTTTCAGTTAACTGGTTATCAACGTCTTTGTCTGCCTCTTCATTAAGTCTTGTAGCAACTTTTTCTTTAAGTTCTTCCATATATTCTGCTACAGTATCTTTTTCAGAAACATCCTTTACAAAGTCATCGTCAACTTCTGGTAGTTCTTTAGTTTTGATTTCGTGTAGTTTGATAGCAAACTGTGCAGCCTTACCCTTGAGTTCCTCAGCGTGATATTCTTCAGGGAAAGTAACATCAATAACAAATTCTTCGCCAACTTCGTGACCAACAATAGCATCCTCAAAGCCAGGGATAAAACTATTAGAACCTAATTTTAGGTTAAAGTTTTCTGACTTACCACCTTCAAAAGGAACACCATCAACTGAGCCTTCGAAGTCAATAACTACTGTGTCTTCAAGAGCAGCCGCTCTACCCTCTACTGATACCATTCTGCTATTTCTATCACGAACAGCCTGTAACTCAGCATCAACTAATTCATCAGTAACTTCAGTAGATTTCTTTTCTATTTTAATGCCCTTATAACCATCAACAGTTAAAGATGGCACCTTAATAACAGTTGCCTTAAAAGTAAAGCCTTCTTCTGAAACTTCAGTACACTCAAGGTTGTCAACAGTAACAATCTTAACACCAGCCTCGATTGCTGCATCAGCAAGTGCATCTGGATAGCAGTCCTGCATTGCATCGTCATAGAATACTTCTTTACCATACATTTTTTCAATCATCTGCTTTGGTGCTTTACCTTTTCTAAAGCCAGGAATGTTGATATTCTTAACTTGCTTCTTGTAAACCTTATTGATAGCAGCCGCAAAAGTTTCTTTATCAACAGAAACTTCTAATTCAACCTTATTATTTTCTAATTTTGTAGAATTTTTTAAACTCATTTTAAATTCCTCCATAAACTTATAGATTTATTGTAGCATTTATGCTAATTTCTATCAATATATATTTCTTTGGTTCTGCCTATCTTACCAGTAACGGCATAAATGATAAACCATCACATGAAATCAATTTAAAATCAATTCCATCGTACTCACCATTTATTGAGCCTCTAATCATTGCAGAACCGTGAATATGTCCATAATAGCATTTTTTCACATTATATTCCTTTAGTACAGCAATAATTTCTTGACACACCATATTACCGTAAACAGGTGGATAATGCAAAAACACTACCTTTTCTTTGTTTGAGTTATTGGCACTTTCAAGAGATAATCTTAATCGACCAACTTCTCGATTTAATACACTTAAATCACTATCAGAAGTGCTATCTATAACCCAACCTCTTGTGCCACAAACAACAAAGTCGTCACATTCATAACTGTTATTAAATAATATTTTGATTTTATCAAATTCATTTTCTTGCAAAAATTTATTCATTTTATTGCAAGTTTCCCACCAATAGTCATGATTTCCTTTGAGGAAAATCTTATTACCCGGTAGTGAATTTATAAAATGAAAATCTTGTTTTGTATCTTCAAGTTTCATTGCCCAGGAAATATCTCCTGCAACAACAACAGTGTCCTTGTCGGTAACAAGTTTATTCCAATTATCAGTTAAGCGCTCAACGTAGTTATCCCAACCAGAAAAAACATCCATTGGTTTGTCAGTGCCTAACGATAAATGTAAATCCGCTATAGCAAAAAGCGACATTATTTTACTCCCAAAGTTTTTAGCACAAATTCAGGCATATCATCTTTATTACAAACATTTGAGAAACGAGATTTTTTATCCCTTAATGAAGCCAATGGAGCAGGAACTTCCGTACTTGAGATTTCGTTGAGCAAGTCAACCATATCAAATTCATTATCAGGAACTTTTCTGCCATCGTTTACTGCATCAAGAACTGCATTAGAGAACTTATATGGACTTGCAGTAGAAGCAATAATAACAGGCGTTTTGTCACCTGTTTTGCTAACATACTGGTCATATACAGAAACAGCAACTGCAGTATGGGTATCGCAAAGATAACCTTCATCCTCAAACATTTTTGCAATAGTAGCCTTTGTGTTTTTATCATCACAATAACCACCGTAGAACTTAGCAAGTATTTCGTTCTTAACTTCATCAGATACTTGGTACTTGCCTTCCGTCTTAAGTTGAGTCATCCAATTTCTTGTAACTACATCATTATCTCCTGATAACTTATAAAGTAGTCTTTCAAGGTTAGATGAAACCAAAATGTCCATAGATGGTGAAATTGTTGTATAGAATTTACGATTTTTATCGTAAACACCAGTTTTAATAAAATCAGTTAATACATTATTAGAGTTAGAAGCACAGATAAATTTATTAATTGGCAAACCCATCTCGCAAGCATAATAAGAAGCAAGAATATTACCAAAGTTACCTGTAGGAACAACAACGTTAATTTTATCTCCTAACTCAATCTTACCCATATTAACTAAATCACAATAAGAAGATATGTAATAAACAATCTGTGGAAGCAATCTGCCCCAGTTAATTGAGTTTGCAGAACTGAACATCATATTGTTTGATTCCAATGTATCTGCGATTTCTGTAGTTGTAAAAATGTTTTTAACACCAGTCTGAGCATCATCAAAGTTACCCTCAATTGCACAAACACAAACATTATTACCTTCCTGTGTATTCATCTGGTGTTTTTGCATAGGACTAACACCATCTACAGGATAAAATACAATAATCTTTGTGTTATCTACATCTTTAAAACCCTCAAGTGCGGCCTTGCCGGTATCACCTGATGTTGCAACCAAAATAACAGCATCTTTACCATCATTAGTTTTCTTTAAAGATTTTGTTAGAAAATGAGGTAAAATCTGTAAAGCCATATCTTTAAATGCACAAGTTGGTCCGTGCCATAACTCCAAGATATTTACATCATTACCGTTATACTTTTTACAATTAAGTGGAGCAGGGTTATCTCCACCGAACTTTTCTGCAGTATATGCTTTCTCTACACATTCATCAATTTCATCTGCAGTAAAGTCGGATAAGTAATCTGCGAAAATCTTCTTTGCTCTACCTTTGTAATCAAGTTTAAGTAAAGCCTTAAAAGTAGCCTCATCATACTTTGGCAATTCCTGTGGCACAAACAAACCACCCTCTTTGGAAATACCTTGTGCAATGGCTTGAGCAGCAGAAACTACTTCACTTTTATTTTCTGTACTGTTATATAACATAATAACATCCTTTCAGAACCATTATCGACTAAATATTATACCTCAAATTACACTATTTGTCAAAGTTTTCGGCGAATTTAAGGGCATTTTTATAAAAAATCTTCTGCACAAGACTTTCACTATAGTTATGCCTCAAAAATAATTCGTAAATTTCGCTCACATTTTCAATTCCTGTGAGATCTTGTGGTAATCTGCAACCATCAAAATCAGCACCAATTGCCAGTGTGTCCTCACCTCTTAACGCCAGAAAATGATCAGCATGACGCAGAATATCGTACCTTGATGCTTTGTCGGGGTTATTGTTGAGAAAACCTCTAAAGAAGTTTAGACCTACTACTCCTTTCTGGTCCCTGATAATTTCAAATTGTTTGTCAGTTAAATTTCTCCTAACATTAGTAATAGCACGAGAGTTGGAGTGAGTTGCAACAACTGGTCTGGTGGTGATATTCATTACATCATAAAACAACCTATCACTTGCATGAGAAACATCAATGGTGATATTCCTCTTGTTTAATTCTCGCACCACATCTACACCAAACACACTTAAGCCGTTAGAATGAGCAACCTGTGCACCTGCGCCTAATTCATTTCTACCGTTCCAAGTTAATGTAGCAAATTTTACGTTAAATTCAGAAAACAATTCGATGTTTTCTAATTTTCCAGCAAGAACAGATGAATTTTCTACCGTAAAAATTGCACCCTTTTTATTGTTATTTACCACATCAAGCACATCTGCATAACTTTTGATAACTTTAATATCAAATTTTTGACATTGATTAAGAAGTCTTGCATAAGCATCTTTAAACATTTTTGTTGCATTTTCGCCAAGAATTTCCTCTGGAACACAAATAGCATAGCATTGGATATGCCAATTTAGATTATTTGTATTCAAAATATTGAGTTGTAATTCAGTGGAAGATATATCAATGTTTCTTACCAAAGACTCATATATAGTATCACAATGCAAATCAAAATACTGCATAATCTGACTCCTGCTGAAAAGCATTATCAATATAATTAATGTATACATTATTATTTTCTATGATAACCTCTGCTATATCAAATCTAGGCTGTTTAAGTGTAGGAAATTCTTCTAGGTATCTATGAGCGGTCATCATAATACGTCTTTGTTTTTTCAAATCAACGGCAAATTGTGGTGCAACAATCTGAGTACAGTCTCTTGTTTTAACTTCAACAAAAGCAATTATATCTTTATTAACTGCAATGATATCAATTTCACCGTATTTGCAGGAATAATTCCTTGATATGATTTTATATTTATTCTTTTTAAGAAATTTGGATACTCGATCTTCTCCATAATTTCCCCTGATTTTTCTGCTTGTTAACTTCATATTATTCACTTAATATCTTTGTTAAAAAACTCATTCTATGTATCTCACAAGGGCCATATTCTTTTATAGCGTCTGTATGTGCTTTTGTGCCATATCCCTTGTGTTTTTCAAAACCATATTGAGGGTATTTTTCTGCATAATCTTTACATAATCTATCTCGAGATACTTTAGCAAGAATTGATGCAGCTGCAATAGACATAGACTTAGCATCGCCTTTAATAACATACTCACAAGGTATATCAAGAGGCGGCAATCTATTGCCGTCAATCATCGCATAATCAGCAGGAATATCAAGTCCCTCAACTGCACGCATCATAGCAAGCATAGTTGCGTTTAAAATATTTAGTTCCTCAATTTCTTCAACTGTTGCAAAAGCTATAGAATATGATATTGCAGTCTCTTTAATAACATCAAATAGAACCTCTCGATTTTTCTCTGTGAGTTTCTTTGAATCGTTAACGCCATCTATAATTACACCATCAGGCAAAATAACAGCAGCAGCACAAACAGGACCTGCAAGAGGTCCTCTACCTGCTTCATCAACACCGCAAATATAATTGAAACCTTTTAATTTAGCCTCATTTTCATATAGTAACCAGTCCATACTATACCTCCGGCGCTTCTAATGAAATATTACCAAATTTACCTGCTCTGTATTCATCGAGAATCATATTAGCGGCTCTTTCTGTATTAACTTCGCCTCCTGAAATTAGCATACCTCTTTTTCTGCCTATCATTTCAAGCAAAGTATAACCGTCATTACTAATAAATTCGTCTTTTGTCAGTTTTACTCTCTCCAACAACTCATCAGGCAAACTGATTTTAAACAAATCTAATAAGTTTACAGCCAATAATTCGACATCAAGAATTTGGTCTTTAATTGCACCGGTAAACGCAAGGTTCTCACCAACTGTCTGATCATCAAACTTTGGCCACAATACGCCGGGAGTATCAAGCATTTCAAGATCTTTTGCTATAGTATACCACTGATTACCTCTTGTAACACCTGGTCTATCCTCAACCTTTGCCTTGGTTTGCTTTGATATTCTGTTAATAAATGAAGATTTACCTACATTAGGAATACCAACAATCATGATTCTCAAAGTGGGATTTATAATACCCTTGTTTCTTAGTGATTCGTATTTTTTGCTTAGTACTTTGCGTACTGCAGGTGTAAACTGATTTAATCCTCTGCCACTTCTGCAGTCAACAGCAAGTGCAGTAATACCTTTACCTTTATAAAACTCAATCCATTTTGCAGTAATGTTTTTATCAGCCATATCACATTTATTGAGTAATACTATTCTTGGTTTATTTTGAATAATATTAGCGAGGTCAGGGTTGCTACTGCTAACAGGAATTCTTGCATCTATTATTTCAACAACCAAATCTATTAGTTTAAGCGAACTTTGTATTTTGCGCTTCGTTTTGGTCATATGACCAGGGAACCATTGGATATTTTGTTTTTCTGCCATAATACCACCCCATATAAATATAAAACCACATCTATTATAAAACAGATGTGGTTTAAAAACAACTAATATTTTGAATTATCCTAAATTTTGAAAACTTGAGAAAGGATAAACTACATACTGTGCTTTGCCGATAATGTCTGACTCATTAACCAAGCCTATAGCAGTGCTACGACTGTCAAGTGAATCTTCTCTGTTATCACCCATAACAAAAACTTTACCCTCAGGTATAACCTCAGGAATATTATTATCGCTTAAATATGTATTGCCAACTGCATATGGCTCATCTAATACAATTCCATCAACTGTTACTGTATTATTTTCTTCATCAATTTCAAGAGTCTGTCCCTCAGTAGCAATAACACGTTTAATAATTGGGTCAGCATAATGCTCGCCGTGACTAATAACTACGATATCACCTGTCTTTGGTGTATATAAAAAGTTAGTAACAATAACTTTATCCTTGTGAAACAAAGTATTATTCATAGATCCACCATCAACACTAACAAGCCTTAACGCAAAGGTTAATAAGAGTATAACAATAGCAATAGCAAAAAGCATTGATTGTACCCAATCATACACTCCAGCAGCAGTATTTGATTTTTTTAAATGTATAACCCTCTTTTCAGAAGCATCAATATTATTCATAATTACACACCTAAAATACATTTAATAAGTAAAAAAGGGACTTAATAGTCCCTTTAAATTACTTTCTAACTTGTTCTTTAACTTTAGCAGCCTTACCAACACGGTCACGAAGATAATAAAGTTTAGCTCTTCTAACCTTACCACGGCGTACTACTTCAATGTTCTTTACGTTTGGTGAGTGAAGTGGGAATACTCTTTCAACCCCAACACCGTAAGCAACACGTCTTACTGTGAAAGTTTCAGCAACGCCTGAGCCTCTCTTAGCGATAACTGTACCTTCGAACATCTGGATTCTTTCTCTCTGACCTTCACGAATGTTTACAGCAATTTTAACTGTATCACCGATATTAAATTCAGGAAGTTCTTTCTTTAAAGAATCAGCAGCAATAGTTTTTAATGCGTCCATTTCTTGATTCCTCCTATAAAAATTCAGATATTCATGCACTAAGTACAGAGGACTATCCGCTTCAAATGGCGGCTAACTAGCCGTTTAATGAACCCCATCGCAATACGACGGTATCCAAATGCCTATGTATTATATCACAGCTCAAGCTCAAATGCAAGTCTTTTTTTTGTAAAAAAGAATATTATTTACTAATATTTTTGAGTTTAGTTAAATAGTTAGCAAAATAATCAGGTAAATCTGAGGTAAATTCCAAAAAATCATGAGTTCTTGGATGAATAAAGCCAATTTTACGAGCATGTAAACATTGACCTTTAAACGAAACTTTCTCATTTTTTTTGCCATAAACTTCATCGCCAGACACAGGATGCCCTAAATATGCCATATGAACTCTTATCTGATGAGTTCTACCTGTTTCTAACTTGCACTTAATATGAGTATAACCATTGTATCTGTCAATAACTTCGTAATATGTGACAGCATTTTTAGAATTTTTATCAGTCACAGTCATTTTTTTACGGTCAATATGATGTCTGCCAATAGGCGCATCAATTGTACCAATGTCGTCTTTAAGATTTCCCAACACAATTGCTTCGTACTCACGAGTAAAACTATGTTCTTTGATTTGTTCAGCCAAATGTTTGTGAGAAACATCGTTTTTTGCAACTATAAGCAAACCACTTGTATCTTTATCAATTCTATGTACGATGCCCGGCCTTAATACACCGTTAATACCTGACAAACTATCTCCACAATGATAAAGCAAAGCGTTAACTAATGTACCTGTGTAGTTACCTGCAGCAGGATGAACGACCATTCCTTTTTCTTTATTAACCACCAATAAATCATCATCTTCGTAAATTATGTCCAAAAATATGTTTTCCGCTTTCGCTTCATACTCAACTGGATCAGGAATAACAACCGATATAATATCGTTACTACGCAATTTATAATTTTTAGCAACGTTTTTATCGTTAACAAACACATACTGTTGCTCAATAAGATTAACAATTGCAGATCTGGTGACATTTTCAAGATTATTAGATAGAAATTTATCAATTCTATCCCCTATGTTTTCATTATTAATATAAAAAACAAAGTTATCCATTTTTAATTACCTTTTCTTTATCCGAAAAAAACAGTATATAAACAACAAGCAATGCAGCACCTATGCAAATGCAATAATCAGCAAAATTACAAACAGGTGGAAAGAAACTTAAGCTTAGATAATCAACAACATATCCCAAGAATATTCTGTCAATTAAGTTAGCAATTCCACCACCAATAATCAAAATCATAGATGCAGAAAACAACTTGCTATGTATCTTATTTTTAAGTACTACAATAATTAAAAAAACAGTAACTATAATAGTTATAGCAATAAATAACCAACGAGAATTAGCAAGCATTCCAAAAGCAGCGCCTCTATTTTCTACATAAGTTAATGAAAACAAATTAGGTATAACTTCAAAAGAACCAATAGGCTGTAAATAAGTAGAAACAAAATATTTAATAATTTGGTCAACAGCGACTACCAACCCAGCAAGTATCAATGTAATTAATGGCATAAAATCACTCCATATATTGGAAATCGGTGTAGATTAACTACACCGATTTATTAGATTACTTTAAAATTTCACAACAACGAGAGCATAAAGTAGGATGTTCGGAACTTTCACCAACAGTTTTGCTGATGCACCAACATCTCTCGCACTTATCTCCCTCTGCTTTTTCAACAGAAATTTCAAGTTCACCTGTACCCTCTACGATTTCAACTTCAGAAACTATAAGAGCAGGTTTGATTTCTTCTTCAACTTTCTTTAGGAAGTCAAAATATTCACCAAATGCAGTCAAAGTAACTTTCGCTTCTAAAGAAGACTTTATAGTCTTGTCTTTTACATATACTTCAATTACCTTTTTAACTTCATCGCGCAATTCGTGAATTTTGTCCCACATTGCCATAAAGTCATCAGATACAGATAATTCAACAGTTTTAGGCATATCATTGAAAATGATATTCGCTGTATCGTCAGTTGACTTATGAGGCATATATCTCCATATTTCATCAGAAGTAAACGCAAGAATTGGGCTAATCATTCTTGTCATAGCATCAAGAATAATATAAATAGTTGTTTGTGCAGCTTTTCTTGACACACTATCCTTCTTTTCTGTATATAATCTATCTTTTAATACATCAAGATAGAAATTAGACATATCAACAACACAGAAGTTATGAATGCTATGATATACCTGGTGGAACTCAAATTTGTTATAAGCATTTTCAACCTTGTCAATTAATGCGTTAAGAGTTTTTAATGCCCATTTATCAATTGGCATCAAATCTTCAACTTGCACCATATCAGTATTAGGGTTGAAATCGTTGATGTTACCAAGAATATATCTTGCAGTATTTCTGATTTTTCTGTAAGACTCTGAAAGTTGCTTTAAAATCTCAGCAGAAATTCTAATATCAGAATGATAGTCAGAAGAAGCAACCCAAAGTCTAAGTACATCTGCACCGTACTTGTCGATAATCTCCTGTGGGCTCATACCGTTACCAAGAGATTTACTCATTTTTCTGAGTTCCATATCAACAACCATACCATGAGTTAATACTGCTTTGTAAGGTGCTCTGCCAGTAGTAGCAACAGAAGTAAGCAATGAGGACTGGAACCAACCACGATACTGGTCACCACCCTCAAGATATAAATCTGCCTGATCACTTAAATAATCACGGTTTTTACAAACAGCAGCGTGTGAAGAACCACTATCAAACCATACGTCCATGATGTCTTTTTCTTTTTCAAAGTGAGTGCTATCACATTTAGGACACTTTGTACCTGCTGGCAAAATTTCATCTGCGCTCTTCTCAAACCAAGCATTAGAACCTTCTTTTCCAAACAAATCTGCAACTGCTAACATTGCGTCTTTGTCAATATAAGGTTCATTACAATCAGCGCAGTAGAAAATTGGGATTGGTACACCCCATTTACGCTGACGAGAAATACACCAGTCTTTTCTTTCTCTAACCATTGATGTAATTCGTTCTTTACCCCAACCAGGAATCCACTCAACTGTATCAATAGCCTCAATAGCCTTGTCCTTAAAGTCTTCAACAGAACAGAACCACTGATCAGTCGCTCTGAATAAGATTGGAGATTTGCAACGCCAGCAGTGTGGATATTGGTGAATGATTTTTTTGAGTGCAAATAAGGCACCAGTTTCGTCTAATTTAACAGCGATAGCCTTATTAGCATCATTGGTTGAAAGTCCTGCAAATTCACCTGCTTCATCAGTTAAAACACCGTTTGAATCTACAGGGCAAATAACTGGTATTTCAGGATAATTTAAGCAAACATTATAGTCATCAACACCATGGCCAGGAGCAGTATGAACACAACCAGTACCGCTTTCAAGTGTAACATGTTCGCCTACAATAACTAAAGACTCTCTATCAAGGAAAGGATGAGCAGTTTTGATATACTCTAAATCAGCACCCTTTACTGTTGCAACTACTTCGTAATCAGTAATTTCTGCAACTTCCATTGCCTGCTGATATAGGTCAGTAGCCATAACAAGATACTCATCACCTGTTTTGATAATAGAATATTCAAATCTTGGTCCTACACAAATTGCAACATTTGCTGGTAAAGTCCAAGTTGTTGTTGTCCAAATTACAAACTTAACTTTTGCAGGGTCAATTCCCATAGCAGAGAATACTCCCTTGTCGTCTGTAACAGAAAACTTAACATAAATTGAGTGACATGGATCCTCAGCATACTCAATTTCTGCTTCAGCCAAAGCAGTTTTACACTCTGGGCACCAGTAAACAGGCTTTAAGCCCTTGTAGATATAACCCTTTGAAGCCATATCAGCAAACACTCTAATCTGCTCTGCTTCAAAGTCGTGAGTTAATGTGATATAAGGGTTGTCCCACTCACCAATAGCACCTAATCTTTTAAACTGTTCACGCTGATCATCAATATAGCCATTTACGAATTCTTCGCAAATTTTACGCAACTCAACTGTAGAAATTTCAGCAGAATTTGCAAGTCCAGCCTTTTGTCTTGCCTTTAATTCTGTTGGAAGTCCGTGAGTATCCCAGCCAGGCACATATGGAGCATTATAACCAGACATATTTTTGTGACGAACAATAAAATCTTTAAGGATCTTATTAAGCGCATGACCAAGGTGAATGTTACCGTTAGCATATGGAGGACCATCGTGCAATACATACAAAGGTTTGCCCTCGTTTTTTTCCATTAACTTCTTATATAAATATTCATTTTCCCATCTTTCCAAAGTCACAGGTTCACTCAGTGGAAGACCACCTCTCATAGGGAAGTCGGTTTTTGGAAGATTTAGGGTTGCGTTATAATCTTGAGACATTTTGATCTACACTCCAAAAATAAATTATTCAGCGTCTACGTCGTAATCGTCACCGAATTTTAAATCAACAAATTTATTGTCATCATCCTGAACATCATCAATAGCAGGCATTTCTACTGCAGGTACATCTTCAACAACTTCTTCCTCAATTTCAGGAACTTCAACCTGAACAGCAGTTTTTTCTTCAACTGTAGGATACTTTGCGTCTAATTCTTCTTTTGCTCTTACAAGAACAGCATCAGTAGGTAAATTTTTGATAGTATCCATATGTCTTGTGTATGTAACTTCCAACTCGTTTCTTAACTTGTTAGCATCACTCTTAAGTTGTAGATAAATTTCTTTTTGCTTTGCAGTAACTGCATTAGCATCCAAAAGAATCTTATGAGCCTTTGCTTCTGCATCAGCAATAATCTGTGCAGCATTTGAGTTTGCTTCTTTAATTGCAGAATCTGCAACTCTCTGAGAAGATAAAAGCGCATTACGAACTGTTTCTTCATCAGCACGATATTGCTCAACTCTTGTTGCAAGAATATCCATCTTTCTGATTAAATCTGCTTTTTCTCTCTTTAACTGTTCAAATGTTACGATAACTTCATCAATAAAAGCATCAACATCTTCACCTTTGTAACCTCTGCCACGTCTAAAGGAAATATCCTTAATTTCATCAATTGTTAACATAATATATTCTCCTATCTTAAATGTTCAATTTTTATCTTTATGCGTCCTTTTTTAGTGACGCCACTACGTTCTTTTATGATAAATTTACCTTTACCTCTTATAGTAAGAACATCATCACAAGACAAATTGTGACTTACATTTTGATTTACTGAATAGTTAGTAAATACTTTTTGAGATAATATAAGTTCTCTCGTTTTCTCACGAGAATAGCCGGTAATCGCTGCAACCACAACATCAAGTCGCAACGAACTAACTGAAAAATCTAATAATTCGTTATTACTTGAATAATTCAACTTGCAGGACTTTGGGTCAATAATTTTGACGCCAACTCTTCCGACTTTAGATAACTGTGAAGTAACAAAATCATAAATTTCGTTTTTTACATAACAAATAGCGAAACCGTCATTAACTAAAATATCTCCTACGCAATCTCTTTCAATACCAAGTCCCATAAGAGAGCCCAAAAAATCTCTGTGAGATAGGTTGTCTATCTTTCTATATTGAAAACAGACCGAGGTTATAGGAAAATCTTTTGGTTCTACAGAATAATCACAATAGCACATAACTACACGCTGGGCATCGTTATATCCACCATAAAAAATAATATTATCCCTACAGTAAGTAAAATGACTTTTAATTATGTAAACTTCACGTTCATTCAAAAAGCCAAGAAAACAAGGTTTGTTCCTCTTTATTGAAAGTTCAATAATATCTTCAACTCTCGATATTAAAACTTTGTCCTCTTTATTAGAAGTAAACACCACTATTTTCTAACTCGTCTAATAGATCATCGCCAGTTAAATCAACATTATTTGGGATAATAATGAATGTGCTTGTAGCAACTCTCTTGATTTTTCCACGATGAGCATAAGCAACACCACTTAAAAAGTCGATAATTCTACGAGACATATCCTTGTTAGTTTCTTCAAGATTAAGAACTACAGTGTGAGTTTTAATTAGTTCGTCAGCAATCACTCTTGTTTCTTCGCCAAATCTTTCAGGCTTAAAAATTGCAACTTGCAACTTAGCAGTAGCACTAATATTAACTACTTTATTACGACGAGAGGAACTATTGTTTGAACTGCTATATGAAGCAACTTCCTCGTACTCATCCTCATCTTCGGCATAGCCATATTCGTCATAGCCGTTTTCGTATTCTTCGTCAGGTGCTTCCCACATGCGCTTAAACTTATCTACTAAACCTGCCATAATTTATATCCTCCTAATTTTATATAGAGTAATCTCGAGCGCCAAATAAAGAAGAACCAATTCTTACCATATTTGCACCCGATAAAATTGCCTCATAATAATCAGATGACATTCCCATGGATAAAATATCCATAGATATATTATCTATATTTTTGCCTGATATGTCAACAAATTTATTATGCATTTTACTAAAATAGCCACAAATTTCTTGTGAATTATCACAAATCGGTGGTATTGTCATCAAGCCTTTAACACGAATATTGTCAAAATCTTTGATTTCATAAATCAAATCTAATAGAGCCTCTGGCATTACACCGCTTTTATTTTCTTCTTTGCCAATATTAACCTCTACAAGGATATCTGTAACTACATTGTTTTTTACAGATTGTTTGGAAATTTCTCTGGCAAGTTTAACTGAGTCAACAGACTGAATCAAATCTACCTTGCCTACAATTTGCTTTACCTTGTTAGTTTGCAAATGTCCAATAAATTGTAAAGAGCAGTTATCTAAATGGTAGTTATCATATTTAGACAAAAGTTCTTGAACTTTGTTTTCACCAATATTATCAAGACCAAGAGAAATAGCGTAATTGATAATATCAACATCAACTGTTTTTGTAGCAGCAAGAAACGTAATATCTTCCCTGCTTTTTCCAACCTTGCAGGCGGCTTCTGCTATTCTCTCGTTTATATAATCATAATTATATTTTACATCACTTAACAACTTTTCCATTGTATAAACCATCACCTTTAATTACAATCTGGTCGTATAGTTGTATTGTCTCTCCGTTAATAAGTTTCCCTTCGTCAGGAGTTGGATCACAAAGAACATAATTATCGGACGAATATGTAATAGAAATCTGCTTAAATATTAACTCAGATCCGTACAAAACATAAACACCCTGTACCTTTTCTTGAGATTTAACAGTATTTCCATTTTCATCAGAAACAAATACATAATCTTCATAAATTGCTCTCTTGCTAACTTTTAGACCAGAATAAGTGTGTGTTTGAATTTCCACATCTTCTATTCGAGCATTTGCTATCTGAGCGTCCATATAATCACAACTCAAAACTACAACGCCGTCATCCTGTCTTGTTTTCTGGTTTACAGCAACAATATTAGCAGGCATTTTTATATTTGACACAAAAGGCATTGTAACAAAAATATCCATTGCCTTTCCTTGCATTTTTGACAAAGACAACGCCTGATCTTTATCTATTTTGCATACTAAATACCAACTAGGATTAGACACAACTTTGCCAATAATATTATTACCAATTTTAGATTGAGTGTAATTATTTAAATCATCAAGAGAAACATCGGTAATATTATTATAACTCAATGTATTTTCATATCCGTCTGTATTAGAAATAAAGTAACCTGCTTTTTTGGCATAAACAGACTTAATCTTTTTTGAAGAATTATCTTCAAGGTCCTTTATTTGTGCTTTTAATGAATTGATTTTTTCATCAAAATTTTCCACTTGACCTGTTACAATTTGCCTCTCGTTAATACAATAAAGCAGATTTTCAGAATCTGAAAGAGCAGATGTAAAATCGTTAACCATAACATCAGACAATATATCAATAATTTCATTATCTATCTGTGAGTTAACAGTATCAAGACCAACACTTACGCTAAAATAAGAACTGCCTAATTGTTCAAGAGCAGTAATCTGCTGATTTATTCTTTTAATTTCTTGTCTTGCTACTGCATCAGAATAATTTACATATACATCTGCAATATTCTGACCAACACTTACATTATCACCATCGTTAACATTATAACTAAATTCACCATCAGTATCAGTTGTAATGCAAGTTTCGTCTCTAACTACAAACCCTTGAGTTCGTATAACATCAGAAACAGAATATGTAACTGCATCTTCAGTTTCAATTGAACTTGTCTTATTCATATTTGCAAACTGGAATATAACATAAGCAAGTACACAAACAATTAGTATTGTAGTTAAAATTCTTCTGAATAATACTTTATCCATTTAAAATATTCCTCTTATTTATAATATCAACAACGAAATTCACCAAGTACATACTATCGTCAAATTCGTCTATATTTATCCAATTTATATTTGGGTTTCTTCTGAACCAAGTGAGTTGTCGTTTTGCGTAGTGTCGAGTTTCAGTTTTCAACCTATCAACGCAATACTCCAAACTCTGTTCATTATCAAAATAAGGTTTTAATTCCTTATATCCTATAGCCATTTTTGCAGTACGACTCAAGTTAAGGCTCAAAATCTTACGAGTTTCCTCAATCAAGCCTTCCTTGACCATACAATCTACCCTAAGGTTAATTCTGTCATATAGATACTGCCTGTCAGTAGCAGTTAAACCAATGATAAATGAATCATATTTAGATTCTATTGTACTATTATCATCGTTTTGTTTAGAGATAGGATAACCCGTTGTTTTGTAGAATTCAATGGCTCTTACAATTCTTTTCTTGTTCTTTTCTACTGATAATTTTTCGAAAGAAGGTTTATCGAATTTTTCAAGCATTGATAAAAGTTCATCAACATCATAAGTTGCCAATTTTTCTCTCAATACTTGATCGTTACTATTTTCGGTAAAACTCAAACAATTTAATAAAGAGTCAACATAAAGCCCTGTACCACCACAAATAATAGGTAATTTACCTCTGCTAACAATATCCTCAATAACTTTTTGAGCATCAAGAACATAATCGCCAACGGAGTAAGTATAGCCAGGGTTCAAAAAATCCATTAGATGATGAGGTATGCCTTCTTTTTCTGCATCAGTAGGTTTTGCAGTAGCAATCTGCATATCCTTGTAAATCTGCATACTATCAGCAGACACAATCTCACCATTATATTTTTTTGCAAGTTCAACAGATAATTTAGTTTTGCCGGATGCAGTTGGTCCAACAACAGCAAGCACTTTAATTTTATTCATTCTTAAACTCTTCCAAACTGTTTTTCAAGTTCATATTTTGTCATAACTACGCAAACCGGTCTGCCGTGAGGACAATAACGCAAAGTTGAATCTTCATCAAGTTTGTTTGCAATGTCAATAAGTTCCTCTTTTGTGCTTATATTACCACCTTTAATAGCCGCTCTACATGCAACATTATGATATATCCAGTCCATTTTTTCTGACCGAATATCGCTCTTATTCTGCGATATGTAAGAAGCCATTTCAATAACAGAAGACTCAATATCGCTAATATCAAGGTATTGAGGAGCAGAACGCACTAATATAGTACCGTTACCAAAATCTTCAACTTCAAATGCACACTCAGCGTACATATCAATATTGTTAATAACGCTGTCATAGTCTTTTTTGTTAAGAGTAACAGTTATAGGCTGTAAAAGAATTTGTGAATAACCTACTCCCCTGTCCTTTTTTAACTTTTCGTAAATCATACGTTCATGTGCAGCGTGTTTATCGATAATAACAATTTCTTTGTCGTTCTTTTCAACTATAATATAAGTATTAAACGCTTCACCAACAAATTTAAGTTTATTCTTTGGCTGTTCAAATATAGGTTTTGGTTCTTCTTGCACAACAGCCTGTTCCGCAACAACCTCTTTTACAGGTGTTACAACATTAACGATAGGTTCTTGCTTAGAATTACTGATAATGTGCTCATCAACAAAAGAAAAATCAACCTTAGGTTTGTTTGCAAACTTTTCTTCTTTTTGTGAGTTTCTAATTGCTTCCTCTGAATATACTTCAAATGGGCTTATATCATTAAGAGCATTTGAATGGACACTTTTTGCATTGTTAGAAAAGCCAAAATCAAGTTGAGAAATTGGGTCTTTAGCCTTAACTTCTTGTTCTGTCTTCTTTTGGTTGATAACTGCCTGAGCCATAGTAAATGGGTTAGGTTTTTTAACATCGTTAAAAGTAGCAACTGGCTTATTACCAGCAAAAGTAACATTCTTTCTTTCGTCATTATTAGACAAAGAGTTCTTTACTGCGTGATATACTGCGTTGAAAATAGGTTTTTCGTTAATAAAACGAACTTCTATTTTTGAGGGATGTACATTAACATCAATCGCTTCGTAAGATAACGTAACATGTAGAACACAAGACAAAAACTTTCCAACCATTACACAACCTTTACCTGCCTCCTCAACGGCAGCCATAGCAGTTCTTGACTTAACATAACGACCATTTATAAAGTAGTTCTGCATATTTCTGTTTGGTCGAGCATTAATCGGTTTTGAAATATAACCTTGTACCTTAATACCGTCTAATTCATAATCAACTGGAATTAAACCATTGGTAAAATCTCTGCCATAAACAGAATAAATAGCAGATTTCAACTTGCCGTCACCTGAGGTTTTAAGCACTTGTTTGCCATCTCTTATAAAAGTGAAAGCAATTTCAGGATGTGATAAAGCAGTTTTGTCAACAACATTAGCAACTGCATTTCCCTCTGAAATATCTTTTTTCAAGAATTTCATACGTGCAGGTATATTGTAGAATAAATCTCTAATTATAAAGGTTGTGCCAACTGGGCATCCTGCATCATTAAGAGATATTTCCTCGCCACCATAAATTTCATAGTTAGTTCCAATGTCTTCATCTTTATGTCTTGTGATTAACTGTAGTTTTGACACAGAACTTATTGAGGACAAAGCCTCACCCCTAAAACCCAAAGTAGCAATAGAATCAAGGTCGTTTTCAAGTTTAATTTTACTTGTAGCGTGTGGCAGAAAGGCTAACTTAACATCGTCACGCATAATACCACAACCGTCGTCTGCAACCCTCATAAATGTAGTGCCACCGTTCATAATTTCTACGGTAATGTTCTTTGCACCTGCATCTATAGAATTTTCAATAAGTTCCTTTATAGCAGAAGCAGGACGCTCAACAACCTCGCCTGCAGCAATAAGTTCTGCAACGTGTTTATCAAGAACATTTATGACACCCATTTATCACACCACACAATCTTAAATTAAACTTTTAAGTTCATATAATAAATTCATAGCTTCAATCGGAGTAAGAGTATTCAAGTCAACTGATTGAAGTTTCTCTTTTAACGGTGACGCATCGTTAGCAAACAAGAAAGGTTGCAATGTGTCATCTTGAGACTTTTTGGTAACTTTCACGCCTTCATTACCTGATTTACCCGCTTCAAGTTCAGCCAAAATCTCTTTAGCACGATTTATGATACTGTTAGAAATACCAGCGAGTTTTGCAACTTCAATACCATAACTATCATCAGCACCACCAGGTACAATTCTACGCAAAAATGTTATATCATCGCCGTGCTTTTTAACTGCTATATTGTAGTTGTTAATACCTTCAAGAGTATCTTCCATAACAGTCAACTCATGATAATGAGTAGCAAATAAAGATTTTGCGCCTAATTTCTTTTTATCAACAATATGTTCAAGCACTGCCCTTGCAATGCTCATACCATCAAAGGTTGAAGTCCCTCTGCCAATTTCATCAAGAATTAACAGAGATTTTTTTGTAGCGTTTTTTATAATATGAGCAACTTCGCTCATTTCTACCATAAAAGTTGAACGACCAGACGCTAAATCGTCAGACGCACCAACTCTAGTAAATATACTATCTACAATTCCTATTTCAGCATAAGAAGCCGGAACGAAACTGCCGATTTGCGCCAATAACACAATAAGAGCGACTTGACGCATATATGTAGATTTACCAGCCATATTAGGACCAGTAATAATAGCAACTCT
This sequence comes from uncultured Ruminococcus sp., assembly GCA_964629465.1. Classification (GTDB taxonomy): domain Bacteria; phylum Bacillota; class Clostridia; order Oscillospirales; family Acutalibacteraceae; genus Ruminococcoides. The sequence continues at coordinate 25,372 of CAZVRE010000003.1, read as the reverse complement.
GTTTGCTTCACAATTAAGGTTAACATCATTAGGTACAAACGGAGCGTTCTTAAGCAATAATTCAACAACAGGATGCCTACTATCTTTAATAATAATATTATCAGACAAATTCACTACAGGTCTTGTGTATCTATTGTCCACAGCAACATTAGCCAGTGAAGTAATTACATCAAGTGTCGCTATTGCTTTAGCAGTTCTTTGAATACGTTCTAATTGAGAAGCAACTGTTTTGCGAACTTCATCAAACAGTTGATACTCAAGGGCTATTGCTCTGTCTTTAGCGCCTAAAATTCTACCCTCTAAATCTTTCAGGTCTTGAGTAATATATCTCTCACAATTTGTCAAAGTCTGCTTACGAATGTAAGTATCAGGTACCATTTCTTTGTAAGAATTAGTAACCTCAATATAATAACCGAAAACACGATTATATCCCACTTTAAGTTTTGGGATACCGGTTAACTCACGTTGCTCTGCCTCAATTTGCGATAGCAGACCAGTCGAGTTATTCATATCAGAATTAAGTATATCAAGTTCACGATTGTATCCCTGCTTAATAACGCCACCTTCCTTAACAGTAAAAGGAGGTTCCTCAACAATAGCATCATCAATGATTTTATAAACATCCTGCAAAGTATCTAACTCGCTATATACCTTTTTAAGCAGTGATGAATTGCAGTTTTTGATAAGTTCGCTAATCTGTGGCAGTTTTTCAATAGCACCTGCAAGAGAACGCAATTCTCTTCCTTTGGCAGAACCGTAAACCACATTGGTCATCAAACGCTCCATATCAAAGATACCAACCAAAGCATCAGTAATATCTAGCCGTAAAACAGTATCGTTATAGAGTTCCTCTACGGCACTTTGTCTATTGATAATTGAAGTAACATTGAGCAAAGGTTTCTCGATGTAACTTCTTAATAAACGCTTGCCCATTGAGGTTTTTGTACGGTCAAGAACCCACAACAAAGAACCACGTTTTTCTTTGTTGAGCATAGTTTGAGTGATTTCAAGGTTTCGCTGAGTGTTAAAATCAAGTGCCATAAACTGATTTTCAGAGAACAAATCAATATGATTTATTCTTTCAAGTCCAGTCATTTGAGTTTTTCTTATATAATCAATAAGTGCGCCAACAGTAGAAATTACAACCTTATTATCCTTGATTTGCTTAACTTCGTCTTCATTAAACTGATCTTTAATTGCATTTAAGCACACAGCGAAATCAAACTTAACATCATCAAGCATTTCAACAGTTGTGGACAAATTCTCTTTTATAAAACTTGAAAGAGATTTAATGTTGCCAATTTCTCCACCTATCAAAATCTCTCGTGGATTATAACTTGATAATTGACCTTTAATTTTTTCAACAATGTCTTTACCTTGCAAATCAGTAGCATACAGTTCGCCTGTTGAAATATCAGAGAAGCAAATACCTGTTGTAGTATCTTGTGAATAAATACAACAAATATAATTGTTTTTGCCTTCATCAAGCATACTGCTTTCAAGTATTGTTCCGGGAGTAATAACCCTAACAATATCTCGCTTTACAATACCTTTTGCAGTTGCAGGGTTTTCCATTTGTTCACAAATAGCAACCTTATAACCTTTTTGCACAAGTCTTGCAATATAACTATCGCAACTATGAAAAGGAACTCCACACATAGGTGCTCTCTCTTCAAGACCACAATCTCTGCCTGTAAGAGTAAGTTCAAGTTCCTTGGAAGCAGTTTTAGCATCCTCAAAGAACATTTCATAGAAATCTCCAAGTCTGTAAAAAATAATACAATCAGGATTTTGCTCTTTAATTTTTAAGTATTGCTGCATCATTGGAGATAACTGTGCCATGTTCTCACTTCCTTACTAAATAATAAAAATTAGCAACAACCGCCACCACAAGATGAACAACTGCCAGAACATGATGCTGTATAGTCAGTTGTTTCTGGATCTTCTCCAGCAGCACAGTTCTGTAGAATTGTCATAACTCTTGTAATAATATGGTCAAATTCGTGTTGTGCCTCATTGTAAGCAATCATATTTTCATTTGACATAACATCAGCATAAATCTTCTGCATTTCGTCGTTAAGAGTTTTTAACTTATTTTCGTCTTTGTCAGCCTTTTGTGCTTCGTTATTAACTGCTAATCTTTTTAGGTTAAATTCATTGATTAACTTCTGTAAATTTTCATCAGCGTCAGCCTTTTTTACAACTTCTTGTAGTTTAATATAACTTTCTTCCTGCTGAATTAACTTACCTAATTCTCTTGTTTTTGTGATTAAATCCATTTTAAATTCCTCCATAAATTAAATAATTTTACCTTTTAATATCCAATTACCGGCTGAAGTAACTTCAACATTTTGAAATGTGCCGATAAGGTCTTTACTACCTGAGACTTCAACAATGATATTGCCAGAAGTACGACAATTAAGTATATCGTCCTTGCCCTTTTCACCCTCAACCAAAACTTTTTGAACCGTGCCTACCATTGAAGCACAACGTTTGGAAGCGATTTCCTCCTGAACATCAAGTAGTTCTCTAAACCACTTAGACTTTTCTTCTGCAGAAATTGGGTCATCCATCTTAGCAGCAGGAGTTCCAACTCGAGGTGAATATATAAATGTGAAAAGTGATGTAAATTCAACTTCCTTAATTAGCGATAAAGTTTCTTTAAAATCTTCATAAGTTTCACCAGGGAAGCCTACTATAATATCACTTGTCAAAGATACATTCGGAATTTTTTCTTTAGCATAATTTACAATTTCAAGATATTTCTTTCTATCGTAATGTCTATTCATTTCTTTCAGTATTCTGTCAGAACCTGACTGAAATGGCAAATGCAAATGAGTGCTAATATGTTTAGAGTTTGCTATTACATCAATAAGTTCCTTGGTACAATCTTTTGGGTGTGAAGTCATAAACCTCAACCAATAATCCCCAGGAATTTCATCAATTTCTTTAAGAAGTTGTGCAAAACTAACTTTGTTTTTAATATGTTTACCGTAAGAGTTAACATTCTGACCAAGCAATGTAATATCCTTGTAGCCAGCATCTATCATTTCCTTGGCTTCTTTTAAGATTATGTCTTTTTCACGACTTCTCTCACGGCCTCTTACATAAGGAACAATGCAATAAGTACAAAAATTATCACAACCATACATAATCGGTAACCAACCTTTAAATGACTGGTCACGCTTAATTGGAATACCCTCGTGTATTAAAGAGTCATCATTGTCTCGCATATAAATTCTCTTACCCTTTGTAAGAACACGATAAAGCAGTTCAGGAAACTCATGAAGAGCGTGAGTTCCAAACACAAGATTAACATAAGGAAAACTCTTATACATACGATTAGCAATATGCTCCTGTTCCATCATACAACCACACAATGCTATAATCAAATCAGGATGCTTACGTTTTAGAGTTTTTAGAGCGCCTACATTCCCAAATATTCTATCCTCTGCGTGTTCTCGAACAGCGCAAGTGTTAAATAATATAAAATCAGCATCATCAGGCTCATCTATAAAATCAAAACCTGCTATCTCAAGCATACCTTTGATTCGCTCGCCATCAGCAACATTTTGTTGACAACCGTAAGTATGAATATAAGCCAGAGGCTTGTCCCCTCTTTTACGCTTTTGCATTATATTTGAAACACGATTAAGATATTCGCTTTGCTTATCATCAAAATCGTATAAAGTGCCGTATTTTTCTATCAAATCAAAATACCCCAATCTAAAGTAATACGGATTAAATTATAGCACAAAACCTATTTATATACAATAGATTTTGTGCTTATTTTTTAATTATTTATCAATATTTGCATAGCCTTGTGGAACATCTCCTACAATGACAGTTTGAGCAATTTGTAATTCGGTGCTATATGTTATCGTACTTGTATATTCTGCACTAATTGTATTCATATCAATGTTAATTACAACAATTATGTTATGAACAGTTTGATTAACACCCTCACTCTCAAATGTACTCTTGATTTGGCAACTTGCTGTTCCAGTTAACCTGAAATTAACCACGACATTAGGACCGTTATCAGTAAATTCGTTTATTCTGGTAAAAGCACCCAAAGGTAGTGAAAAATAATAGACTTTTTGCAAGTCTAAATTTTCTTGTATTTTTTGCAATAAATAACTTTGAAACTGATTAACATTAGCAGAATTTATTGAAATTGATGTAACATCATTATTATCGCTATAGTTAATTATTGCTAAATCATCATACTCGAAAGAAAATTCTTTTATTGTTTCATCGTATGCTTCATTTGTTATTCTTAATGCAACTGCATTCGCTTCTTTATCAATACATTTATTTTCAAAAGGAGTAATCAATATTTCAAAGACGGTACACAAAACTACCATCAAAACTCCCGTTGCCAAGAGATATCTCTTATATTTCTTATGTATTTTTATATTATTACGCAAAAAAACACCCCTTGTTATAATACACAAGGGGTGTTTGAATGTGAAAATTATTCGTGATTACAACAGTCGCAGTCATGTTCACCACAAGCGCAACCGTCTTCATCAAATAAACCTGAAAAATCAAATTCAAGAATATTATCACAATTTGGGCAAGAAATCTCGCCTTCTAGTAAAGTATCTTCATCAACTAAGATTTTAGCATCGCACTCAGGACAAACTACCTCATAATCAGGAAGTTCATCATCGTCTACGTCATCACAATCGCAACAATCACAGTCATCATCGCAATCATCACAGTCGCAATCACATACATAGTAATCAGACTCAAGAGACGCTAAATCCTCATCAATTTCGTCAACTTGTAAACTTAATTCATCATACAAATCTTCTGTACTTGTAACTGCTACAGCCATATCTTCCAATAGGTTTAGCATTTCGTTAATAATCTTATTTCCAGGCTTTTCAAGGTCTAATTTCATACCGTCAGCCAGACCTTTGATATAAGCAACTTTTTCGTTTAAAGTCATAATAACTCCTTACGCTCTACCTAAGTACTCGCCTGTACGAGTATCAATCTGAATAACTTCGCCTTCTTCAATAAATAGAGGAACTTTAACTTCAGCACCTGTTTCAACAGTAGCAGGTTTAGTAGCGTTAGTCGCTGTATTACCCGCAAAACCAGGGTCTGTTTGAGTAACCTGTAATTCTACAAAGTTAGGTGGTTCAACACCAAATACGTTACCCTTGTATGAAAGAATCTTACAAACCATATTTTCTTTAACAAATTTAAAGTTATCGCCTAATACAGAAGCGTTAATTGGAAGTTGCTCCCAAGTTTCTGTATCCATAAAATAATGTAAGTCACCATCAGAGTAACTATATTCCATATCTTTTCTTTCGATAAACGCTGTTGGGAATTTATCGTTAGGGTTAAAAGAACGCTCTGTTACTGCACCAGTAATTACGTTTCTAATTTTTGTTCTAACAAAAGCAGCGCCTTTTCCTGGTTTAACGTGCTGAAATTCGATAATAGAAACAACCTGTCCATCCATTTCAAATGTAACACCGTTTCTGAAATCGCCTGCAGAAATCATTATATTTACCTCCTATAAATTGATATAAACTATATCAACTCAAATATTTACATTGTAATTATACATAATTTAACAATAAAAAGCAAGTATTATACAACAATTAGTTCTTTAGGTAATGTAGCAAAGTTTTTGTAGCCATCCGTTTGCACCAATACCATATCTTCTATGCGTACTCCAAATTTATCTTTGATGTATATACCAGGTTCAACGGTAATCACCATACCTTGTGATAGTATAGCCTCACCATTAGGAGAAACATTAGGTAACTCATGAATATCCAAGCCCACTCCGTGACCTGTTGAGTGTCCAAAACATTCCCCGTAACCTGCATTTGTGATTATATCTCTTGCTATTTTATCAACCTCAAAAGATTTGATACCTGATTTAACAGATTCAAGTGCAGTTACCTGTGCTTTATACACAATATCATACACTTGTTTCATTTCATCAGTATAACTTTTTACAGCAACAGTACGAGTCATATCACTATGGTACCCATTGTATGTTGCCCCAATATCCATAGTAAAGAAATCACCAGAACATATTTCACTTTCAGTAGGAACACCATGAGGCAATGATGTCTTTTTTCCAGTAATGGTAATTAAATCAAAAGACACATCTTCAGCACCATATCTCTTTAATAAATATCCAAGTTCATTAGCCACAGTTTTTTCAGTAATACCAGGCTTTACAAAGTTAAGCACCTCAAGATACGCTTTTTCAGTAATTTTTTGAGCCTCTTTTATAAAAGAAATTTCACCTTCATCTTTAATCATACGAAGATTTGAAACAACTTTATCAAGCGCACCATTAGAAACTACTGAAACACCTATCTCATTAAAGGTGTGTAAATACTTTGTATAGGAACTTACTGTAGTATGATTAGATTCTATATATAAAGATTTGATATTATGTTTAATTAAAATATCCTTAATTGATGTAATTAAGTTAGAAAATAAGGCAACTTTACAATTCTTAACTGTATTTTTGGCGGCTTCAATGTATCTAAAATCTACAAGCAAATACGCTTCATCTTTTGTAATAAGCATTACACCTTCACTATTATTAAAGCCAGATAAATAATAAACATTAGAATTACTTGAAATCAGTAACGCCTCATCGTTATTAGATAATAATTTTCTAACACTATCTATTCTACTCAATTAAATCAAGTCCTTTAGCGCATCAATAGCCAAGAAATAACTAGTTTTACCGAATCCGGAAATCTGTCCAACGCATACCGGAGCGATAACAGAAGTGTGTCTAAATTCCTCTCTTGCGTGAATGTTGGACATATGAACTTCCACAAAAGGCACTTTAATGCAAGCGATAGCATCCCTCAAAGCATAACTATAATGAGTTAATGCTCCAGCGTTTATGATAACCCCATCGTATACATCTTTTGTACTATGAATTTGATCGATTAAATCGCCCTCGTGATTTGACTGGAATACAGTTGCATCAAAGTTTTTACATTCGGCATATGTGATAATCTCACTCTTAATAGTATCTGCACTTTCGCTACCATATACGCCTTTTTCTCTAATTCCAACCATATTAAGATTTGGACCTAATAAAACGAGAATTTTTTTCATAATAAAAACTCCTTATAAATGATAAAAAGCGGACAGATTCGCTCTGTCCGCTTAAATATTTACCTAAATTTGCGTTTACGAGCAGCTTCGGATTTCTTCTTACGCTTTACAGATGGCTTTTCATAAGCTTCTCTCTTGCGTACCTCAGCAATAACGCCAGCTCTGGCACACTGTTTCTTGAATCTTCTTAAAGCACTTTCCAGAGATTCATTATCCTTAACTCTAACTTCTGACATTCTATTTCCCTCCCATCTCGCCGATTGGCATGGGTAATTTGTATCAAATTACTTTGAACATTATACAACAACTTAACACAAATTGTCAATAGTTATCATAAAATTAGTTAAAAACTACTAAATTGTAATAAATTATGGTTTTACAACAATATTAACAATTCTGCCCTTAACATAAATTTCCTTAACGATATTCATTCCTTCTAATGAAGAAGCGACATTTTCGTTAGATTTCGCTAAAGCAAGCACTTCATCCTGCTCAGCATTTACTGGGATATTAAGTTTTGCTTTGATTTTGCCGTTAACCTGAACAGCGATTTCGATTGTATCGTCAACACATTTTGACTCATCATATTCAGGCCATTTTTGTTCTGCCAAAATACCGTCGCCTAATTTACAATTCTCCCAAACTTCTTCAGTAACGTGAGGAGCAAATGGACTAAGTAAAATAGCAAATATACCAAGTTCTTTCTTGTTGATTGAACCAAACGAAGTAACATCATTGATAAGAGCCATCAAAGCAGCAATAGCAGTATTGAACTTAATATTTTCAATATCATTGTCAACCTTTTTGATAGCCTTATGGAATGCGCTTTCCATTTCTGGTCTAATCTCGTCACCATCAACTAAAATGTTCTGCAAGTTCCAGAATCTCTCAATAAATCTTCTGCAACCTCTGATACTTGATGGACTCCAAGGAGCTGCTTTCTCAAAGTCACCAATAAACATTTCATAAAGACGCATTGTATCAGCACCGTACTCCTCAACGATTTCATCAGGATTTACAACGTTGCCTCTGGACTTTGACATCTTCTCACCGTTCTCACCAAGAATCATACCGTGGCTTGTACGCTTAGCATATGGTTCTTTTGTGGGAACAACACCAATATCATATAAGAACTTGTGCCAAAAACGGCTATATAACAAGTGAAGAGTTGTATGCTCCATACCACCGTTATACCAGTCAACAGGACCCCAGTACTTAAGTGCTTCAGGAGAAGCCAGTGCCTCTTTGTTGTGAGGATCCATATATCTCAGGAAATACCAAGATGAACCTGCCCACTGTGGCATTGTATCAGTTTCTCTGTACGCCTTACCTCCACAGCAAGGACAAGTTGTTTCAATCCAGTCTGTCATTTTAGCAAGTGGAGATTCACCTGTATCTGTAGGTTCATATGAATCTACCATAGGTAATTTTAGAGGTAATTCACTTTCGTCAATTGGAACATAACCACATTTATCACAATGGACAATAGGAATTGGTTCACCCCAATAACGCTGACGAGAAAATACCCAGTCACGCAACTTGTAGTTAACCTTTGCTTTGCCTATTCCATTTTCTTCGAGCCAGAAAATCATTCTTTCTTTCGCTTCTTCAACAGACAAATCGTTAATAAAGTCAGAATTTGTAAGAACACCTGTAGCACAGTCAGTAAATGGTTCTTCTTGTACGTTCTTTCCACCCTTAACAACTTCAACGATTGGTAGGTTAAATTTCTTTGCAAACTCCCAGTCACGAGTGTCGTGAGCAGGTACAGCCATAATTGCACCAGTACCATAAGATACAAGTACATAGTCAGAAATAAAGATAGGAATCTGCTTATTATTTACAGGGTTAATTGCTTCAACACCCATAAGCATAACACCTGTCTTATCTTTTGCAACTTCTGTTCGTTCAAAATCAGATTTCTTTGCTGCAGCTGCCTGATACTCTCTGATTTCATCAATATTTTCTAATTTATCAGCCCATTTTTCAATCAAAGGGTGCTCTGGTGAAATTACCATATATGTAGCACCAAACAATGTATCGCAACGAGTTGTATAAACTGTTAATTTATCATTAGTAGTTGTTGTAAAATCAACCTCAGCGCCTGTAGAACGACCAATCCAGTTAGTCTGCTGCGCCTTAACTCTTGCAGGATAATCAACCAAATCTAAGTCTTCAATAAGTCTATCAGCGTAAGCAGTAATCTTAAGCATCCATTGAGATTTAACCTTATGAACTACTTCACTACCACAACGCTCACAAACACCGTTAACAACTTCTTCGTTAGCAAGTACGCATTTACAAGAAGTACACCAGTTAACATTCATTTCTTTTTTGTATGCTAATCCTTTTTTGAATAACTGCAAGAATATCCACTGAGTCCACTTGTAGTATTCAGGATCAGTTGTATTTATCTCACGACTCCAGTCAAAAGAAATACCCAAAGACTGAATCTGCTTCTTAAATCGAGCAATATTATCCTTTGTTACAATTTCAGGATGAATATGATTTTTAATAGCATAGTTTTCAGTTGGTAAACCAAATGCGTCCCAACCAATAGGATAAAGTACATTATAACCCTGTAATCTACGCTTACGTGCTACAGTATCAAGGGCAGTATAAGGACGAGGGTGACCAACATGAAGCCCCTGACCTGATGGATAAGGAAACTCAATAAGTGCATAAAACTTCTCTTTACTTTCGTCATCAGAAGCATGGAACACACCTTTTTCTTCCCAAATTTTCTGCCATTTTTGTTCTACTTCCAAATGATTATATTTCACAACAAGACCTCCCAAAAGTCTTAATCTAAAATTTCCGACAAATCAATTTCATTGCCATCTTGCCATAGTCTTTCCAAATCATAAAAATCTCTGGCTTCTTCATCAAACACATGAACAATAATATCAACATAATCAAGTAATATCCAAGTATTTGAACGATGACCTTCTATGTGACTTACTGAAATACCCAACTCATCAAGTTTATACTCGACTTCTTCTGCTAATGCCTTTACCTGAGTATTGCTACGACCGGTAGCAATAACCATATAATCAGCAAGTGAAGAAACATCAGTAATTTCAATAACTTTAATATCAGAACCTAATTTATTGTTTAAAATTTCAGCAATTTTGATTGCTTGCTCATAAGTTGTCATTTACAACAACCCTTTCTTATCTAAAATTTTCAGTACATCATTATAGCACATAATAGCATTATGATGTATAGGCAATTTACGAGATGCTAAATCACTAATAGTAAATTGCAAACCATATAGCATAGCATCATCAATATCAGCGAAAGCCTTGCTTCGCATTATGTCTACACCATTATAATTACGCTCATCACTAATAAAATCAGCAGTAAAAATAACTTTTTCAAGTATAGACATACCGGCTCGTCCTGTTGTGTGGTACATTATCGAATTAAAAATATCCTCATCTTGAATATTAAGCACATTTTTAACATAACAAGCGCCAGCAACTGAATGCCACAACTTTGACGAACTCTTTGTAGTAGCGTCAAGTATTATACCACCATCGGTAATAATTTGCAACATTTCGCCTTTATCAATCTCTTTACAACAATCGTGCAAAATTCCTGCTAATTCTGCTTTTTGAGGGTCAGCACCGTATTTTTCAGCCAACATTACAGCAGATTTGGCAACATTTACACTATGTAAAAAACGTTTGTCTCCCATTCTTTTTTTGATAATATCAATATAGTAACCAATTTCCACAATATCACGCCCTATATAAATTATTATCTGTAATATAATTCATAACATCATTACAAACATAATTTGTAACAGAATTATTATTTTTTATCTCTGAACGAACAAGTGATGAACTAACATCCATTACTGAATTTTTAAGTACAAAACATTCTGCACCTAAAGTTTGTAAATATTCAGCGTAATTTTTAAGTACATTATAATCAGCATCATCACGAGGCACAGTGATTATTGAAGCAACATTAAAAATTTCTTGAGGATTTCTCCAACTTTCTAAAGTAAGGAACATATCTGCGCCAACAATTAAGTGCAATTTATCTTTTGAATATAATTCCTTTAAAGAATTTAATGTAATATAAGTAAAACTTTTTCCCTGTCGTTTAATTTCAATATCAGACACTTCAACAAAGTCTAAACCGTTTACTGCTAACTTACACATATTGTAGCGATGTTCAGAAGAAACCATTTCAGCATTAGATTTGTGAGGTGTTATCCCCGTGGGCACTAATATTACCTTGTCAATATCACATTGTTCCTTTATGGTTGTAATAAGTTTTATATGTCCTAAATGAATAGGGTTAAAACTTCCACCAAAAACCGCAATATTCATTACTTTTTAACTTTAGGTAATACGATTACAGGGTCTTTCTTTTTTTGCCTATACAAAACAAACTTAGAACCTATAACTTGTACCACATCTGCATCTATCTTTTCTGCAATCATTGCAGATGCTTCTTTTGGATTCAATTCACAGTTTTCAAGGCATTTACCTTTAATAAGTTCCCTTGCCTCCAATGCATCATCTGCTTGTTTGATAATTTGCTCAGACATACCGGCCTTGCCTATATAAACAATTGTATCAATAGTATTTGCCAAACTTCTCAAATACGCTCTCTGCTTACTTGTTAGCATAATTTCCCTCCAAATACTTCTTTAATTCTACTTGTAATAATCTTAAAGCGTTTCCTCTGTGACTAACCTTGTCTTTATCCTCTGCAGAAAATTTGCCAAAGGATACTCCGTCATAAAGGAAAATTGGATCATACCCAAATCCACCATCTCCATCAATGGCATAAGCGATTGTGCCATCGCATTTACCCTCAACTTGAATTTTGTTTCCATCTGGGAACACACAAGAAATAGCACAAGCAAAATACGCTTTTCTATCCTCTACCCCATCAAGTTCACAAAGCAACTTTGTTATTCTCTCTTTATTTGTAATATCTTTACCACCATATCGAGCAGTATAAATACCCGGCATACCATTAAGTGCATCAACGCAAAGACCGGAATCATCGGCAATAGTAGGCATACCTGATACCTCACACCCTGCCTTTGCTTTAATAAATGAATTTTCTAAAAATGTTGAACCGTTTTCTTCAACATCATCAAGAGAAACATTGGCTTCTTTGGCAGTTATTGCATCAATACCCAAAGGCAAAAGTATTCGCTTTAGTTCCTCGAGTTTCTTTAAGTTATTAGTAGCAATTAAAAATGTCATAATATTTCCTTAATCTTCGTAATCAAATAACGCTTTTGCAAAATCATCAGGGTCAAATGGTTGTAAATCGTCAATTTGCTCTCCAACACCAATATACTTAACCGGAACATCAAGAGTGTTTTTAATAGCAAGAACGATTCCACCTTTTGCAGTACCATCAAGTTTTGTGAGCACAATACCAGTAATGCCGGTTGCTTCTTTAAAATGCTCAACCTGTGATACAGCATTCTGACCTGTTGTAGCGTCAAGCACTAATAAAATCTCTTTGCTTGCATCAGGTAATTCTCTGTCTATAATTCTGTTGATTTTTGCAAGTTCATCCATTAAGTGCTTTTTGTTATGAAGTCTTCCTGCGGTATCAGCAATAACAACGTCAGCACCTCTTGCTTTAGCCGCAGATATTGCATCATATACAACGGCAGCCGGGTCAGAACCCTCACTTTGTTTAACAATGTCACAATTACTTCTATCAGCCCAAATTTGCAACTGGTCAATAGCAGCGGCTCTAAAAGTATCAGCTGCTGCAAGTAATACCCTTTTACCATCATTTTTAAGCAAATTAGCCATTTTGCCAATGGTCGTTGTTTTGCCAACTCCATTTACGCCAATAACTAAAACTACAGAAGGTTTTGTGTTTAGGTTAAGTTCCTGACCACCTCGCAACATATCAGCAACAACTTCTCTTAGTAATTCGTGAATTTCATTAGGCTCTGTTATACCTTTTTCTTTTACTTTTGCACGAAGTTCACTGCAAATATTCTGTGCTGTTGTCATACCAACATCGCCCATTACCAAAAGTTCCTCAAGCTCCTCAAATAGTTCCTCGTCAATCTTAGTAAAAGACTTTAACATTGAATCAATTTGACCAACAACTGCATTACGAGTTTTCTTCAAGCCATCTTTAATTTTACTAAATAATCCCATATAATCTTCCTTTGTTAAATACCAAGTTTTGCGGCAACTTCACTTGCTCTTAATTCAAGCAATTTAGATACACCCTCATCTTGCATTGTAACACCATAAAGTACATCTGCTTCTTCCATAGTTCCACGTCTGTGAGTAATAAGAATAAACTGTGTTTTATTAGTCATATTTCTTACATACTGTGCAAAACGATCTACATTAACATCATCAAGAGCAGCCTCAATCTCGTCCATTACGCAGAAAGGAGCAGGTCTTACCTTCATAATAGCGAAATAAAGTGCGATGGCAACAAGCGCTTTTTCACCACCGGACAAAGCATCAAGGTGAACTACAATTTTACCTGGTGGATGTACCACAATATCTATACCACTTGTCAAAATATCCTGTGGGTCTGTTAAAGACAGTGAGGCAGTACCGCCACCAAACAACTCTTTGAAAGTATAGGTAAAGTTACGATTAATCTCCTCAAATGCAGTAATAAATTCCTCTTGCATTTGTTTTGTTAAATCGTTGATTAAATGTTCTATTTCTTTCTTAGATTTCTCAACATCTTCAACTTGGGTACTCATAAATTCGTACTTTTCAGATACTTCTTTGTACTCTTCAATTGCGCCTACATTTACATTACCTAAGTTGCGAATTTTCGACTTAAGTTCATTGAGTCGTTTTTGAGCCTCAACAAAATCCTCAATTTCTACAGCCGTACTTTCTGCTTCATTCTTTGTTAATTGATAATCTTCCCACAATTTGGAAATAATAGTATCATATTCTTTTTGTAGGTTGATTTTTCTCTCTTCAAGTCTTGCAAGTTCTCTACCAGAAATTTCTTTCTCGTTAAGTTTTTCTCGTTCTAACTGACGAATCTCAACACTACGCTTTTCAAGGTTATTTTTCTTTTCGTTAATAGCATCAATATTATTATTTAAAGTTTTAACCTTGTTATTAAGATTTTCGAGTTCATTCTTTAATACACCAATTCTTGTGTTAGTCTCAGAAATCAGTGTATTATAACTCTCGATTTCAGCAAATAAATCTTTCTTGTGTGAATCTCTGTTTTCCTCAGTTGAAAGTGCAAAATTAATTTCAGAATTAAGAGTTTCAATATCTTTCTCAGCAGTAATAATATCGAGTTTGATATTCTGCAGTAAAGTGGACATTTTCTCTCTTTCTTCTGTCATCTTAGAACGACTGCCGGTAATCTTTTCAATTTCTGCTTCACATTCGGCGATAGAAGCAGTGATTTCATCAAGTTTAGATTTTGCCTTTGATTCCTCAATTTTATATTGTTCTATTCTGTTTTTACATATTTCAATCTCTGCTTTAGCATCATTTAAAGCATTAAGTTGAGTATTAAGGTCATTTTCACAGGCCTTTGCCTCGGTTAATACTCTAATCTGCTCTTGCTTAGCATTGGACAAATCTGCTCTGATTCCTAAAATATCTGCCTCAATAGCAGAACATTCAGCAACAAACTTTTCCAAATCCTTTTCAGCGCTAACTGACTTTTGTTCTAGTTCTTTCGCCTTATCTTTGCCTTTAGCAATTTCATTAGCACGAGATAATAATCCTGACTTTTTGCCCAAAGAACCACCTGTTAATGAACCACCGGCATTTACCACTTGGCCATCTAAAGTAACGACTTTAAATTTATATCCATATTTCTTTGCAATGGTAGTAGCACTATTAAGGTCTTCACTTATTACAATTCTGCCAAGCAAAGAATTCAATATTCCATTATACTCACTCTTACAAGAACACAAATCTGCTGCAATACCAACAAAGCCGTAAAAATCATCTAAACCCTTTTCGTCAAGTTTTTTGCCTTTGATAGTATTCATAGGCAAGAATGTTGCTCTACCACCATCTTGTTGCTTAAGCAAAGCAATAGCGTTCTTAGCATCTTGTTCAGTTGATGTAACAATATTCTGCATTGCACCACCAAGGGCAGTTTCAATAGCAACTGTGTATTGTGACGGAACCTCAACAACTCTTGAAACAGGTCCGTGAATACCCCTCAATCTGCCATCTTTGCTGTACTTCATAACAGATTTAACAGAATATGAGAAGCCTTCAAGATTTCTCTCTAAATCTTCAAGAAGTTTAACTTTGCGCAATGCCTCCTGTGCATCTAAATGAAGTTTGTTGGAGTTTTCTAAAAGTTCTTCTTTTTTCTTCTGTTTAGACTGAAGCTTTATTTCCAAACCACTAAGGCTATTTGTTAAAGATTCAACCAAATCATTACATTTATCAATGTCTTTTTTATATTTTGCAGACATTTCCTCGGTAACTTTAAGTTGTTCTTCTTTTGCAACATTAGATTTGCTCAAATCTTCAATCCGACTTTGAAGTTCTGTGACCGAAGTGATACTTGACATCTGTGTAACACGAGCATCAGCAGACTGTGATGTTAGAGTAGCAAGTTTTGCGCTCAAAGTTTGGATAACATCACCACTACGGCTTGTGTCAAGATTAATATTATTTAACTCATCAGAAAGCTTGTCATATTCTGCTTGTTTACATTGAATATCTAACTCAAGAGATTCGATTTTTTGACGATTTTCTTCAATGTCTTTTACAACATCCACAGCATCTATATCAACCTGCTGAATTTCATTTTCAACACGCTTGATATTTTCCTGATTATGTAGTACGTCATTTTCTGCAACCGATACAGAAGATTTTTTAGAACTTATTTCAGCCATAATATCGTCTATATTACGACGAATAGACTCAATTTCAGTTGCATAACCTGCATTTTTCAGGTAAATATCTTCTGTTTCAGTTTGTATACTATCAAGAACTTCATCTGCATTATTATATTGAAGTCTTGAAATTTCAATTTTATCTTCTTGCTCTTTTAAAATTTGCTGACTGCCGTTAAGAGTATTAACCCAAATAGCAATCTCAATATCCTTTTTCTCATCAGAAAATTCTAAGAATTTCTGTGCTTTTTCTGACTGTGATTTAAGAGGTCCAACACGTTCTTCAAGATCCGTAACAATATCACGAAGTCTTAAGAGGTTGTCCTCTGTATGCTTCAACTTGCGTTCGGACTCAATTTTTTTGTATCTATAACGTGATATACCTGCTGCTTCCTCAAAAATTTCTCGTCTGTCTTCGCTTTTTGAGGATACAATACTGTCAATTTTGCCCTGACCAATCATTGAATAGCCATCACGTCCAAGACCAGTATCCATAAACAGTTCATTTATGTCCCTAAGTCTTACCTGAATTCCGTTAATAAGATATTCGCTTTCGCCACTTCTGTAATATCTACGAGTAACTGCCACGTTATCATCATTATATGGCAAAAAACGATCTGCATTATCAATATTAAGAGTAACTTCAGCATAGCCAAGTGGTTTTCTGTCGTCAGTACCGTTAAATACAACATCTTCCATCTTAGAGCAACGCAAACTCTTTGGAGATTGTTCACCCAAAACCCAACGTATAGCATCACTAATGTTACTCTTGCCGGAGCCGTTAGGACCAACAACAGATGTCATACCTGTATCGAAAGATAATTTAGTTTTATCAGGAAATGTTTTAAATCCTTGCAATTCTAAAGATTTTAATAACATTTCTTCACCCCTGTTCTTTAACTATAACATCATATTTATCCAAATTATCATCGCATATAATCTTCACATTATAGTTCATTTCATTTAATTTATTTATATTGCACTTGTTTTGACCAACAAGTTTTGACATAGATTTTTTATTTACAACTAAAATTATATCTTTTGAATTAACTTTTTCTAATTGTCTTTGAATTTCATCCAAGAATATCTTGTTTTCGCACATTTCTTTAAATGCAGGATGATAATTATCCCCTACGCTGTTTTTAACCAACGAATCACTATAGTGCAAACCCAAACGAATAACATCAATATTCTCTCTATAAAACATCATAAGAATTTTTGAGCATAGTTCAATAGATGTTTGTAACGAATAAATAGGATATTCACCTTTTTGGAATAACTCCATAAGTTCAGTATCTTTTACTACAACCGTGGGATAAATTCTTACGCAATCAGGCTTCAATTTAATAAACTCATTTGCAGTATAAATATCTTTTTCAATAGTTGATTTGTAAAGTCCTGTCATCATTTGGAGTCCAAGAGCAAAACCTTTGTTTTTAATCATTTTGGAAGCTGTTATAACCTGCACAGCACTATGACCACGATTGTTACTCATTAGCACCTCATTATCCATAGATTGAGCACCTAACTCAATAGTAGTAACTCTATATCGCTTTAAGATGTCAAGTGTTTCATCATCAATACAATCAGGTCGAGTAGAAACCCTGATACCGTAAAACTTATCTATGTAAGGTACAGTAGCATCTAATAAACTAATCATATACTGTCTATCAATGGCAGTAAAACTACCACCAAAGAAAGCAATCTCTGCAACAGAACAATTATTGCCTAAATCGTTAACAGCAGATTCAATTGCATCTACAACATCATCAGGTGTTGGCTGATACACTTGACCTGTTATATCCTTTTGATTACAAAAAGAACATTGATGAGGGCAACCTTTATGTGGGATAAAAATAGCAATATTACTGTGTTTAATATCCCATCAACTCCAACGCTTCTCTTGCAGCATTTTGTTCTGCTTCTTTTTTGCTACGACCACCACCTCTGCCAATAACATTACTGTTAAGGTGAACCTCAAACACAAAGTGTTTATCGTGGTCAGGACCTGTTTCGGACACCATATGGTATTCAATGGTTTCGCCAGGATTTTTCTGCACAATCTCCTGCAAAGTAGTCTTATAATCTTTAAAAGGTTTTTTATTTTGATTACTGATTTCAGGCACAATAAATCTCAAAATATGCTTTTTGGCTGGTTCAAAACCACCATCAAGATAAATCGCTGCAATAACTGCTTCAAATGCGTCAGACACAATAGAAGGTCTGTCATAACCTCCACCATTCTTTTCGCCTTTGCTAAGCAATAGGTTCTTTCCTAAGTCAATTGATTTGCCAAATTTATACAAAGTCTTTTCACATACCAAGTTAGCACGTAACTTTGTTAGTTCACCTTCCGGTAAATTAGTAAAAGTTTTGTATATATAGTCAGCAACTACGATAGATAAAACTGCATCGCCCAAAAACTCAAGACGTTCATTACAATTGATATGTTTATCCCTATGTTCATTAGCATATGAAGAATGAGTTAACGCTTCAGTTAACAAATCTATGTTTTTGAATGTATATTGAATTGTATTCTGGAAATCAATAATACTCATAATATCCTCTTATTTTTTAAGTGTTTCTGAAATAATACCAATTACGTTAGAATCTACATATTCCTTAGTAAGTCTGATAGCATTCTTAAATGTTTTAGCCTTAGAGCTACCATGTGCCTTAAATACAGGTTTTGCACAACCCATAATAGGAGCGCCACCGTACTCGTTGTAATCGTACTCTTTCATCATAACTTTAAGATCACTCATTACCAAAGCAGCGGCTATCTTATTTTTAGCGCTTTTAGTAAATAGTTCTTTAATTTTACCCATAAGTGCTTTTGCAACACCCTCATAAGTTTTGAGCAAAATATTACCAGTAAAGCCATCAGCAACAATAATATCACTTGTGCCGTAAGCAACATCTCTGCCTTCAACATTACCAGTAAAGTTTAAATCAGAATTTTTAAGCAATTCATATGTAGCACGTTGTAAATCTGTACCCTTATGTTCTTCTGTACCACAGTTAGCAAGACCTACAGAAGGGTTCTTTACTCCCATTACTTTTTCCATATAAATAGAAGCCATCTGAGCATACTGAAGTAACATTTCAGGTCTTGCCTCTACATTTGCACCACTATCAATAAGCATAGTACAACCACCGTTAAAATGAGGCATAATTGGTGAAAAAGCAGGACGTTTGATACCTTTAATGCGCTTAACAATTAAAGTAGCACCTACGCAAACAGCACCACTGTTACCTGCACTTACAAGAGCATCGCCCTCGCCATCAGCAAGCATCCTCATAGCAACGGATAGAGAACTGTCTTTCTTTTTCTTAAGTACAACATCAGCCTCATCTTCCATAGTGATAACTTCTGTAGCATTAACAATTTGCATATTAGAAATATCAATATTGTTATCAGAAGAAACCTTTTTAATAACATCTTCTTGACCAATTAAAGTGATGTCTACACCATATTCAGCCTGAGCATCAACTGAACCTTTGATAATCTCTAAAGGAGCATTATCTCCACCCATAGCATCCACTAAAATTCTCATTATAAAACCTCACCTTCTATATATTTATCTAAATCTTCAAGCGAACGATCAGCATATGCCTGTCCACGCTCTTTTTTGTCTCTTGGCCTGTTTTCTAATTCAGGCAAAATGCCAAAATTAGCACCCATAGGTTGAAAGTTTTTGACAGACTTATCGCAAATATACCTTGATAAGCAACCTATCATTGTTGTTTCAGGTAATAGAATAGATTTTTTACAAACATATCTGTTGTAAGCATTTATACCTGCAATAAGACCTGATGAAGCAGACTCCATATAACCCTCAACTCCAGTAATCTGCCCTGCAAAAAATAAATTATTATTTTCAACAACACTAAAATCACTGCTTAATATGTTAGGTGAATTCAAAAAAGTGTTTCTATGCATTACACCATATCTTACAAATTCAGCATTTTTAAGAGCAGGAATTAACCCAAACACTCTCTTTTGCTCTGCAAATTTAAGGTTTGTTTGAAATCCTACAAGGTTAAACAAAGCGCCACTTGCGTTTTCCTTACGCAATTGCAATACTGCCCAAGGTCTGTGTCCTGTTCGAGGATCTAGTAAACCTACAGGCTTCATAGGTCCAAACCTAATGGTATCTTTGCCTCGTTGAGCCATAACTTCTATGGGCATACAACCCTCATACACCTTAGGATCATTAACATCAAAATCGTGCAACGGAGCTCTTTCAGCACTAATTAAAGCATCGTAGAAAGTTTCGTATTCCTCTTTGTTCATCGGACAATTAAGGTAATCATCACCTTCACCCTTGCCATATCTTGACTCATAGAAAGCGCAACTCATATCAATACTTTCAGAAGTCACAATTGGTGCAGCAGCATCAAAGAAAGACAAAGAATCGCCAAATTTGGTTTTTATATCTTCAGCAAGTGGATGTGAAGTCAGTGGACCCGTAGCAACAATAGTAATGCCATCATCAGGTACTGAAGTAATTTCCTGGGAAATTACATTAATATTTGGGTTATTCTTGATTTCATTTGTAACTGAAGAGGAAAATATATTTCTATCAACAGCAAGCGCACCGCCCGCAGGTACTCGAGCCATATCAGCACATTTAAGAAGTAACGAGTCAAGTCTACGCATTTCTTCTTTAAGTAAACCTGCAGCAGATGACACTCTGTCTGCTTTGAGAGAGTTAGAACAAACAAGTTCAGCAAAATCATCAATTGAATGAGCAGGGCTCTTTTTGCGAGGTTTCATCTCGTATAAATTAACCTTTACCCCACGCTTGGCGATTTGATATGCAGCCTCACAGCCTGCCAAACCTGCACCAATAACATTTATACTCATATTACTTTGTTTGTGGCTTTTCATAGCCACAACCCTCATTAGCGCAATAAATAGTTGATTTCTTGCCTTTTTTCTTAAATAAAGGTTCTCCACACTGTGGGCATCTCTCGTTTACAGGTTCATTCCAAGATACAAAATCACATTTTGGATAATTACTGCAACCGTAAAAGATTTTCTTTGACTTTGTATGTTTGACTATAACATCACCATCACACTTTGGACATTTAACGCCGATTTTTTCAACATACTTGATAATATTTTTGCAATCCGGATATCCCGGGCAAGCAATGAACTTACCATATCTACCAACCTTGACAACCATTTTTCTGCCACATTTGTCACATATAATGTCTGTTTGGTCTTCTTCAAGTTCAATTTTGATGCCTTCCATATCATTTTTTGCTTTTTTGAGTGTTTTTTCAAAATCTTGGTAGAATTCGTCAATAAGTTCAACCCACTGAACCTCTCCGTGCTCAACTGTATCAAGGTCTTGCTCCATCTGTGCAGTAAACTTAAGGTTAACAATCTTAGCGAAATGTTCCTTCATAAGTTTAACCATCGCTTCACCGAGTTCAGTTGGAATTAGAGTTTTACCTTCTCTCTTAACATACTCACGGCTAGTAATAGTAGAAATTGTAGCGGCATAAGTAGAAGGTCTGCCTATTCCGTGTTCTTCAAGAGCCTTAATCAAAGATGCTTCTGTATAACGAGCAGGAGGCTGTGTAAAATGCTGATTAGGTACAATTTCCTTTGCTCTAACAGGCATGTTCTTCTCAAGTGGTGGCAACTCTGTGTTCTTTTCTTCTGCATTGTCTTTACTTTCAACATACAGAGCAGTGAAACCCTCAAATTCAACTTTATAACCTGAAGCCTTAAAAGTATATCCATTAGCCTCAATATCGGCCTGAGTTGTTTTTTGAATGCAATCAGCCATTTGAGATGAAATAAATCTTTTCCAAATTAGATTATATAATTTGTACTGATCAGTCGTTAAACTACCTTTAATTTTTTCTGGGCTTAAAGCTAATGAAGCAGGTCTAATTGCTTCGTGACCATCCTGAGCATTTGAGCGTGACTTGTAAACTCTTGGTTTTGCAGGCAAATAATCTATGCCAAAAGTATCACTTATATAATCAGCAGCCTCAGTAATAGCCTGATTTGATATACGAAGTGAATCAGTTCTCATATAAGTAATAAGACCTGTCGCACCTAACCCCTCAATTTCAATACCTTCGTAGAGTTCCTGTGCAACCTTCATTGTTCTTCTTGACTGGAAGCCTAATTTTCTTGATGCTTCCTGTTGCAATGTTGAAGTAATAAAAGGAGGTGCAGGGCTCTTTTTACGAGTGCCGTTCTTAACTTTTGTAATTACAAAATCAGCACCCTCTAAGTCTTTTAAAATTGACTCTGCCTGCTCTTGAGAAGCAATCTTTTCTTTACCCATATATAATGAAGCAGGAAAAGACTTTCTTGAACCCTTTGGAATAAATTTGGCATCAATAGTCCAGTATTCTTCAGGATTAAACTTACGAATTTCCTCTTCTCTATCTACAATAATTCGTACTGCAACAGACTGAACTCTACCGGCAGACATACCACGACGAATTTTTTGAGATACAAACGGGCTTAATCTATAGCCAACAAGTCTATCAAGAACTCGACGAGCCTGTTGTGCATTAACTAAATCAATGTTAATTGAACGAGGTGATTTCATACCGTTTCGAACACCAGATTTGGTAATTTCGGTAAACTCAACTCTATTTGCATCATTTAAGTCTAAACCTAAAATATATGCTAAATGCCAAGATATAGCTTCACCCTCACGGTCAGGGTCAGTTGCAAGATATACTTTATCGCAATCTTTAGCATGTTTCTCAAGATCTTTTACAAGTGATTCCTTGCCTTTTATAATTGCATATTTAGGTTCATAATTATTCTTAACATCTACGCACAAACGTGCACTAGGTAAGTCACGAACATGACCCATAGACGCAACTACATCATAATCTTTACCTAAATATTTTTTAATTGTTTTAGCCTTAGCAGGAGACTCAACAATAACAAGATTGGACATATTTTCCTCCGAATTATAGTATTTTATAACTTCTTCCCTGAACGCACTTAATCAGCCCCTTTAACTCCAATAACGTTAAAGCAGGCAGAATTTTATTAGCAGGAAGTTGAGTGTTTTCAAGTATAACATCAATATGAACAGGGTCGCTATCAATAGCATAATAAACCTGTTGTTCAATTTCATTAAGTTCAACATCGGTCCTGTGAATAGGCACCTCGGTCAAATCTTTTGTATGAAAATCATCTATATTTTTAGGTACTTTTCCCTTTATAGGTATAACATCTATAACCTCATCCTTAGGCATTACCCTAACATCAAGTTCAGATGTAACATAAACATTATCAAAAGAATTTATAATATCCTTGTAATCAGTTACCAAGGTGGCAACTCTGTCTTTTATTAGTTCGTTAGAACCGTCAAATCGAGGATCAGTTGTACCAGCAAGAGCAAAAATCTTTTTATTAGGATCTTGCTCTAATGCAGAATTCACGGTAATGAGTGAACCACTTTTCTTGCTAGCTTCAATAACTAAAACACCATCTGATAAAGCAGAGATAATTCTGTTCCTTTGTGGAAAATGGTAAGCGTACGCTTCTGTATCAGGTGGATATTCAGAGATCACTGCACCTTTGAATGTAATATCACGACGCATCTTTGCATTTTCTCTTAAATAATCGTAGTTAATACCACAACCCAATACGCAAATTGTAACGCCATTGGCAGCCAAAGCACCATAATGAGATGCACAATCTACTCCTAATGCTCCACCACTAACAACAGTAACACCTACTGATGCAAGATTATGACCGAAATTATAAGAACTTGATTTACCATAAGATGAAGCACGACGAGTTCCTATAACAGCAATAGTAAGACGGTTATCAACATCAGGAAGCATACCTGATACGTACAATACTGCAGGTGGGTCATCTATTCTTTTTAAACATTCTGGATAAGAACTGTCATCCAAAGTAATTATATCGTAACAATACTTGGTACATTTATTTATAATGTTGTCTGCAACAGACAATGGTGTAGAATTAAGTTTTTCAATTTCAGCATTCGAAAACAAGCCTGACAAACGCCACTCTTTTTCTCCGCCTAAATAAAACTCTTCTATACTATTATATATACAAGTAAGTTGCTTGGCTTTAGTTGTGCAATATCCAATGGTCTGCGTAAACCATAGCCAGTACTTTAAGTTGTTCATTTAATCATTTCCCACATTATAATGCTTGCAGCAACTCCGGCATTAAGAGATTCTGCTCTTCCCTTCATAGGAATAGTAATAGATTTAGTGCAAGAATCTATAGTTTCTTGTTTTAATCCATTACCTTCATTACCTATAACAACCAAACAAGGCTCTTTAAATGTAATATCATTGAGTTTATCCACGTTATCATCAACAACTGCAGCATAAGAAGTAATATCTTGATTTTCAGCAATAAAATCACTGATAGAATTAACAATAATATAAGGCAATCTAAAAATTGCGCCCATACTTCCTCTTGCTACTTTTGGTGAATAAATATCGCAACAATCAAATGATAAAACAATAGCGTCAATACCCACTGCTTCAGCAGTTCTGAGTATTGTGCCCATGTTTGTAGGGTCTTGAATATTTTCAAGAGCCAATAATTTTCCATTATATTTTATTTTATCAAATAGAGAGTGTTTGTCAAGAGTTTTTATTACGCAAAGAACGCCTTGTGGAGTTTTTGTATCGCTTATTAAATTAAATATTTTCTCGCTAACAGTATAAGTTGTTTTGGCGTAATTAACTAATTTATCAACAAAATCACTGTATTTATTAACTGCGTCATTTGTAACCAACGCACACTCTATAACAGCGTTTGAGAGCATTGCATCCTCACAAATTCTGATACCTTCAACAACAAACAATCCCTGTTCCCTACGTTGTTTACTATTTTTATTTAATTTGATAATGTTTTTAATCTGAGTATTTTCTTTGCTTGTAATTTCTACCATAATTATCTCCAATTCATAAAATAAAATATAATGTAATAAATAGCAAATGCGTTTGGGTATACCCAAACGCAATTACATTAAAATTATTTTGCAGCCTTAGCCTGTTCAACAAGAGCTGTAAATGCAGCAGGATCAGAAATAGCAATTTCAGATAACATCTTACGGTTAAGAGTCACGCCAGCCTTCTTTAAGCCATTCATAAATGTTGAATAATTAACGCCGTTTGCCTTACAAGCAGCAGAGATACGTGTGATCCATAGACGACGGAAATCTCTCTTCTTGTGTTTACGACCAATATAAGCATAGTTACCAGACTTCATTACAGCCTGTTTAGCCATTTTAAAATGTCTTGATTTTGAACCAAAATAACCTTTAGCAAGTTTTAATACTTTTTTTCTTCTTTTGCGAGTAGCCATCGCGCCTTTTACTCGTGCCATTATATATTACCTCCGTAAATTTC
>CAZVRE010000002.1:0-109492 GCA_964629465.1 uncultured Ruminococcus sp. | reverse complement strand
TACCCATTTCTCTCTTAATAGATGCAACAGTTTTGTCTGGGTTAGTGATAGCCTGACGCTTTGCAACCTGACCTACCATACGCTCACCGTCTTTTGAGAAAGCAACAACGGAAGGAGTTGTTCTTGCACCTTCTGCATTAGCGATAACTACTGGCTCGCCACCTTCGATAACTGCTACACAAGAGTTAGTAGTACCTAAATCTATACCTATTGTTTTTGCCATAATAAATTCCTCCATAAATTAAATGTATTTAAATTTATTTTTCTTTTTGTTTATAATGTTCTTTGGGTGTCGGCTATTCTGTTAATCACAGTTTGCTACCTGCACCATTGCGTGGCGAATAATTTTGTCGCCCATTTTGTAGCCTTTTTGGAACACTGCAGAGATTTTGTTTTCGCCCAAATCTTCACTCTCAATTTTTGCAACTGCATTGTGAATATTAGGGTCAAAATCATCACCGATTTCACAAAAAGCCTCAACGTTCAACTTGTCAAAAGATGCCTTCAACTGATTACTAACAAGTTCAAATCCTTTGATAAACTCCTGAGGAGCATCCTGCATTGACTGTAATGCCATTGTGAGACTATCTGCAACAGGGAGTAATTCCTCTACTGCCTTAGCAGTTGCATCGCTGTAGATGTTCAACTTTTCATTTGCAGTACGCTTACGGTAGTTGTCATATTCTGCAGCAAGGCGCATTCTTGCTTCTTTCTCTTTATCGAGAGCCTCCTGAAGTTCGTCAAATTTTTCAGAATTTTTATCTTTTTTAGTTTTCTTTTTATCTGTTTTTGGTTTTTCTTCTGTTACTTCTTCCACTACTTCATCAGCAGTTTCAGAGGTAACTTCTTCGGTTTCTTTAACCTTTTCTTCGCTCATATTCTCAGTCCTTTCTGTTACCTATACTTATAATCTCAGAAATCAGTTCTCCAACGCAGTCTGCAGTATATTCAAGTACCGAAATCAACTTGCCGTAGTCAGTTCGTATAGGAGTAATAACTCCCAACGCTCCTGCCGCTTGACCGTGAATTTTGTAACGACTTACTGCAAATGAGTTTTGCTTCAACTGCACAGGTATGTTTTCTGTACCTATATATGTGTTTGTTCCGTCAGGTACATTTTCAATGATTTTTTCGATGTTAGAGTCCTTTGACAAGAACTCAAGCACATTCCTTGACGAAATCAAATCAGTTTCTGTTAGATATAAAAGTTTAGTTGCACCGGACACATACACATTCATACCACTTGCTTCTTTGCAGGCTTCCATAACTGCCATAAGCATATCCGGCATCAACAGAGCAAGTTCGCCAAATGACGCTGCAAAAGTCTGAATAAACGGCTGGTTGATGGTGTCAAGGGGTTGACCCTGCAACCTTTCGTTTAATGCTCTGTCAAACACGTTGAGCATCTCAGGAGTTATGTCAAAGTCACAACGAAACAGTCGGCTTTTTACCATACCTGCCGAGGTTATGAGCACAACCATTGAGGTAAATCTACCGGTTTGCACAAATTTTATTCTGTGCACACGTGCGCCCTGACCTGTTGGGGTAGTAGCAATAGATGCCATATTTGTTAACTCAGATATTAAGTTAGAAGCAGTAGATAGAATATTCTCCGGGCCATCGCTTGCGCTACGCAAACGGTGATAAATGTAAGCCTGCACCTTTTCGTTAAGGGGCTTAACTTCCATCAGATTATCCACATAAAATCTGTAGCCCATCTGAGTAGGAACTCTGCCGGCAGAGGTGTGAGGTTGCTTTAAAAAGCCACTATTGGTCAAATCGGCAAGTTCGTTACGAATAGTAGCAGAACTTACGTTAAAGCCCTCCATTTTCTCCAAAGCCTTGGAGCCTATTGGCTCGCCCGTTGCAATATAACTTTCAATAACAGCAGAAAGGATTTGCTTTTTTCTTGTAGCAATATCCATATAATCGCCTCATTTTTGCCAAAGGCCTTTCTGTTATTTTTAAAAATTAGCACTCGAACCTTTAGAGTGCTAATTTCTATGATTATAATTTAGCACCAAAGTCAGTAAAAGTCAAGTCTTATTCTGTATTTTTTTGTCTTTTGCTTAAATTTCCCCATTATTGCTGGGTTTTAGGGTTATATACAAAATTGCAATTTTGTTTAGCACGCCATTAATTTGACTGCTAATTTTAATTTTTCCAATTTTATGTATAATATGTTTATTGACAGCACAGAGCACAACCTCTATAATTATCTTATAACAAAAAGGAGATATAATATGGATATTGTGTATATAATATTATGGGCAGTGCTTGGTGTATATTGTTTCATCGTTGCTCACAAAATAAGCCCCATCTTGTACCTTGCAGGCGTATTCTTTACATTTATGTTTGGGTGGTATCTTGCAGACTATCTGATGACTAACGTACAACTAATGGAAGGCACTTACGGAATAATTTTCAGAATAGTAGCCCTTGTATTTCTCGCAATTATTATACTACTCTTTTACAGACAAAAGAAAACCCAGCAACAGTGACACACATTAAACTCCCTGAATAATATAAGATAGCAACATCTTATGTTAAGGGAGTTTTTGTTTTGAATTTTCTTGCAGATGCTTTGTTTTGCGCAAGCGTAAGTATGGACGCTTTCACCATAGGGTGCAGTTACGGTTTGCGCAATTTCAGGTCATCTTTATATACTAATGTAATAATAACCTTTGTTGTTACTCTATTTTCAGCAACAGCAACACTTTGTGGTAAAATCATCGTGCAGTTTATTCCTCAATGTGTTTCAACCTATTTGGGTGTAGGTTTTTTACTTATACTTGGTATATATACTATTATTAACGGAATTATAAAACCTCAGGAAGCCACAAATTGCAAAAAGAAAATCAGCATCAAAGAAAGTTTTTGCCTTTCCTTTGCAGTATCAATAGACGCTTTTAGTGGAACTTTGGCATACACAATGTCCGGTCATACTGCTATGTGGATACCTGTGTTGGTGGGCATATTCCACTCTTTGTTTTTCTCCATAGGCATTGTTATATCACGCAAAACCGTATACTGTTTTAATTTGCCTCAAAAAGCCCTTACTACAATTTCAGGAGCAATAATCATAGCCGTTGCCCTGTCAAGGATAGTTTTGTAGATAAAATTCCTGCACAAAACACCATATATGGTATATACTCCTTAAAACAATTAAAAATATAAAAAATTAGCAAAAAACACTTGCTTTTTTCAATCTTTCGTGATATTATAAATCGTACGTCACTATGTATTATATGTATTTTTATCGATTTTAAGGAGGTGGGACAATGCCTAACATTAAATCAGCAAAAAAGCGTGTTAAGGTTATTGCTACAAAAACAGCTCAGAACAAAGAAATTAAGTCCGCACTAAAGACTGCTATCAAAAAGGCTTATATTGCTATTGAAAATAACGCTGACAACAAGGCTGAGGCAGTAAGTCTTGCTGTAAAGAAAATTGACCAGGCTGCAGCAAAGGGTATTCTTCACAAGAATAAGGCTGCTCGTAGCAAAGCAACTCTTGCAAAGCGTCTTAACGCTTCCGCATAATTTAACACAAACAAAAGCAGAGCATTTTTGCCCTGCTTTTTTTATTTTGTTTATTATTGACTTTTTGGGAAATTATGATATTATAATGATATAGATACACAAGTTTATCTTATTAGAAGTGAAGGAGATGTTTTATATGGAAAAAAACAAGAAATCAGGCTTTTTCATTGCCATTATTGCTTTGGTTGCTTCTTTAACTGCAGCAGTTACTGCTTTTTTAGTTGTTAGAGAAAAGAAGAAAAAAGAAGATGAAGAACTAATGGATTACTTGGATAACTCCATTCAATAATTTTTTTGCACTAACAAAGGCTGTTCGTACGAACAGCCTTTTATTTGCTTTATAACTCTTTTTTCATCATAATATGGTCACAGTACTCCTCTTTGTAAACTTCGCCGTAAGGAGTGTAGCCACATTTTTCGTAGAAGCCTTGTGCTCGGCATTGAGCCCCCAAGATAATCTTTTTGCCCCCTTGATTTCTGATTTCATTTTCAGCAGTTTCTATAATAACTCTGCCCAGTCCTTTGTTGCGATAATCTTTGACTATGGCAATTCTGCCTAATTTGTAAGTGCCGTCATCTCCATAAGGAAAAAACCTGCAAATACCCCAAGGTGTAGCCCCATCATAAAAACAAATATGAGTAGCGTTTGCATCTACTTCGTCAAATTCGTCCACAAACTTCTGCTCATCAACAAACACTTCTATTCTAATTTTCTTTACATCTTCTATAAGACCTCTTGTAATTTTAATTTCCATATCAACTCTCGCTTTATGTTTTTTTATGATTATATCAAACCACAAAGTAAAAGTAAAGGGAAAGGCTATGCCTTTCCCTTTACTCAACACTGACTCCGTTTAAGTTAATTTGTGGAGTGTAAACATTTTCTTCAAATTGATATGAACCTACAGAGAGATACATTTGGCTCAATCTATCTTCATCTACAAAATAACCCATTGTAACAATCTTCTCCTCCTGAGGCTCAAGAGAGATTATTCCTCCAACACTATCGCCAAAGTAAACAGGAGATTTGTTTTCCTGACATAATTTATATGCACCGTCACGCTGATACTGTCTACCATTAACATACATTTCGCCGTCTTCTTGGTGGAGATATTGCAACCTATAGCCAACGTTAATATCACTCATAAGTAAGTCGGATATATTTTTTACCTTTAATTCAATCATCACAAACTTTTGAGTAACGCTTTCCTCTGCAACATAAACTCGTTTTGGAATTGAATAGCCGTTGCCCAATATATATTTAAGTCTTGTGCACGGAAGCAATGCACCGTCATCACTCATAACTTCAGATATATTTTCTAACAAAGCAGACTTCATTCCGCTATAAGTTTTGTCAACAGGTGTTTGAGTAAACTCCAACACATTATCATAAACGCCTACATTGGTTACCTCATACAAGCAACCGTTGTGTTCCACAACATCGCCCTTATCATAAATATAACTATCTTCTACAATGCCTGTGCGAACTACTTCATCTACTTCAAAAGTGTACTCATAGTGCTTACTCAAACTTTTGCACGCAGATGCAGTCTCTCTGTTTTCAGCATCTACTAACTCCACTTGTGATACGCAACTTAACAATTCATCTTTTTCAAGATTACTACCTGCCATAAAATTCAGCACATAGTCGTCATAAAAAACATACAACTGCTGAGTTAAAAAATCGTGATCTTTCACAACTTTATAACAGGCATTATTATCGCCCACCACAAGGCTTTCCCAATTATTAGCCTTAGCGTTTAATTTATCAAAGCAGTCTGTACTATCAACATAAATCAACTGACAGTAAATATCTTTGCCTGCGTTATAACCGTCACTATGTTCCAGACTATGCCATCCGTTCTGGTTATCTATAGCAGTATAAGACTCTACATTATCAAAATTTAATTTGACGTATTTTCTCGCAGGAGTCTGCAAGATAATGTCGTTGTTACTTAAGGACTGCTCGTCTTGTAGGGTTTGCTGAGAACTTTCCGTAGTAGCAGTCTTTTCGCTTTGATTTTTATTTAAAGCACTTCTAACATTACCCACGGAAGCAACAACAGAGGTTACGGAAATAACAAACATCAGTATTGCTGCAATTATTGCAAAACGCCAATGAGAGTGTCGAGGTTTGCGTTGAGTTTTTGATATAACATTTAGAACATTGGTTGTTATTTTTTCTTTTAACTGGGCAGGCATTTCTTCGTTAAATTCAACTGCCTCCACATCCGTTATATCAATTCTCAAATTATTCTTGTCCATAGGTAACACCTCTTTTCTTTAAAGTTTCTTTCAAATGCTTTTTCTTTCTACGGAGTCGACTTTCTACGTTATCCTGCTGTAGGTTAGTTTTTTGAGAGATTTCTTTTACGGTGTAGTTATAAAAATAACGCAGGATAAAAATTGTACGGTCAGGTTCATCCATTTCTTCCATAACCTTGTGGATCGTGTTGTATTGGTCCTTTACAGCAACCTGATTTTCCAAATCTTTATTGTCAAGACTTATAAACTCCTCTACGCTTTCGTACAGCATTTGGTCCATACTGATATGTGCCTCTTTGCAGTAAGTTTTTAGCATATCATAGGCGCAATTGCGCGCAACTTGATAAAGGTATGATTTTAAGCTTTTGTTAAAAACCTTACCCTTAGATATAATTTTCCATATGTGTAAAAAACTTTCCTGCACAGCATCTTCCACATAACTGCTGTCGCATCCACGCAACATATGACTGCAAATGGAATTTACTGCTCCACCGTATGCGTCAATCAATGCAGACATTCCCTTGGTAGGGTCTGCTATAATCAACGCTATGAGTTCTTTGTCTTCCATTGTTATCTCCGTATATCTAACCTCATAATACAAGACTTAACTTTTTTGAATTTTCCGTCACTTTTTTCAAAATTTTTAATATTACTTAACAAAAAGACCCCCAAAGCAGTAACTTTGGGGGATAATTTAAGACGGATTACAAATTGTATGAATAGTTTGGTGCTTCCTTTGTAATCTGGATGTCATGAGGATGACTTTCCTTCAAACTTGAAGCAGTAATCTGAACAAACTTTGCTTTCTGGTGTAATTCCTGAATTGTTGCACAACCTGTGTAACCCATACCTGCTCTCAATCCACCCATCAACTGATAGATAGTATCAGACAGCAAGCCCTTGTAAGGAACACGACCTTCAACGCCTTCTGGAACGAACTTTCTGTTAGAAGCCTGGAAGTAACGGTCAGAACTACCCTTACCCATAGCAGCCAAAGAACCCATACCACGATATGTTTTAAACTGTCTGCCCTGATAAATTTCGTTTTCTCCTGGGCTTTCCTCACAACCTGCAACAAGTGAACCAACCATACATACGTTAGCCCCTGTAGCCAAAGCCTTAACAATATCGCCACTGTACTTGATACCACCGTCTGCAATAACAGGGATACCGTACTTTGAAGCCTCGCAAGCAGCATCGTAAATAGCAGTAATCTGTGGAACACCAATACCTGCAACAATTCTTGTTGTGCAGATAGAACCGGGACCGATACCAACCTTTACAGCGTCTGCACCTGCATCAATAAGAGCCTTTGCTGCCTCTGCAGTAGCAATATTACCTGCGATAAGTTGTAGGTTTGGATATGCCTTTTTAACTTTAGCAACAGAATTTATAATGTTAATGTTGTGACCGTGAGCAGAGTCAAGACAGCACACGTCAACACCTGCTTCAACCAAAGCAGCAACTCTGTCAAGCACATCTGCAGTACCACCAATAGCAGCACCACAAAGTAGTCTACCGTTTTCGTCACGAGCAGAATTAGGATACTGAAGTGATTTTTCGATATCCTTAATAGTAATAAGGCCTTTTAGGTTACCCTCAACATCTGTAATAGGTAATTTTTCAATCTTATGCTGACGCAAAATTTCCTGAGCCTGCTCTAATGTTGTACCAACAGGAGCAGTAACAAGGTTCTCTTTAGTCATAACATCAGAGATTTTCTTAGCAAAGTCAGACTGTTCCATAAATCTCAAGTCTCTGTTTGTAATAATGCCAACCAACTTGCCATCTACACAGATAGGAACACCTGAAATTTTGTATTTACCCATAAGAGCGTCGGCATCGCCAACTGTATTTTGAGGAGAAAGGAAAAATGGGTTAGCGATAACGCCGTTTTCACTTCTTTTTACTCTGTCAACCATATCTGCCTGAGTTTCTATTGACATATTCTTGTGAATGATACCAATGCCGCCTTCACGAGCAATAGCAATAGCCATTGCAGTTTCAGTAACAGTATCCATCGCTGCAGTCATAATTGGAGTATTAAGATGAATTTTCTTTGTAAGGTTAGTTTCTACGCTAACATTCCTTGGTTCTACATTTGATTCACCAGGAACAAGTAGAACATCATCAAATGTAATACCTTTTTTGCCGAATTTGTCATCAAAATTTGTGTTTAACATTTTTCTCTCTCCTTTTTGATATATTTGCCTATTGTAATTAAAGTACATTATATCAAAAGTTTACAAGTTTCGCAATAGAATTTTTTATAATTTTTTATTTTTATTTGACAATATTAAAATATATAGTTAAAATCTTAGTAGAACTTTCAAAAGGTGATAATATGAAAAAACTAATATCTTTATCTATTATTTTGATGTTAATTTTAAGCATCTTCACTCTTGCCGGTTGTGGCGATAATAACACAAACGCAGGAGAAACAACAGACTCAACTGCAACATCTGAAAGTGAAATTCAGTTAAGCGACTTCAAAAACAGCAAGCAAATGCTCAAATATTATTTTGGCACTTTCGTTGAGGGAGATAACCCACTTTACGGCACTTGGAAAATGGAGGACTTTGACTACATTCAATTCATCTTCCGTAACGACGGTATCGCTGAGATGGTAATGGGAACAGAAGGTAACTTTACAGAGTTAACTATTGACGAAAACGCAAAAAACATAACCACAAACTTCTATGTTGCACTTTCAGGAACTTACAATTACTCTTTGTCTGATGATAATCAAACCCTTACTCTCACCTCTGACGAGGACACAGTTGTACTAACAAAGCAAAGTCCGTACAATATGGTACCCAAAGCACCAAAGAACCCTGTTATTGACAACAACATCATAGGTTGGTGGGCAAGTGAAAACGGACTTGTATATTACTTTGGCAATGACGGAATTATGTACTCTGACCATATTAGTATGGAAACTTGCTATACATATGAGGCGCAAAACGGCAAAATTGCAGCCACATATGACTTGGGTGGAGAAAGCACAATCAACTTAACTTATTCTTACGCAGACGAAGTGCTGACTATTGACGGCAACCAATTCACTCCATACAATCCTTTTAAGTAAATTATAACCCTCGCCCCTATCCGTTTTGGATAGGGGTGTTTTTTTGCAATATGTAGCAATTTACATATATTTTTAAGACAAAATGTGACAATTTTTTAAGTTTATACATTGAAAAATCCTCAATAAAAGTGATAAAATTTATAATGAATATTTATAATGGAGTAAGAGTGTTTTAAAAGTGTTTTAGGAGGTTACAGTATGAGATTAGGACTTGACATCGGCTCTACCACCATCAAATGCGTAGTGCTGGACGAAGACAACAAAATTATTTACAGTACATATCAACGACATTACTCACAAATTACAGAAAAAATCGGTGAGATTTTAACTGCAGTTCGTGAGGCTATTCCTGGCGTAGAAAACGCCAAAGTTGCAATGAGTGGTAGCGCAGGTATGGGTGTTGCAGACAGTTGCAACGTAGAGTTCATTCAGGAAGTTTATGCAACTCGTGTGGCAGCAAACACATTTATCCCCAGCACAGATGTAATCATTGAACTCGGTGGCGAAGATGCCAAAATCTTGTTTTTAACCAACGGTCTTGAAGTTCGTATGAATGGTACTTGTGCAGGTGGCACAGGTGCTTTTATCGACCAGATGGCAACCTTACTCAATACTCCTCTTGAAGAAATGGACGACCTTGCAAAGCAACACACCAAGACATATACTATTGCCTCTCGTTGTGGCGTATTTGCAAAAACTGATATTCAACCTTTGCTAAATCAAGGTGCAAAAAAGGCAGACATTGCACAGAGTATTTTTGATGCAGTTGTGTCACAAACAGTTGCAGGTTTGGCACAAGGCAGAGAAATCACAGGTCAAGTTGTGTATCTTGGTGGACCATTGACATTTATGAGTCAACTACGCAAAAGTTTTGACAAAACTTTGAACACAACAGGTATTATGCCTGAAAACTCCCTTTACTATGTTGCAAGTGGTGCCGCTTTGTGTGCTGACTCCACTATCGACTTTGACGCTGTTATTGAAAAAGTCAAGACTTACACAGGTAGCGGTAACTTTGCTTTTAACCCTCCACTATTTAAAACCGAAGAAGAATACAAAGTATTTAAGGCTCGTCACGACAAAGCCCATGTTGAAACAAAAGACCTAAAGTCTTACAAAGGCAAAGCCTACATTGGCATTGACTCAGGCTCAACAACTGTCAAGGCAGTAGTTTTGTCAGAGAATTGTGACCTGCTCTACTCAAAATATATGCCATCAAAAGGCAACCCTGTAAATTTGATTAAGAGTTTTCTTGAAGAAATTTATGAGATTAACCCAGACATTGATGTTGTTTCCTCTGCAGTAACAGGCTATGGCGAAGATATTATTCGCAACGCTTTTTCAGTTGACTACGGTATTGTAGAAACCGTTGCTCACTTTACTGCTGCCAAGCACTTTATGCCTGACGTTGAATTTATCATTGACATTGGTGGTCAAGATATTAAGTGCTTCAAAATTCACAACGGCACTATCGACAACATTTTCCTCAACGAGGCTTGCTCCTCAGGTTGTGGTAGTTTCTTGCAGACATTTGCCAACGCACTTGGCTATTCTATAGAAGAATTTACTCAAAAAGGTCTTTTTGCAAAGCAACCTGTTGACCTGGGCTCTCGTTGTACAGTATTTATGAACTCATCTGTAAAACAGGCGCAAAAAGACGGTGCAACTATTGAGGACATCTCTGCCGGTCTTTCACTTTCTGTTGTAAAAAATGCTCTCTACAAGGTTATTCGTGCCACAAGCCCTGACGAACTTGGCAAGAAAATCGTTGTGCAGGGTGGTACTTTCCTTAACGATGCTGTACTCCGTGCATTTGAACAGGAAATGAACGTAGAAGTTGTACGCAGTAATATTGCAGGACTTATGGGTGCTTATGGTGCCGCTTTGTACTCAATGAACAAAACACAAGGCAAAGACGCCACCTCAACTATTGCTACAAAAGAGCAACTTGATAACTTTACACATCAAATCAAAGTTACATCTTGTGGTATGTGCAACAACAACTGCCGACTAACAGTTAACACCTTTGGTAATGGAAAAAAGTTTATTGCAGGTAACCGTTGTGAGCGACCTATCACCAAAAAAGCACCATCAAACGAAAATAATATCTTTGCATATAAACTTGAATTGTTATCTTCTTACAAGCCACAAAAAGGCACAAGAGGTATTATTGGTTTACCAATGGGACTAAATATGTACGAGATGCTACCTTTCTGGTGGAGATTCTTTACAGACTTAGGCTTTGAAGTTATACACTCACCTTTCTCTAATCGTGAACTTTACCAAAAGGGTGAACAGACTATTCCAAGTGACACAATCTGCTTCCCTGCAAAACTTGTTCACGGTCATATTCAGCACTTGCTTGACCAAGGAATAGAAAACATCTTCTACCCTTGTATGTCATATAACTTTGACGAAGGTTTGGGCGATAACCACTACAACTGTCCTGTTGTTGCATATTATCCTGAGGTTATCAAAAACAATATAAAAGGTATTGGCGGCATAAACTTCATCAAGCCTTATGTTGGTGTGCACCGTCCAAAAGATTTTCCTAAAAAGATTTTGGAGAACTTGTTGCCTTACTTCCCTGACCTTACATTAAACGAAGTCAAAAAAGCATCAACAAATGCTTATGCAGAATACAAACAGTACTTTGCAAAATTGCGCAAACGAGGCGACGAAATTATTGCAAGAGCAGAAAAAGAAGGCAAGGAGATTATCGTCCTTGCAGGCAGACCTTACCACGTTGACCCAGAAATCAACCACGGTATTGACCGACTTATCTCCGGCTTTGATGTAGCCATTGTTAGCGAGGACGTCGTAAGTTGCAGAGTCAATAAGTTCAAAACAAACGTGCTTAACCAATGGACTTACCACTCTCGTCTTTATGCCGCTGCTCAATATATATCAACTCGCAAGGATATGAACCTTATTCAACTTGTATCATTTGGTTGTGGTGTAGATGCCATTACCACTGACGAAGTTAGAGAAATCTTGAAGCGCAACGGCAAAATCTATACTCAAATCAAAATAGACGAAATCACAAACCTTGGCGCAGTAAAAATTCGTATCAGAAGTTTACTTTCTGCCATAGGTAAGGAATAAAGGAGGGAATTGAGATGGCACAATTAGTTTATGATAAATCAGGCAGACTTCTTTTCACCAAAGAAATGAAAGACGAAGGCTACAAAATTCTTGTTCCCTCAATGGCTCCTATCCACTTTAGCATTGTTAAAAACTGCTTTACACACGCAGGCTACAATGTAGAATTTTTGGACACAAGTGGTCCTGAAATTGCGCAAACAGGATTAAAGTATGTACATAACGACACTTGCTATCCTGCTCTTTTGGTTATAGGCCAGTTGATTCACGCTCTGCAGTCAGGCAAATATGACCTGAACAAAACTGCTTTGCTTATTACTCAGACTGGTGGTGGTTGCCGTGCAAGTAACTATATTCACCTATTAAGAAAAGCGCTGAAAAAAGCAGGTTATAATCAAATCCCTGTAATCTCCCTATCCTTTGGTATGGAGAAAAACTCAGGCTTTGGACTAACAATTCCTCTTATCCGCCGAATTGTTGCAGGTATTGTTTACGGTGACGCACTTATGCTACTACGCAACCAAGTTATGCCTTATGAGGTCAACAAAGGCGAGGCTAATGCTCTTGTTGACAAATGGATAGCAGATATATCTGACGAATTTGCCAAGGGCGAAAGTTACCGTCGTAAGGAAATCGTTGAGCACCTTGATGCAATTTGCAAGAGTTTTGCAGAAATCAAGGTCAACAGAGTTCCAAAAGTAAAAGTTGGCGTTGTAGGCGAAATTTATGTTAAATATGCTCGTTTAGGTAACAACGACCTTGAAAAGTTCCTTGCTGACCAAAACTGCGAAGTTAACGTCCCTGGTATTATGGGCTTTGCATTATTCAAAGTTGATAACCGTCTTGAGGACATTAAACTTTACGGTGGAAGCAGTGCCAAAAAAATGGTCTGCACCGTTCTGTTTAATTACTTGCAGGAACTTGAGGGTATGATTATCGAAAGCACTCAAAAATACGGCTTTACACCACCTGGCAAGTATAGTCACATCAAAGAACTCGTTAAGCCAGTTATTGGCTATGGCTCAAAGATGGGCGAAGGTTGGTTGTTGACTGCCGAGATGTTGGAACTTGCAGAGTCAGGCTACGAAAACATCGTATGTACTCAGCCATTCGGCTGTTTGCCTAACCACATTAACGGCAAGGGTGCAATACGCAAAATCAAAGAGATTAACCCTCGTGCCAACATCGTAGCCATCGACTACGACCCTGGAGCATCAAAGGTAAATCAGGAAAACCGAATCAAACTTATGCTTGCAGTTGCCAAGGAAGAACTTGACAAAACAAATTAAACAACTGAAAAACATACAACAAAAGCCTTTGATTAGTTAATCAAAGGCTTTTACTATTGTTATATAATTTACACAGTACTTGCTCTAAATCACAATGAATGTGCAGGTTGCAGGGGTAAGTTCCACTGTGCCATATTTAATCCTTTCCTTTTTCCTTTGTGTCCTCACACGCTTCGCAGGTGCAAGTACCATTAGATAACTTCTTTTCACGAGTTTCGGTTGCTTCACGCACCAGAATATAAGCCGTAGACGCAATAGGCACTGACAGTAACATACCAACTGCGCCTGCAATGCTTCCACCAATAGTAACAGCCGCTAATATCCACATAGCAGGAAGATTTACACGACTACCCATTACTCTTGGATATATGAGGTTTCCCTCAATCTGCTGTAAAATCAACAAGAATATAACAAAAATTACTGCTTTTATGGGGTTAACGGTTAATATCATAAACGCTCCCACAATAGTGCCGATAAATGCTCCCACCACAGGAATCAATGCAGTAACCCCCACAAGAGCGCCTATCATCGGTGCATATGGAATTTGCAAAATCATCATACCAATCATACAAAGTACACCTAATATTACTGCCTCCAATGATTGTCCCGAAATAAAATTGCGGAAGTTTATGCTTGCTACCGATGTTGCGTGAATTAACCACTCGCCAAAATTCTTAGGCAACCAAGCCCGAATAAGACGGCTCACCTGATATTTGAGTTTTTCTTTGCTGAAAAGAATGTAAACTGCAAAAATAAAAGCAATAAAGAAATCTACAACGCCACCCACAACAGAACTAACAGTTCCAATTGCAGTATTCATAATAGAACCACTTTTTTCCTTGAGCCATGTCTGCAAAGTTTGGAGAATTTTATCCCAATCAGTATTGAGCAGAGTGTTTCCAAAAGGCAACTGAGCAATTTCCTTTTCATCCATTGAACTCAACTTGTTTACAAAATCAAGAACGCTTTGCGCTATTACCTTAATGGCTTCCACAAGTTCCGGAATAACCAGCCAAATCACTCCTGCCAAAATGCCAATAATAATAAGTAAAGATATAGCAAAAGACAACGGTCTGCGCAATTTTTGTAAAAAAGGCTTTTTTGTTTTTCTGAAAATGTGAGATTCAAAAAATCGCATAGGCACATTAAGCACCAATGCAAATGCCAATCCTAAAATCAATGGCATAACAAGTTTTACTACCCAAGACACGGCGTCTGCTACAACGCCAATGTTTTGCACACCCAAAAATATAAGTATGCATACAGCAACTATACCTACTAACCATTTGGATAACTTTCTCCTTTTTTCAGGTGTAAAGTGTTCCATAAAATCATCTCCTGATTTGCTGAAATTTAGTTTTGTCTATAAATATAAATATGCAGAGCACAAGCCCCTTTAGCCCTGCTCTGCGTTAGTTACAACAGTATAAATGACGCTTATTACTCTCTTGCTGAATTTTTGCATTCGTTTCGCTTATATCAATATTACCTATTGCGATGCCCGCAAACATCCAAAGCACAATGATACAGGCAAAGGGCCATTTGTCAATTTAGTTTACTTTGTTACCCCACCCCTACGATGTTATGATTATAACACAGTAAGTGTAGTAATTGCAACAAACATGTTAAACTGATTGTTTATAATACGACAGTTGCCTGCGTATTGTATTAGGCTGTCAGCAACATCTCCTACCAACAAAATCAACCACCTCAAAATCAAAGAGGTGGTTGAAATTACATTGATATTTATATGTTCCTAACTTCCTGCAGATTCATAGGCTTTAATACCTTTGTTCCACACAATTTGACCTATCACCATCAATATAATGGCTACTATCACTGAGCCACCTATATTAAACAATGGATTTTCACCTGTTAATATATAAAGTGCTGGGTAATATGCCGTAAAAGCAAAAGGTATTACATAAGTAATAATAAATCTTACCCCTGCATTGTAAATAGCCACAGGATATTTTGAAAAGTCATTCATCATATAAAACATATTCACAACATGACCGCTTCGCTTTACCCAAAAAGCAATAGCACCTGTTATTGTTTTAATACCTACATAAATAAATGTGGCAAATATCACAGCCAATATGCCAAGGATAATTTTTGCAAAACTCCACTCTATATTCAAACTTGGCAAAATTATTATAACTAAAGCGATACCCATAATAAGTTCACCCAAGGCATCAATCTGCAATTTTTCCACAAGAACGTGGAAATAGGTGTTAATAGGACGAGTGAGGTATTTATCAAAGTCGCCTTTACGTACTGTAAAATATGCAATACTCCAAAGATTATCAAAAAACAAATGGTCAATACCTTTTGGCAACAATGAAAAACCGTAAATAAATACGATTTCCTCAATAGACCAACCAAGCAAACTTGGAATTTGACTGAAAATTATCCAAATAAACATAATGTTGAAAAACTGATTTGTCAAAAAGCCTAAAATGCCTATTAAAAAATCAGTCTTGTACTCCATCATTCGCTTTAGTTCCTGTGCTACAAAAATTCTGTGCATATTGAACGCTCGTTTAATCTGTTTCATAAACTAACCTCCCTGCACGCATAGGTGTTTGACTGATACTTTCCATAATATTTTGGAAAGTCCCCAGAAAAACAACACCCAGAATAATTGCAAAGCCATATAGTAAAGCAAACTAATGCCACTATATCTGCCAAGATAAATCATAACAGGAGTATAATTTAAAGAAGCAAAAGGCAAGAACAAGAATACTCTTTCCAATGCTTCTGGTAAAAATGCCAAAGGAATAATAGCACCTGACAAAAATGATACAATACAGTCCTTCATCAAATCTGCTCCCCATATGTATTTAATTACAAAAGCAATAAAACCGAAGCAGATATTAAAAAAGAAACTTATTAAGTAAGCACAAATGCAACTAACAAGGTAAAGTATGCATCTTAAAACATCAAACTGTACTGCGCCTGTAAAAATAAAGCGTACGATTTCTACTCCCAAAATCAAAGGAACTATCAATAGCCCACCACTCATAATTTTATAGCCAATTTCCTGACACAAAAAAGTAGAGTTAAAACTTACCGGCTTAATGAGTCTCATAACTATTGAGCCGTCACGAATTTCTTCACCCACAGACCAAGTGCCATCAGAAGAAATTAGCAAAGATGTTAAAAACATCAAAAAAATATACACTATCATCTCAGGCAAAGTAAAGCCTTGAAGCACCGTATAATTGCCCGATTTATAAACTGCACTCCATATAAAATATGAAATAAAACAACTTAAAATCGACCCTATCATATGGCAGAAAAAGTTTACTCGATAAGCAGCAGTTTCTTGAATACCTGCAGATACAAAAGGTAGGTATATTTTGAGTTTTTTCCTCATACTATACCTCCTGTTTGTACAAGTGACGGATAATCTCCTCAATGTCAGCATCTCTTACGCTAATATCATTTACCTTAACTTTATTTAAAGTATAGGTCAGCATATCCGAAACAGGCACCACTGCAGAATTGAACCTTACTTTTGCAATGCCATCTGCCATTTCTAATGTAAAATTGTCTTGTGGCACATTGAAATGCGCAGAATAATCAAGGGTATCCAGTACCCTTTTATCATCAGCATCAAAATGCAATTCTCTGATTTGTCCGTACTTTGATTTTAAGTCAGCAATCTTACCGTCAAACACACTTTTGCCCTTGTCTATCATTACAATACGTTTGGATAAAAGTTCAATATCTGCAAGGTCGTGAGTAGTAAGAATTACTGTTGTTTCTTCTTTTTCATTAATGTAGTGAATGGCTTTACGAATATTATCCTTAACTACAACGTCAAGCCCTATAGTAGGCTCGTCAAGGAACAATACCTTTGGACTATGAAGCAATGACGCAGCAATATCTGCCCTCATTCTTTGTCCTAACGAAAGAGTACGAACAGGGCTGGTTATAAAACTATCCAACTCCAAAACTTCGTTCAAAAATGCCATTCTTTTTTTGTAGAGGCTATCCTCTACTTCGTAAATTTCTTTTAGCACTGCATAGGTTTCTTGCAATGCCAAATCCCACCATAACTGCGTACGCTGACCAAACACAACACCAATTTCTTTAACATAAGATTTACGGTCTTTATAGGGGATTTTTCCGTTAATCTCACATCTACCTGAGGTTGGTGTCAAAATGCCGGTGAGCATTTTGATAACAGTAGATTTGCCTGCACCATTAGGGCCTATAAAACCTAATATCTCGCCCTTTGGAACATTAAAAGAAATATTGTCCACAGCAGTTATTACCTCGTTTTGAGGCTTAAAGAAAGACTTAACGCTTCCTTTAATTCCAGGTTCTTTGATTGTTTTCTTGAATTCTTTTCGTAAGTTTTCAACATAAATCATTTTTTCATCTCCTTTTTGGAGCAACAGATAGACACGGAACCTGTTACCAATTATTTGGGACTTTTTCATTTTACAATAATTACCTTCGCAAAACAAGGGTAAATATTAACTTTTGTAAAAATATGTACTTGTTAATTTTATGTTCTTGTATTGCACAAGAATATATGGTAGAATATTCCCAGCGCTCGTATTTTAAATACGAATTTTACAGAAAGATGGTACATTTATGAAAAAAGTTCTTAAAAAATGGAACGACATTCCTTTGATTTTGCGCATAGTTATCGGTCTTGTACTGGGTGCAGTTTTGGGTATTGTTGTTCCTCAGGCAACCCCTATCGCAATACTTGGCGATGTGTTCGTTGGCGCACTTAAGGCTATCGCTCCAATATTGGTGTTTTTCCTTATTATTGGTGCTTTGGCAAACGCAAGCAACAACATTGGCTCTCGTTTTCGTACAGTCATTTTACTGTATTTATTAACAACCCTGCTGGCTTCTTTTGTGGCAGTAGGAGCAAGTTATATTTTCCCTGTTACTCTCAAACTTACTGACGCTGTAGTAAGCGAGACTCCGTCAGGAATCGGAGAAGTTCTTGGCACTTTAATTACAAATATGGTGCAAAACCCTGTTTCTGCTATGATTAACGCTAACTACATAGGCGTACTTACTTGGGCAGTTATCTTTGGTATTGCACTAAGAAAAATCGCAAACGACACAACAAAGCAGTTGCTCACAAATATTTCCGATGCAATTTCAACTGCAGTTCGTTGGATAATCAACCTTGCTCCATTTGGTATTTTGGGTCTTGTGTTCAATTCGGTATCCACAAGTGGTTTGAGCATCTTCACAGATTACGGCAAGTTGCTCGCAGTACTAATCGGCTGTATGCTAACAGTTTCTTTGGTTATCAACCCACTTATCGTAGCAATAATGCTACGCAAAAACCCTTACCCACTTGTATGGCGTTGCTTAAAGGAAAGCGGCCTTACTGCGTTCTTTACAAGAAGTTCCGCTGCTAACATTCCTGTTAATATG
Organism: uncultured Ruminococcus sp.; assembly: GCA_964629465.1. Taxonomy (GTDB): domain Bacteria; phylum Bacillota; class Clostridia; order Oscillospirales; family Acutalibacteraceae; genus Ruminococcoides. The sequence continues at coordinate 90,791 of CAZVRE010000002.1, read as the reverse complement.
CAACTTTGCGAGAGATTGGGACTTGACCGTGATATTTATTCAATTTCAATTCCTTTAGGTGCAACAATCAATATGGACGGTGCAGCCATAACAATTGCTGTTATGACTTTGGCTACTGCTAATACATTAGGAATTCAGGTTGACTTCCCATCAGCACTTATTCTTTGCTTGCTGTCAACTCTTGCAGCCTGTGGCGCATCAGGAGTTGCAGGTGGCTCATTACTGCTTATTCCTATGGCTTGTTCATTGTTCGGTATTCCAAACGATATTGCAATGCAGGTTGTTGGTGTAGGCTTTATTATCAGCGTAATTCAAGACTCAGTAGAAACTGCCCTTAACTCATCAGGCGACGTACTTTTCGCTGCTACTGCAGAATTCTACGAGTGGCGCAAACAAGGCAAAGAAATCAAATTCTGATAACTAAACATTTTATTAAATAGAACAACTCCCCGATGTAATTATCGGGGAGTTGTTTATTATACGATATATTGTTAACGACCTTTGTACTCCTGCTTTATTATTTCTGCCATTTCCTCAGGAGTTTCTACACATCCACCCTCAAGCCACATTTTGATTATAGCGTTGATTCCGTGGCGAAAAAACTCAATGTGATATTTGATGTGATTGTTGCTAAAGTCTTTTTCTGCTCTGTCGGTATCATAAATCATTATTTTATGTTTTTCGTCATATCCTAATTTAAAGTATGTTTTGTAAAAAATCTGATTTTCTTTTATATGACGGAACATTTTCTCTGCACCAGTGTGTTCTTTTGGCATAGCATTATCGAATTCTGAAGAAAAATCGCGTTCAAGTTTTTCTTTGAATTTATCTGCAAGGTCATATATATCCAGATAATTGGAATAAAAAGTACTGCGATTAAGCCCTGTAAGTTTACAAATTTGAGAAACAGTAATTTCCTTTAACTCATAGTCTTGTAACAACTCTACAAAGGCTTTTTCGATTTTTTCAATAGACTCTCTGCGTCTTTTGTTATTCTTGGTATTCATAAGTTCTCCTCATTATTCCAACACTTGTTGCGAAATTGATGATTGTTTTCTTTTTGCAAATAAATTATACTGTATTTGCATTAAAAAGACAACTGTTGTTTTAATGAAAGGAGAATTTTAATGAAAAAAAGTAGTTTTATTGCAATGATTTTTGGTACAATAAGTGGCGTTTTGTTTGCGCTTGGTATGTGTATGGCACTTTTACCTGAATGGAACGCTTTTACTTACGGCGTAATTTTGGGCGTTGTGGGTTTTGTGCTTGGCGTTATTACATTTTTTGTATGGTGCAAAATGGAAAACAAAACTATGCCAAAAGTAAAACCTAAAAATATTCTTCAAATCGCTTTTGGTGTAATAGGCGTTTTGGTGTTAGGTACTGGTATGTGCCTATGCCTTGTTTGGGAACAAATCATATGGGGAACTTTAGTAGGTTTGGTTGGCATTGTAATGCTAATTTCACTTATTCCTATGATTAAAGGCATAAAATAAGATAGTGTATTTTAATTTCAGTAATTATTCCCCTTGGAATAAATTTCAAAGGAGGTAAGAGCATCAATATGGCTAAATCAAAAATTGTAAAAGCAAACGAAAAAATTGCTAAAACAGTAGTAGACGGCTACAAAAAAGTCGAAAAAGCCGTTGTAAGTGGCTACACAAAAATTGAGGATAAATTTGTGGACGCATACTTAACAAAAGATGGTGAAACTGTTGAAGAAGCAAAAGAAAGACTAAAAAACAACACCTGATGCCTATATGGCATCAGGCGTTTTTCATTGACATCATATATCTTTAAATGATATAATGACTGCATAAAAATGTTGCTAAAATCAATGCAAGAGAGGTACAAAAAATGAAGAAATTATTTGCATTCCTGTTGAGTTTATGTTTGCTTTGCTCAATGTTTTGTGTAAATGTTTATGCTACGGAGGTATCTTCCACAAGTGACGGCATAGAGTATTCCTTTGCTGACGGTGTTCTTACCTTGAGTGGTAGTGGAGATATGGAAGATTATTTCTTTGAGGAGGCTCCTTGGTATAAATATGCAGAGGAAACCCTAGAAGTAATAATCGAGGACGGTATCACAGGCATAGGTGATTGTGCATTTTATAATTTTACCAAACTTGAGGAAATCGAAATTCCTGACTCAGTAACAAGCATTGGTATAAATGCTTTTACTAACTGTGGACTTACCCAGATATACTTGCCAAAAAGTATTGAAAGCATAGACATAATGCCTTTTGTAAACTGTGACAGAATGGCACGTTATATTGTAGATGAAGAAAACCTTTATTTCTGTAATAGCGAGGACGGTGTGCTATTCTCCAAAGATATGTCAAAACTTATTGCTTATCCTCTTGCTATGGGAGAAACTTCCTACACTGTACCTGACACAGTTGTTGAAATTCAGGGCTATGCTTTCTCAAGAGAGCCATCTCTTGAAGAAGTAGTTTTTGGAGAGAACGTAATAACTGTTGGCGACGAATGTTTTTTTAATTGTCCAAATCTTGAATCTGTAATTTTCAATGAAAAGTTGGAATATATTGGTGGTGGAGCTTTCCAGCATTGCAAAAAAATAAGCGAAATTGAACTCCCATCAACTATTCAAAAAATTCGTCCTTTAGCGTTTTGGGATACTGCTTTTTACAACGATTTTGATAACTGGGAAGATAATCTGTTGTATATATGCGAATATCTGATAACAGGCGAGTATTACATCGGCAATGACGACTACACTCAAATCGTAGAATCTTACGCAACAGGCGATATAATTATCAAGGAAGGCACTGTGCTTGTAGCGAGTGATGCTTTCAGTTGGTTTGGCTATGACCCTGATATTTCCTCTGTTTCTTTCCCTTCAACTATGAGATATATCAACGAATTTGCTTTTTATGGCTGTAATCAGATTGCAAAAGTTGAGTTAAACGGTTGTATGGAGTGGATTGATGACGGTGCTTTTTACAGTTGCGATAATTTAGCAAATATTATACTGGGCGATAATATCAAAAAAATAGGTATAGATGCTTTTGCAGAAACTGCCTATGTAAAAAATATGAATCATTATCAAGACGGCTTATTGTATAACGGTAAATATCTGCTGGGCTACACAGGAAGTTTGCCAACAGAATTTGAAGTAAAAGACGGCACAACTCTAATTGCTGCCGGTGCTTTGTCAGGTGGTGGTACATACTATACCCATTCTGTAAAACTCCCAGAAAGCCTTGAATATATCTGCGCAGAAGCATTTTTGGGAACTTATACAGGCGAAATCGAAATTCCTGCATCAGTTACTTATATTGGCGACTACGCTATCGGTTATCGCAAAATTACTACAAGTTACACAGAAGAATATGTGCTTATGGAAGGTAGCGCAATAAAAGGCGATCCTGAAACCGAAGCAGAAAAATATGCTCAAGAATTCTTGCTTGAATTCAAAAGTACAGTTCAGGTGCAAGAGTTAGTTTTTGGTTGCTTTACTGCTCATATTATTGACGGAGAACTGCTTATAGTTGACTTTACCTGGGACGATTCCTACTCAAGCGAAGTAGATATTCCTGCAGGTGTATACGGATATACAGTCACAGGTATTGCGAGTGGAGCGTTCCAGGACTGCACAGGAATCACATCTATTTCAATGTTTGAATATGTTACATATATTGGCGACAATGCTTTTGTAAACTGCGACAACACAACGTTCTATTTCCCTTGTGGTTCTGTAGCGCACCAATACGCTGAAGCCAACGGTTTGAAGTACGAAGCCGAATGTATTTTCCCTGAAGACACAGACGTTGACGGAATCGAGAATATTTGCTCCGGTTGTGGAATAACTCAATGCGAAAAATTCGACCATATAATGAACAGCGTGCCAGGGGAAAACTACATGAGCGAGTGTATTCGTGACGGTTGCGATTATATAACCACTTCTTATGGCGAAGCATATACAGAGGGCAAGTATTTTTACGCTGTATCTTCCGACAACATTGTTACTATACTGAAGATTAATGATAGCACAAGCGAATACATTGAAATTCCTGAAACTCTTGGTGGTTATCCTGTACTTGAAGTTGCAAACGGTGCTTTTGACAACTGCACAAACCTACAAAAAGTATCCGTTCCTGAAAGTATCGTTTATCTCGGCGATTTAGATTATCATCCAAACTCAGAACTTACTGTGTATTGCAAATGTTCCTCTTACGCTCACACCTACTCAAAACGTTTCGGCTTGAATTACGAACTATGGGGTTGTGATTTGACAGATGCCACCTGTAGCACTCCTGCAACTTGCGAAAATTGTGGAAGCACCCAAGGTGAAGCCTTAGGTCATACTGAGGTAATTGACGAAGCAGTAGCACCAACTTGCACAGAGCCAGGCTTGACAGAGGGTAGCCATTGTTCTGAGTGTAATACGGTTTTGGTATATCAGAAAACTGTACCTGCATTAGATCATAAGGTGTATATAGACAGAGAAATATTACCAACCTGTACCCAGCCAGGTCTTACAGAGGGTAAGTATTGTGGTGTATGTGAGGAGATTTTAGTTGCTCAAACGATTATCCCTGCAACAGGCCACACAGTAATTATCGATAATGCAGTTGCTCCAACTTGCACACGAACAGGCTTGACAGAAGGTAAGCACTGTTCTGTATGTAAAGAAGTTTTTGCTTATCAACAAGTTGTTGACAAAACAGGAACTCACACTCCAAAAGTTGTCAACAAAAAGTCTGCTACATACTTTGCAAATGGATACACAGGCGATAACATTTGTAGCACTTGCAACACCGTACTGAGCAAAGGTAAGACTATTGCAAAATTAAAGTTAAAAACTCCAACTGTTAAATTAACAGGTGGCAAGCAAAAACTTACTGTTAAGTACACTAATGTTACTGGCGCAACAGGCTTCCAAGTTAAGTATAAGATTGGCAAAAAGACAGTTACCAAAACTTATAGCACAAAGAAATCTGCAACCAAGGCAATTAAAAAACTTGCCAAGGGCACTTACAAAGTACAAGTCAGAGCCTTTGTAAAATCAGGCACAAAAACAGCCTACAGCGCTTGGACCAAAGTAGCAAAAGTAAAAGTAAAATAATTTATAACATAAAAGCCTGATACCGTAATGGTATCAGGCTTTTGTTACTTATTAGTTTTTATATTAACTTTTTAATCAAACCACTGTTTTTGATTCATTATATAAATCTAAGCAATTCTTTAATTGTTTTGCATTTTTTCTAAATCTTCATAATTATGCTCAAAATCAATTACCAATGGATGATGTCTCCACACACGATCCTCTTCGGGTGGCAATTGCATATAATCGCCATAAATAGTAGTAAGGTACTGGTCAAAAATGTTAACTGCATTATATTTTTTACCATAGAATGGAATTTCAATAATGTTATCAAACATATTTGCAGGATAATATCTCTTGCAATCAGATAATACATCTACAAAAAATATTTCTTCTGAATCAGTATTATTCCACTTTTTCAAAACTTTTTCAACTTTATCTCTCCACTTAAACTGCTTTTCTCTTGGTAATTTCAATAATACTTTTTCTACAAAACCAATAAAGCCTTTTGTACCACTTGTATACCCACGTGTATATAATAAATACACTGCACTAATTACATATTGAAATTTTCTTTGAATGCCTTTGGGCGCTACTAAATCTCCAGGAATAATATCTACAAAAATTCCTTTATGATATGACATAGTTTTTCCTTCTTCACTTTGCAAAAACGTCGTGTTGTTTTTTACGATTTTTGTAAAGGTATTAGGAATATCCTTATTAGTATGAATATCCATCATAATATACTGTTCAGGGGCTTGTTCACTCCATATGCGCTTCAATTGTTCATAATCTTTTCGAGGCATCATAATATCTATATCATCATCCCAAGGAATGAATCCACCATGTCTAACAGCACCTAACAAAGTTCCATACGCCAAAGAATATTTTAAATTGTTCTTCTTGCAAATCTCATGTATAACATCCAAAATTTCCTGCTCAACATCCCATACCTGATGCAGAACTTGATCAGTAATGTTCATTGCGATTCCCCTCTTATGTAATATTACTTAGTCTCACTTTTTTTCAATTTTAAAGTATGTAACTTTTGTTGCAACTTAACAGGTACAAATGCTCTTAAAACATTCAAGTAAGGTTTGTAACAAACCAAACCTTTGAATCCCATCAATTTATATCCTCGTTGACGAGTTTTGGCTGAATTCAATCTGGCTTGGAAAGTTCTTCTTTTTACTGCATCTTCATTCTCTAATATCACATATAACTCATCTGGCAAGTTATATCCCTTGTATCCTGCCGCCAAAAATCTACACCATAAATCAACATCTTCCACACGCAAAGCATATGGTTCTAAACAATATCCATTTAATGAATCATATACTCTTTTGTATGTCATAATTGTTGCATGAGAAAAAGCGTTTTGCTTAAGCATTGTATGTTTGTTTGGCTTAGGTGTTTTAATGATTGACGCTATTTTTTTCTCTCCATCAAAAGCAATCATTCCCGTGCCAACCAAGTCGTATTCTGGGTTTTCTTTTAAAAATTTAATCTGCTTCTCAAATCTTTCAGGCATTGACCAATCGTCAGCATCCATTCTTGCAACAAACTCTGTTTCAACATGTTGTAGACAATGATTAAGTGAATATGGCAACTTTTTATTACCGTCATTTTGAATGATTACAAACTTATCTGGGTATTTTTCCTTATATTCATTCAAAATTTTGAGTGTGCCATCTGTAGAACCATCATCACAACAAATCATAACCCAATTAGTATATGTTTGTACTAAAATAGAATCTATTGCTTTGTTGAGTGTTTTTTCACAATTATAGCATGCCATAATTACAGAAATCTTATCGTTCATAAATTATCTCCGTTTATCAAGATAGATATTAATATATGATTTAGCATAATTACTTAAATCTATCGCAAAATTACTAATTCTTACAATAATCACCATTATTAGTATAATACTATAAAATATATTCCGTGTCAATTAAAAGCCTTAACAAACACAATGCTAAAATGTTTAAAAATAGTTTATTTAATTTTGCTCTAAAAACAAAAACTGACTCTCCAAAGAGAGTCAGTTTATCACTCAAGAAACACCTTTTAAATAAGGAATAACCCATAAAACTAAAAGCAAAACAGTTATAATTATTCCTAATGGGATAGAACATGCAACCATAATTTTGGTCTTTTTAACCTCGGTAGGGTTTTTTTCCTCTTCAGGAACAACGAATAACGCTGCTCTTTCTTCCTTTTCTTTGTCGGTTACCTTTGTTAATGCAGAACCTATAACCATTGCAATAATACCTGCTACTATACCCACAAAAAACGGATCAAAGTAAATTGGCAATAATATATTTGCTATTGAAGTGTAGATTTTCATTCCAGCACTAACAACAAATCCTACTAACATACCACAGAAAGCACCAACTTTGGTAACTCTTTTGCTCCATACACTAGCCAATGCCACAGGAAGCCATGAACAAGCGACTATTGTTGCTCCAAGATATGTAATCCAGAAAATCTGTGGAGGTTGGAATACACAAAGTAAGCAAATAATAACTGCTACAATAAGAAGTGTAATTCGTCCGTAAATAAGTTTTCTCTTCTCGTTCTTTACCTTTACAATATCATTCATTATATTTGAACCAATTAAAGATAAAAACGTTGTAGCAGAGGAAATACCAGAAGCCAACACGCCTGACAATACTATAATACCTAAAATTGCAGGCATTATATTCATTGAAGCCCATATCAATGCCTGAGATGGTGACTCCATTCCAGGATTAAGTTTTTGTGTAAACACACCAGCCATACACATTAAAAATTCAATAATAAATACACTTGCTGATGCTACAATACCTGAACGAATAACTGCGTGTTCATTTTTAGCCATAAGATATCTACTTGACTGCCATGGTGCAACCATCAAAACTGCCATCCATGCTATACCATAACCACATGCCCAAATCATATTCTCTGTGGCTGTAGGATAAAAATAATCTAAATTACCACTACCGGACAATATTCCAGGAATAGCTTCATAAGTAGCCATTTCTGTTACAGTATTTGTCCAACCACCTACTTCTTTTGCAATAAACACTGCACCTACAATAGTTGCGATTGAAAAAACTGCAAACATGATGGTATCTGTAATCAATACACCTTTCGCTCCAGAAAAAACAGTTATCAGTGTAAAAACTATTACTACTACCACTACGCATATCTTGTAATCTATATTTGTAACCGCAGTCATTAATGTTCCAATTCCTTGCACACAAGAAAGGCTATATACAAGCATAATAAAAGTACCTGTAATGGTAGCCAACGTCTTTAACGCAGGCGAATCAAATCGTTTTCCAAAATATTGAGGTATGGTCACTGCTTTACTTCTTCTTAAATATTTCCCAAAAAATACAGAACCAACAATATAACCAACTGACAAAATTCCAACTGCAACCATAATCGGAGCAAAGAAACCACTGTAAGCTTCACCAACATCTCCCATAAACAAACCTACGCCAATGAAAGACGCTACTAAAGACCCTGTTATTAAGAAAGCCGGAGCATTTCTTCCTGCAACATAAAAGTCATTTGCATTCTTTACTCCTCTACTAATAACTGCACCAATTACTAGGTATAATACCATAGTAATAGCCATGCCTATCAAAAAAATGTTCATTCTAATAACCCCTTCAGAATTGTTTATTTATCTTTATAATCTTTGAATACTGCGATAGTTGCAACTACTCCTGCTAACACAAACCAAGCACCTAAACCAATAGCAATAATAATTTCCATTATTAAACCTCCTTGTTCTTACGTTTGTTTAACCATTCAATTGCGAGATCTCTGTATATATTCATCTTATCATACCAATCCATTAAATATCCAGATACGCCCTCGCTATTCTTTTCTGCAAAAACACCCCATACATACCAATAATAATATATAACTGCTGCACAAGATATTAAATGTAATTTCTCATCCTCTGTTATTTTTCGTCCAAAATACGGATATACCCACTGATCTATCTCCTCATAAGACGGTGTTATAACTGAAAACAATTTGCAAATATCGTATCCAATATCTGCATCTCCTGCAAACTCCCAATCTATCAAAGAAAGATTATCTCCATAAACCAAAAGATTAGGCTCATAGATATCATTGTGACACAAAGATACTTGCCAAACATCCTTTGCAAGATACTCGAACAACGGTTCCATTAACTTCTTCTCTTGCAAACTTCTATTATACTTATTTGCATCAAAATGTTTCTCAATTTCAATAATTTTTTCCGCTTCTTTCTCATAGTCAAAGCCAAAGCCTACAGACACCTCGGATGCGTGCAGTTTCTTTAATTTTTTTGCCAACATCTCAATGTGTTTTTTATTATTAAAATCAAAAGTTTCTGTTGAAGTTATGAACTTGGAAATTTTCCATCCTTCCTCTTCGTCTATACATATAAAAGACTCATCAATTTCAAGTTCTTTAGCAACATTTAAACAAACCGCTTCTTGGTGCCTGTCGATCACTGCTGATGCATTAGCACCTGGATGACGATATATGTAGTCTTTACCATTACAACTAAATTTAAAAGATTGGTTGTTAAGTCCTTTTTTTATTACTTCAATATCTTCAATATCTGTTATATCACACTGTAAAACCTTGCAAATATTCTCAAAAACTTTAACTTTATTATGATATATGTATTCTTTATCAAACTGTTTCAGTTCCTCCATACTATCAAACTCTAATATTTCACTATTGTCACATTTCTTTATCCACATTGGTAACTTTTTGACATTTTCTGCATATATTGTCTCCCAATACATATACTCAATGCCGGGACGTCCAAAATAATCTTCTAAAATAGGTTTGAACTCATTTGTAAAGTCATTATCAAAATAAGCATGACCATACATAACCCACTGATCTTTAGACGGTTTATTTGTATCGTAAATTAAGCCATTACTATCAAACTGAAAGGCACGTTCCACATAACTAATGCCAGGAACATACACAGAGCAATAATACGATCTATACTCATATCTATGGAACATATTCTCCGGATAATAGTTATCTGAACAACATATATATGTGTTGCTTAAATAATCGCGTGAAACATAAATACTGCTGTGAGTGTTCTTTGAAGCAAACTCATTATTAACTACAAGTTTTACTCCATATTTATCACGAAGATAAAAAAACTTTTCCATCATATATCCCACAACAACTACTATTTCCTCAATTCCTGTTTGCTTGAGCTGTTCGATAATTCGCTCAATCATAATCTCTCCTTTTACAGAAATTAATCCTTTAGGAATTTCATATGAAACAGGTATAAATCGTGTGCTCATACCAGCAGCCAAAATAATAGCATTCTTTACTTTATATGGTTCCATTACCTTTAGACCATCCGCGGTAACTTGATATTCATCCGTAATATAACCTTTTTCCTTCAAAGTAGCGATCACTTGGTTAACTCCACCCAATGATATTTCTGTTTTTTCAGCGATTAGTCGTTGAGTGATTTCTCCACCGTTTTCAGCCAGAAAACGCAATACTTCAAAACTATTCTTTTCCATCTCCACCTCAAACCTCTGTGCGTTCATTTTTTGTAATAATTTGTAAATTTTTGAACATAGCACTTATAATATAAACTTATTTATTTCTTTTGTCAACCAAAAATAAATATGTATTTTAATAAGGAAGAAAAAAACTACACTTAACATACAAACTGCATTACAAGAACACAATTTTTAAAAAGTCGTTTGAGTATATACAACTATCATTACTATTACAATTCTGGGCTTTAATTCAACCTTACAATTTTGTTTACAAATATACTTCTCACAAACCGACTGCCTTTGATTAAATGACAATCAAGGGAAGTTTTATATTTTATATTTACTTTAATTTAAGCAAAAGTACATATTTGCCGTTATTTTAATATACATATTGGTAATGTAATGATAAAATTTGTCCCACCAATATTAAGCAAAAACATCAAAAATAGAAGATAATTAACCTCATAAGTGGAATATATACAAATTTTATCTAAATTTCTACAATAATTCTTTACAAATCTGTATTAAAGTGTTAAAATTTAAATGATAATTTGCAAATTTATACAAAATGAAAATTTTGTTTTTGCATTTAATGTTATTAAGGAGGAGACTTTTTTATGAAATCAATTTTCAAAAAGGTAATTGCCGGTGTAATGGCATTTGCAATGGTATTTAGCCTTGCATCTTGTGGTGGTGCAGATTACACAGCAGAAAACACAGAATACGTTATCGGTTTCTCAGGCCCACTTACTGGTGCTGCTGCTGTTTACGGTGTTGCTGTACAGAACTCAGCACAGATGGCTGTTGACGAAATTAACGCAGCAGGTGGCTTGAACGGTGTTACCTTCAAGCTCATTGCTACTGACGACACACACGATGCATCAAAAGTTGCTGCTAACTACGCATCAATGCTTGAGGGTGGTATGCAGGTATCTTTGGGTACAGTTACAACTGCTCCAGGTCTTGAATTCACAAAACTTTCTGCAGAAGACAACGTGTTCTTCATAACACCTTCTGCTTCAGGTGACGATATTCCTGAATTTGACAACGGTTATCAGATGTGCTTTGCTGACGGTAACCAGGGTAAAGTTGCTGCTGACTATGTAAACTCAACAGACCTAACAAAGATTGGTATTTTCTACAAATCTGACGACGCTTACTCAAACGGTATCTACAAACAGTTCAAGGAAAATCTTAACTCATCTATCGAAACTGTAGAAGCAGTATTCACAGGTGATACTCAGGACTTCTCATCTCAGATTTCTTCACTTAAAGATTGCACATTTATCTTTATGCCTATCTACTATCAGCCAGCATCTGTATTTATGACACAGGCAAAAGACATTATCGCTGCTGATGCTGTATACTACGGTTGTGACGGTTTTGACGGTCTTGCAGGTCAGTTCGAAGACTTCAGCGTAATTCCTCAGGAAGTATCTATGCTATCTCACTTCGACTCAAACGCAACTGAAGGTATGTCTGCTGACTTTATCAAAAAGTACACAGAAAAATTCGGCGCTGACACTCTAAATCAGTTCGGTGCATCTGCTTATGACTGCGTATATGCAATCTACAACGCTATGAAGACTGCTATTGATGCAGGCGAAGAAATTGACGTTACTATCTCTGCTTCTGACCTTTGCGAAATTCTAAAGGCACAGTTCTCTGGTGACTTCTCATACAGTGGTGTAACAGGTAACGACATTACTTGGGAAAGCAACGGCTATGTTGCAAAAGAAGCAGTTAAGTACACACTTAAAACAGCAAATTCTGCACAGTAATAATTACTTTATTTAAATAATACAATTGCCGTCGCAGAAATCTGCGTCGGCAATTTGTTATAATATACAACATATAATTAGGAAGTTTATTTATGAAATTTATTGAAACTTTGATAAACGGACTCAGTATGGGCAGTACATACGCTATGATAGCCTTGGGCTACACAATGGTTTATGGTATTGCCAAAATGCTTAATTTCGCACATGGCGATGTCATAATGGTCGGCGGATATATGATATTCGTTACTTTGACAGCAACAGGTAGTCCTATTTTAGGAATAATTGCTGCAGTAATTTTCTGCACAATTTTGGGTGTAACAATAGAGAAAATCGCCTACAAACCTTTGCGAGGTGCATCTCCTCTTGCTGTGCTTATTACTGCTATCGGCGTAAGTTATCTATTACAGTCAACAGCACAGATTATATTTGGAACAGCCCCAAAAATGGTTAACGTTGCAGACCTTGGCAACCTAAGCATTGGAGGACTAACAATACCAATTTATACCCTTGTAACACTTGGTTGCTCAATGATAATTATGATAGTACTAAGTTTGTTTGTTAAATACACCAAAACAGGCCGTGCTATGATTGCTGTTTCCGAGGACAAAGGTGCTGCTCAACTTATGGGTATAAACGTAAATAAAATAATTACAATCACCTTTGCTATCGGCTCTGCACTTGCAGCGTTTGCAGGTTTCTTTATGCTAATGAAATCACCAAGCCTTACAAACACATTGGGCGCTATGCCTGGTATTAAAGCATTCACTGCTGCTGTTATTGGTGGTATCGGTTCAATACCCGGCGCTATGCTTGGTGGCTTGTTGATGGGTGTTGTAGAAGCAATTTCTCTTACAATACCAGCAATAGCACCTTATACAGACGCTATTGAATTTATAATTCTAATTATCATATTGCTTGTACGCCCAACAGGTATTTTAGGCAAAAAAAGAAGGGAGAAGGTATAATGTCTGGTTTACAAAAAATCAAATGGAAACATTATATTAACTATATTGTAATAGCAATATTCACCCTGATTTCTGCTATACTTTCTTTTACAGGTGCATTTAAAAGTTCAGATATATACTTGCTTGAGAAAATCGCAATTTCCATTATGCTTGCTATTTCATTAAGTATGGTAGTAGGCTTTTTGGGTGAACTTTCGTTAGGTCACGCAGGTTTTATGTGTATTGGTGCATATCTGGGTGGTAAAACAGCAGTTATGCTTGAACCTATTTTGGGTGAATTTCCGGCTCTATTTATATCACTTATAGTTGGTGGTATCGTTGCCGGTTTGTTCGGTATTATTATCGGCTTACCTGCACTTCGTTTACGTGGCGACTATCTTGCAATTGTAACCCTTGCTTTTGGTGAAATCGTTCGTTCAATTTTTATGAACTCAAGCGAAGAAACTTTTGGTGGCACTTTGGGTCTTGATACTCCACGATTTGACAAAGAGTATCTCTTTATAATTGCTTTTGTGTTGGTTCTTGCTTGTCTTGCAGTTATCCAAAACCTTATTCGTTCAAAGCACGGCAGAGCCATTACCTCTATCCGTGACAACGAGATTGCAGCAAGAGCAACTGGCATAAACGTTACCAAGTATAAGTTAATTGTATTTACAATTTCTTCTTTCTTTGCAGGTATTGCAGGTGTTCTGTACAGTTATTCTAACTTTACTGTACAGAGTACTAACTTTGATTATAACTATTCCATCGAGATTCTTGTTATGGTAGTTCTTGGCGGTATGGGTAACATTAACGGTTCAATAATTGCTGCTGCACTTATTACTTTCCTTGATGTAGAGTTACAGACTGTACTCACAGGTAATCTTGCGGTATTACAAGACTTGCTCTATGCGCTCATACTAATCTTGTTAGTAATTTACAACAATGCGCCTGGACTCAAAACTTTCCGTAACAAATATAACCTCAAAAATTTATTTGCTCTTATAAAAAAGAACAAAAAGGATAATCCGTCAATTATAAAAGATGATGAAGCAAAATGGGACCGAGTACCTACTAAAATCGAGATGAACGAAGTTCTCTCCGTTGATTTACAGGCATCATCCCCATACACATCTGATAAGCCCCAAAAGGAGGATAAGTAATGTCTGATACAGTACTAAAAACCGAAAATTTAGGCATATCTTTCGGCGGACTTAAAGCAGTGCAAGATTTTAACCTTGAAATTAAAAAAGGTCAACTTTACGGCCTTGTAGGACCTAACGGTGCAGGTAAAACTACTGTTTTTAATATGCTTACAGGTGTTTACAGACCAACTACAGGCAAGTTCTGGCTTGATGGCGAAAATCTTACAGGAAAAAGCCAAGAGACCATTAACCACAAAGGTATAGCAAGAACATTCCAAAACATTCGTCTGTTTAATAATATGACAGTAATTCGTAATGTTATGGTTGGACTCAACAATCAACCCGAGTTTAAATGCGGAATTCTCTCAAGCATTCTCCGTTTGCCGGCACATTTCAAAACCGAAAAGGCTATGCGTAAGCGTGCAAAGGAGATTTTGGAAATCGTAGGTCTACTTGAAGAACGCAATAATCTTTCTTGCAATTTACCTTACGGTAAACAACGTAAACTTGAGATCGCACGTGCTCTTGCTACTAATCCAAAGTTGCTTTGCTTAGACGAACCTGCTGCAGGTATGAACCCACAAGAAACTGCAGACCTTATGGATATTGTACGCCGTATTCGTGACGAATATGATGTTACAATTCTACTTATTGAACACGATATGAAATTTGTATCGGGTCTTTGTGACGAAATAACCGTACTTAACTTTGGTACGGTTTTGGCGCAAGGTAGCCCTGAAGTCGCTCTTAACGACCCTGAGGTTGTTAAAGCATATATAGGAGGATAACGCAATATGGCACTTTTAGAAGTTAAAAATTTATCAGTTTATTATGGCGTTATTCAGGCTCTCAAGGACATTAGTTTTGAGGTAAACGAGGGCGAAATCGTAACCCTCATTGGTGCTAACGGTGCAGGTAAAACAACCACTATGCAAAGTGTAATCGGCTTAATTCCAGCACAAAGTGGTTCCGTTATGTATGACGGTTGTGATATCAGCAAAATGCCTTGCCACAAAATCGTTCACCTTGGAATGTCACAGGTTCCGGAGGGCAGACGAGTTTTTCAGGAACTTACTGTTTATGAAAATCTTGTTATGGGCGCATACACAATGAAAAAAGACTCAAAATTCAAGGAAGATCTTGATAGAGTTTACACTCGCTTCCCTCGTCTTGCAGAACGCAAAAATCAAATTGCAGGAACACTCTCAGGTGGTGAGCAACAGATGCTTGCTATGGGCCGTGCACTTATGTCAAGGCCAAAACTTTTGATGCTTGACGAACCATCAATGGGACTTTCACCAATTCTTGTTGATCAGGTGTTTGATATTATCAAAGATATCAACAGTGACGGCACAACAATTTTACTTGTTGAGCAAAACGCAGGAAAATCACTTGCTATTTCTGACCGTGCCTATGTTCTGGAAACAGGCAGCATTGTTCTGTCAGGAACAGGCGCAGAACTTGCAGCAAGCGACAAGGTAAAAAAAGCATACCTTGGTGGCTAATCTTTTATTTTTACAAAGCAAAGGCTATCTCATTAAAATGATACACACCTCCAAAAGTGTCTAACTTTTGGAGGTGCATTTTTATGGCAAAAAAGGACAAAAGCAGAAAAAGCGAGAACGCAGACTCTATCAGGCAGATGCCTTAAGTGCCTTTCTCTTTGCCCTGCGTGAGTTCGACATCCTCAATCTCAAATTCACCCCGACCCTCTGGCACACAACAGTTGATAAAGTCATAGTTAATGCCGACGGAAGTGTGATGTTCAGCTTTAAGAATGAGAGTGAGGTGACAGTATAACAAACAACATATCTTCTTACAAGTAGCAACAGAGAGTTGCTTGTTTATTGCTTTCTCTCAGTATATAATATCAGTGAGGTGATACTTATATGGAAACGAAAGATATTATACTTGAGCTGCGAACTAAAAAAGGTTTATCTCAGGACGAACTTGCAGAAAAAGTATTTGTAACCCGTCAAGCAGTTTCTCGTTGGGAAAACGGTGAAACTACACCGAACACAGAAACTCTCAAACTTTTATCAAAACTGTTTGATGTTTCTATCAACACTCTTTTAGGCTCACCACAACAACTTGTTTGTCAATGCTGTGGTATGCCACTTGAAGACTCAAATATAAGCAAAGAAATTGACGGAATATTCAACGAAGAATACTGCAAATGGTGTTATGCCGATGGTGACTTTACTCTCGACTTTTGGAAGCAATATGTAGGTATCGGTGGTAAAGAAAAATTTGAAGAATTCAAAAAGCAGATTATACACGAATTAAACACCCTTCTTCATATTGAAGGATTACCAAAGGTACAAGACTTAAATGTATTATCCGGAAGTTTTATCAATCTTGAATATCGCCTTCCTAACGGAGAGATTGTTAAATTTCTTGATGATAGGGCAACATACCTTGGAAGTCAACTTGAATGTGAGTTCGGTGGAAACCGTTGTTTTGGTATAGCCGCTAATATGGATTTTTTACTCGTGTGTTCTTATGAAGAAAACGGAGAAAATCCAGAACTTGTTGTATATAAAAAGAGATAAATAAACTTATGTTTTGGGAGAAGTTCAAATGAACGAACAAGTAAAAGAATATATAGATAAATATCCGAGTGAAATTATTGAAATGTTCAACAATCTAAGACTGCTAATTTATGATTGTGTTTCATCTGAGCTAAAGGAAACAATGTGGGCGAAATTGCCGAGCTATTATGTTGGAGATTCTTTTGTGAGGCTTATTGCATTCAAAGACCATATCAACATTGAAGCAAAGGCGACAATTGTGCATAAAGAAGAATTGGCAGGCTATAAAATTACACCTAAAGGAATGTTACAGATTTATCTTAAACAAGATATTCCAATAGATGTATTGAAACAAATATTTGCTGAAACTTTAAATTAGTAGATTCCAATTTGTCAAGCTGTAATAAATATCAGTCGTTTAACGATACCCCTATAATCTAACGATAGGTTTGGAGATTTTACCGGCTTCATTATAAAATCACATATAAAAACACAGAAAAAAAGCGTTGCAGATGAGGAGAGATGAAAAATTACTCCTTCAAACTGCAACGCTTGTTTTTTATTCTCTGCTTATTTACTCAGGTTCTCGCTATAAAATAACGATAAAACGACGAAACCTCTATTGACACGATTGTATCAATAGAGGTTTCTGATTTGGCATTGACTACGCTATTTGATACAATGAACGGAGATTCCCGAGCGTTGCATTCTATGGATGTGTTTTTATAACACTCGCCTATTTAATCGATAAACTCATAGTCAAATAAATTTTCTATATGTGCCCAATACTGTTTGTTTTCTTCTAAAAGTTTAGACATTGTTTGCACTGAGCTTCTCAGCTCTTCTGCTACTGTTTCACTGCCTTTAATAGTAACGAAGTTGTATTCACAATCTCGATTCAACATATCCCAAAAAGCGTCCCAATTTCGTCCGTAGCCTTTAGGAAAATCGAGTGCTACTCTGATACGTTCGTGTAAATCCATTAAATATTTGCAGTCTGTTAAATCAATTATTGCTTTTTTCAAGTATTTTACCTCCTTATATTATTTCATAAAATGTGTGGTAATGGTCGTATGTTACAAAGATCAAACCATCGTTTGACCACAGTATACGATGGAGATTTCGTCTGCCTTGAGTGTAGTTTATATCTGCTTCATACCATACACGACCAACTTTTGTAGGAAGTTTCCTATTTTCATTGCGGTAAACATTATCGCCGAGCATTCTTCCGGGAGCAAATTTAGATGGACGATCGCCTTGCCTCCAACCTAAAGCTTCAAGCTGTGGATACGAAATATAATAATCTGGCAAACGACCATAATGCTTCAGCCAATAATCAGCCCCATCAGTACCATTATTAGTAGCGTTGCCTGCCTCAATAGCCTCCATCTCTTCAAGAGTGCATCTGCAACCTATATGTACAGGTGGTTTAAGAAGAACAGGATCGTTCAAGGCAAAAATCCTGCCGTGATTCTCCGCACAGATAAAACAAGTTTTAATATCTAATACTGCATTCCATATTTTATAAGTAACACTTGGTTGTGTTACAGGTACAAAAACGTCATCTCTTGCTTTATCCGTATAATCATCAGCAAAACTTTCGTTTATATATGTTTTTCTGATATACAATATATCACCTCCTAATATATGTGAGGACTAATGCCCTCCATATATAGGAGATATTCAAAGAAAAATTGCATAAGTTTATGCAACTTCTCAAAAATGTTTATAATAAGTTTACAAAGATGTGGTTACAATCTGTTTTTGTCTGAATCAAGAATATCAGGATACCACCCTTTTAGTATATAGTATAATGTGTATGCTCCAAAACGCAATAGTCATTATGAAAAAGTTACAACAAAAGCTAAACTCGGAGTCCCCGAAATCTGTGATTTTGGGGAGAGGAGGAGCAACAAAACGAGTTGAGCGAAATTTTTGCAAAAAATGTCGCAAACGAGTGAACGTTTGCGACGACGTGGTTGCGGAGGAAGGACTTGAACCAACGACCTTCGGGTTATGAGCCCGACGAGCTACCAACTGCTCTACTCCGCGATATATAATTGTTCGCTTGATGCTTGTTTATTATAGCAACATTTTTACCCATTGTCAAGGGTATTTGTTTGTAATGTTTTGTCGAATAAAAAAATTTGCCTTAATTTTCCTTTATAATGCAATTTTATTTGATTTTTTTGTCTTGATTTGATATACTTGTGGTGTATATTATCAATTTATCATTCCACTAATTACGGAGGGTTCATTATGTGTAAAAATTGCAAGGGCAAGCCTTACTACATTACAACTGCTATTGCCTACACATCTCGCAAGCCTCACATAGGTAACAGTTACGAGATTGTTCTTACTGATGCTATTGCTCGTTACAAGAGAATGCTGGGTTATGACGTGTTCTTTCAGACAGGTACTGACGAGCACGGTCAGAAAGTAGAAAAATACGCTGAAGCAGAGGGTTGCACACCAAAGCAGTATGTTGACAAAGTTGCCGGCGAAATCAAGGCAATTTGCGATGTGCTCAACACATCTTACGATTACTTTATTCGTACTACTGACGAAAAGCACGAGAAAGTTGTACAAAAGATATTTAAGAAGTTATACGAGCAGGGCGATATCTACAAGTCACATTACGAAGGCTTGTACTGTACTCCTTGCGAAAGTTTCTGGACTGAGAGCCAACTTGTTGACGGCAAATGCCCTGACTGTGGCCGTGAAGTTAAGACTACAAAGGAAGAAGCATACTTCCTCAAACTTTCCAAGTACCAAAAGCAGTTGGAAGAATACATCGAAAGTCAGCCTGACTTTATCTTCCCTGAAAGTCGCAAAAAAGAAATGCTTAATAACTTTATCAAACCAGGTCTCCAAGATTTGTGCGTATCCCGTACAAGTTTTAAGTGGGGCGTTCCTGTAGATTTTGACGATAAGCACGTTGTATATGTATGGATAGACGCACTTTCTAACTACATTACTTCCATTGGCTACGATCCTGACGGAAGCAGTGATATGTACAAAAAATACTGGCCTGCTGATGTTCATATTATCGGCAAGGACATTGTTCGCTTCCATACTATCTACTGGCCTATTATGCTTATGGCTTTGGGCGAGCCTTTGCCAAAGCAGGTTTACGGCCACCCTTGGCTATTATTTGGTGAAGACAAAATGAGTAAGAGCAAGGGCAACATCATCTATGCTGACGATTTGGTTAACCTTATTGGCGTTGACGCTGTAAGATACTACCTATTGTCCGAAATGCCTTTTGCTAACGACGGTTCTATCACTTACGATACTATCATCGAGCGCTTTAACTCTGACCTTGCTAACACCTTGGGCAACCTTGTGAATCGTACTATTGCTATGAATAACAAGTACTTTGACGGTGTTATTCAATCTCCTACTGCTTCAGAAACTATCGACGAAGATCTCAAGCAGTTCTGCACAGATACTGTTGCAAAGGTTGATAACTTTATCAATACTTACCATATGAGCGACTGCCTTGAGGCAGTAATGAACCTTGCAAAGCGTTGCAACAAGTACATTGACGAAACTACTCCTTGGGTACTTGCAAAGAGTGACGAAACAAAGGAAAGACTGGGCACAGTTCTTTATAACCTACTTGAGGCTATTCGCTATATTGCAGTGCTATTACAGCCGTTTATGCCTGATACTGCACAGAAAATTTTTGAGCAGATGAACTGCAACCTCACAAACTATGATAGTCTTGAGAATTTTGGTGGACTTGATGCAGGCGTTAAAGTAAACGAAGCAACTCCTTTGTTTGTAAGAATTGACCCTAAAGAAATGTACGCTAAAATTGAGGCTTTGCAGGCAGAAGCACAAAAATCTGCAAAGTCAATGGAACAAGTAGAAGGCGTTGCACAAATCGGTATTGATGACTTCTGCAAAGTTGACCTTAGAGTTGCAGAAATTACTGCTTGTGAGCCAATTAAAAAAGCTAAAAAATTGCTGAAATTAACTCTTAACGACGGTACAGGCACTCGCACAGTTGCCAGTGGTATTGCACAGTTCTATACTCCTGACCAACTCGTGGGCAGAAAGGTTATTTTGGTTGCAAACCTCAAACCTGCCAAGTTGTGTGGCGTTGAAAGTTGTGGTATGATTTTGGCTGCTACTGATAACGATGAGGTTAAGGTCATTTTTGTAGATGATATGACCCCAGGCAGCAAAATTTCTTGATGTTTTATAACCCTTGCCTCCCTCGTTAGAGGGAGGCAAACTTCTATACTTTACAAAGCAGGTGATACTGTGGAGAATTACAAAATTTTTGATGCTCACGCACATTATGACGACAAGTGGTTTGACGAAGACAGAGAGCAACTTTTACAAACTCTGCCACAAGAAGGCGTTAAATATGTGGTAAGCAACGGCATTGATATTGCCACAACAGCAACTGTGAAAAACTATGCCGAAAAATACCCTTATATATACTTTACTGCAGGAATTCACCCTGAGTGCGTTGAGGACACACCCCAAGATTATTTAGAGAAAATCCAGGAGTATCTACGCCATCCAAAGTGTGTGGCTTTGGGCGAGATTGGACTTGATTATCATTGGGATATGCCTCGTGACCTACAGAAAAAGATATTCGTTGAGCAATTAGAACTTGCTCAAAAGTTAGACGTACCCGTAGTAATTCACGACCGAGAAGCACACGGCGATGTTATGGATATTCTGCGAAAATACAAACCCAAAGGCTTGTTGCATTGCTTTAGTGGTAGCGTTGAACTTATGCGAGAAGTTATTAAGTTAGGTATGAGCATTAGTCTGGGTGGAACTGTCACTTTTAAGAACGCACGTCATAGCGTTGAGTGTGCATCAGAAGTTCCTATGGACAGGCTTTTGCTTGAAACTGATGCTCCGTATCTGAGCCCTGTGCCTCATAGAGGTAAACGAAACGACAGTCGCAACATAATTTATGTTGCAGACAAAATCGCTGAAATTCGTGGTTTAACCACCCAAGAGGTGCTTGAAATCACCACCCAAAACGCAAAAAATCTATACGGAATTAAATAAACTCCAATATAAAAGCCCCGACATTTGTCGGGGCTTTAGTGTTTTGTTATTCTTTATTAACTTTTAATATCTTAATATTTTTTGAAATATCTATCATATATAGCATAAGTAGAATTGAATCAGGCACAAGATTTGTAGCAGACTATGAATTGATATTCTTTGCAAAAGTTCTCAAGGTTGATGTAAAGTGGCTTCTTTGCATTGAATAAATTTATATTAAATAGTACAGAGTAAACCAAATGAACAAGACGGCTGACAAGCGCAAAAAACGACAGCGTGGCAAATTGCTACGCTGTCGTTTTATTATAAAACATCTTATTCAGTAGTTAGAAAAGTATTTACTTCTGTTTGTATTCTATATAGTCGTAATTACTGTTGCGACTACGCTCTTCCATTACTTTAGAAACCTGCTGATGCAAATTAACTGTTTTCTCCTTTGGGGTGCTACCATCAGCATAAAAAGGTCCATCAAGATATACTTCCATAATTGGTCTTTTGAAAACCTTTGATTTTTTATATGTAGTAGTCATCGCAAAGGCTGGCTTGTTGAATTTAACAGGGAATTTGAATGAAGCATCAGGAAAAGGTCTGATTTTAGTATAGTATTCCCAAACGTGCGCCTCGGGATAAATGGTAATGGGATGTCCTTTTTTAATGCGATATTCTATCGCCTTGTTCAATTCCTTTACGCCGTGCACAGAACTGGTAATAGGCAATGCTCCCATAAACGGAAGCAACTTGCCAATAACCGGAATACCATAATTAGCCGGGCTTGCAATAGTATATATTCTCTTGGGTAATACGCAAAGAGCAGGTATAACAACATCTCCCACAGGTTGCGTATGATTGCCGTAAATAAAGAACCCACCTTTTATGCCTTTGAGATTTTTTCTTCCCTTTACCTTCATATGCAAAAAGCACTTGCAATACAAACCACCAAATATTATTGCCATACCGTAAGTAATGCCGGACAAAAACATAGATACAACATCTTTTCTCACCCATTTATAATCATCAGGCAACTTATGGTCTTGATTTGCACTTTGTTCAAAATCATCGGTAAAGTTGTTGTAATACCTTACTTCTTTTCTTTTCATAGCGTATCCTTCCAACCTGCTATATCCGAACTATCAAAATCATAACTAAGTTCTTTGCCGTAAACCGTTTCATAACATTTCTTTTTCAAAGAATAATCTAAAACACCAAGAGCCTCAGTATTTTCTTTGACGGTTTTATTTGGGTCAGGATATAAAACATCCAATATGTGAAGGATATATTTTACCTTTTTAAACTCTGTAGTATCATCTTCATCCATATCCACTATTTCCACAAAGCAAGAAATGATAGGAATGTTTAGTTTTGCAGCATAAAAGTAGGCACCCTTTTTGGGTGGGCGTGGTTTACGGTAGTTAAACCACATTTCCTGCTCAGGATAAAGCAAAATAGCGTCATTTTTGCTTACTAATCGTTCTTTGAGCACAGACATAAAATCTCTCGCTAAATATCGTGGTTCAGTAGAAATTGGAATGGTGTCGGCATAATTCATTAAAAAGCCGATAATTCCTGTCATTGCAAAGTTTGAAGTCTGGCTGATTATACCAAGTTTTCTTCTGCCCATTTTATTTGTTAAGTGACGGATAACTGTGTTTTCCAGTGGGCCAAAATGATTGCTGGTGATAAGCACACCGCCAAGTTCTTTCGGTATCTTTTCTAACCCCACTATTTCAGTTTTCCTGTTTATTATTTTTGTGGCAGTTTTTGCCATAAGTACACCAATTGCAGTTTTCGCTTTGAATGTCAGTCGCTTTCTGTTTTCCAGATATGCGTCCGTTATTTTTTTACTTTGCTCGGTAGTAAGAACAGGATCGTTCAATTCAACTTTATTATGAAACTGCCCACTTTCAGCAAAGGTTTTAATGTTTTCAATTACAGCTCTTCGGTTATCGCCTATTATCATAATCTTATTTTAACTCCCTTTGCATTCATCTTCTTAAATGTTATTTCATTTTCGGGAATTTCTGAACCTCTGCGTACAAGCAGTTCCAAACACTCACTGTCGGCTTTTTTCTTGTCCTCGGAATAATCTCCCTTATATGCTTTGATTTCATCGTTATAACCACTATCCTCGGCATATTTCCAAAATTCATCTGCATACTGTATGCCGTCATAGCACCAAGGTTTTGAGAAGAGGTTATAATGGATAAGATTTGTATGCTCAAGGGCTGGCTTTGCATCGTTTGGCATAGCGTTCCAAGATTCATCCATATAATGAATCTTGCCGTTACACATTGCATTAAAATAATCTTGATCAGGTGCAAGGCTGTCAAAGTGATATGTATTCAAAAGATTAAGGAAATGTCCTTCCAAATCACACTCACGCATTTTTTTAAGATTCATAAGCAGAACACCTGAATTTATGTATTCATTAATTTTGACACCAACCGCATTTTCGACGTATGACACAAGTGGAGGAATATGGGTAATTGATAAATCTTTGCACGCCCCGATTAGATTGTCGCCGATTTCTATGTCGTAAAGCATGGAAATATCATCGGTCAGCACAACATCACTGTCAATATAAATTCCTTTATCGTACTGTGGAAACATTGCAGGGATAAACAAACGAAAATAAATAGTAAGTGTGAAATAATCGCAACGAAGACGATTACTCATTCTATCGTCCAGGGCTTCAAAGTTGGCTTTCATAGGTGTAAGTTCAATCTTAAAATTTTTGGTTTCAAGTGCTTTTAGTTTTGATATATTGGTTTCGTTTAAATCTTGATGCAAAACGATTGCCTTATACTGTTTTTCAGGGTTTGCGTTTTTAATTGCAGAATTAAGTGCTACCGCCAAAAACGGCGCATAACTATTGTCGATTGTAAAAAAGATTGGAATTTCTCTGTTCATTTTAATTACTCCTTTGATATTCTTCTAAGATATCATCAAACTCAAAAATCTTGAGTTCATTATGCAATTTATCTGTATGCCATGGCTTTATTGTAACAGCCCGTATATAAGGGAAAAACTTAAAAAAGGTTGTAAAGTGTTTAAATACGGTATCGGTCTTGATTTTTCCCTGTTCGTTATATTTAGCAGGAACTTTGCGTTTAACTGCTAATTTATTAAGTGCCGATTGGTCCGGCATAAACATCTTTTTATCACGGCACCGTTCTCGGCATTTTTCAAACAATCCACTTTGCCGAATGTTTGCCATATTCATAAGCAGTACACCGGAATTGAGATAATTATGTCTTAAAATGTTGCCGAAAAACCATTTTCCGTATCGGTCAGGTACACCGGCAATCTCGATATCGGAAATATCTGAATAGTAAAAATCTTTAAAGTCTGCACGACACAGAACATCGGTATCTAGATATAAAATTTTGTCAGGAATCTCTGGCACCATATCGGCAAACAATCTCAGCATACAATGTGGAGTAAACCTTGTACTCATATTACTCAGTGGCAGATAATTTCCAAACTCCTCGCTAATATCAAGCAGAGTAACATTGTTGTTGGTATTTTCCTTTTTGATAGTTACTTGCAACTTGTCAGCAAAACTTTGTGATATAGCACGGCGATTATCGATAGATGCTGTCAGGATATAGATGTTAAGTTTTTCGTTTACATTTTTGCAAATAGAAAGCGCCGACAAAAATATGCCTTGGCACACACCTTTGTCCCCACAAAATAGGATATTCAAACATTTCCTCCCCCTTTCACAAATATTATATTATATATTTTAAAAAAACAAACCCATATATAGGAGAAACTCATCTACAAAATGAAATCGTCCTGGTGGAAAAAATCTACAGACAATTCTCCGATTCGTAGAATCACAAAAACGCCCTGTTTTACTGTGAAAACAGGGCGTTATACTAATGCAAGGTAGTTATTTGATTTTTGGTTTTTTGATAAATGACCACAAGATAACAACAATCTGTCCGGCAACGCCTAAAAGGTAAATAATGGAAACATTTATCTTAAAATATAAGAATGTAATATGTATTGCAAACAATACCGACCAAATCAAAGCCGAGATAATTATGTAGTTATGACGAGGATTAAACCAAATGGAGTTAAAAATTAACTTAATAACCAAAATTAAAGGTGTGGCATATACAAAATATAGCCATTGAAATGTTGTTTCTCCAATAATCAGAGAAGTAATGATAAAGGCAAAAATAGCCACAACGCACACAGCACATTCTGAAATATAGGAAATCGCTTTGTGGTTATATTTTGTTTCTTTCTGTTTGTTTTCTTTAACTTTTTCGTCAATATTTTCTTCTCTTACCAAATAATCAAGAGAAACCCCAAACAAATCCGCTATTTCAACAAGGACAGTTATGTCCGGCGTAGATTCCCCACGCTCCCATTTTGAAATAGTTTTATCCGAATAATTGATTTTTTCGCCAAGTTCCATTTGAGTCATATTATTAAGGAGTCTTAACTCCGCTATATTTTTTGCAACGATATTCTTGATATCTTCCATAGAGTTACCTCCTAAATGTAAGTTCTTATCTTATTATATCCTTTTCATTCTATTTTTGCAAGAATTTGATATTTTTAGGTTGCTGCAAAGTGGCTCTATTGCATTGAATAAACTAAATTTACTATCAATATAAAAAGTGCGATGGTTACCATCGCACTTTTGTTTACTATTTACCAGAAAGATGTCACGGAAATATCCTTGGCAATCTTTGGTGTTTGTTCAATTATTTTGCTTACATATGATGAGTAAACATGGCCCACAACCTCACCGTTTATTGTAACAGCGTACTTTGTGTTCTCTGCCTTGTAGAACTTAATCACGTCTTTACTTCTACCTGACTTGTAAGTGTAAGTGATGGCAAGAGCAGGTTCGCCTGAAACACTATCGTCGTTAAGGTCACATTTTTCCAGATATGTAATATTCTCAAAATATGTCTGGAAATATCCCAAAGACAATTCCTCGCCCTTGTACTTGACTGTAGTAGTTGTTGTGGAGGAGGTTGTGCCGTCGTCGTCAGTTGTTTCCTCAGTTACAGTGTTCAAGTTGAAAGTATAGGCGTCTGCACCTGTATCAACTGTCATAGTTGTTAGCCCCTGCATATTAGGTGACAACACATAAGTTGAAACAAGAGAGTCAAAGTTAACCTCTACCCAATAAATAGATGATGAAGCAATTTGATAAATAATATTACCTCCATCAACCATCAAATAACACATACCGCTATCGTCAGGCTCACTTGCAATTAACTTGACAGTAGTGTCAGGGTATTTTGCAGTAATGCAAGCGTATTTTTCGGCAATTCCGTATTTTTCCAGTTGCTTTGCAGTTGGATTGAGGCATATTACCTCAGAAGCATACACACCACGAATACCACCTGTTACAAGAGATGCGTTCTCACTATCTGCAAACACTTCTTTTGGAGTTGTAAGCATATAAGAAGCAGTCATATTTGTGGTATCGTCGTTGTACTTGAGGGTAATTGTGTCGCCGTATGCCTTGCCTGAAAGTTTGATGTAACTAAACTCTGCATCAGAAGAGTCAGTAACTGAATCGTTAACTGTAAGGCTGATTAGTTTTCTGACATCATACA
The DNA here is from genome assembly GCA_964629465.1 of uncultured Ruminococcus sp. Lineage (GTDB taxonomy): Bacteria > Bacillota > Clostridia > Oscillospirales > Acutalibacteraceae > Ruminococcoides. The sequence continues at coordinate 63,158 of CAZVRE010000002.1, read as the reverse complement.
AGAGAGCGTCAACTTCGTCACCTGACACAACATACACAGTGTTGCTTGCGCCAAAGGTGATGTAGCGATATTCGCTCTGTGGAGCAGTACCACCTACTGTAATTGTAGCCTTTGTGCCGTCGGTATATGTAACAGTTGCAGTTGCAACAGGGTTATCAAGACCATAATCAGCCAAATTTTCTGTAGCATTTACTTCAATAACTTTCAAGAATGATACTGAACTGCAGTCTGTAGCAATTTCATCAGGAACACCTGACTGCAAAGGAAAATCTTCAAATCCCACCAAGGTGTACTCTGTGGTATCGCTTTCGCCGTCCTCGTTGATAGGAGTGTACGACTCTACAGCAAAGTTACCTGCCTCATTAGAAATCTCCATTAGAGAAATCTGCGCAGGCACATATTCTGTCAGATCGCCTGTGCCGTTTTGTTTGATTTTGCCGTTATTATCAAGTGTAACTTCGGCTTGCCACATATTGTCGCCGTCAACGGAGGTTATAATATCTGCCTCTGTGGTAGCAATTTCATCATCATTATTACCAGCACAAGTTGTAATGGCAAAAATCGCACCGATAATTGCCCCCAAAACAACAATGGCAATAATAAGTTTTAGCAATGCAGAGTTCTTCTTTTTGGCGTTTGAGTCTTGCTTTGGAGTTTCAAACCCTTCCAAAATCTGGGACATCTCAGTATCTTGTTCATCTATGATTTCAACTGGGTTATTCTGCATTTCTTTGTTTTCGTTCATTATCTGAACCTCCTGCGAACAAACACTATAATACCTGCGATAATTATAATACCAGGAATCACTCCTATAAACAGAACATAATAAACATTTTTGGTTGCCGCATTAACTGCCTCAATAACGCCGTCGTCAGCAGATGCAGAAGTAATTGTAATACCCATATCACCACGATTTGTAATGGTGTTGCATAGGTTAACAATGTAGTTAGAGTTGTTGCAGTAAGTGCCTGACAAATAGTTGATAACCATATTTGCAGAGCCAAATACTGCAATGTTAGAACTTGCACCATCACCGTTTGACTTTGTGCCAATAGCAGCAACATCTGCACCATCAGCAGTGATGTACTGGTCCAAGTCGTCTACAGTTTCTGCACCGTCAAATGGTAAGATACCTGCGCTTGATGGAACATTCAAAAGAACTGATGCAACATTTTCGTCAACAACCTCAACGCCCTTGCTGTAGTCAGCAATTACAGGAACGTTTGAGTTCTTGAGGGTAGTAGTGTAAGCATCATCTACATACTCTGTCATAAATGTGTAGTATGAGTTATAGTAATAACTACTACTTGTTGTAAATGCAATACCGTCGCTGATTTTCAAACCATATTGCTCAAGTAGAGTATCGAGGTTAGGAGTATCTACATCCTCATAGTGAGCAAAGTAAATAATGTTCTTGCCGTATGCACCGTCGTTGTAAAGCCAGTTTTCCAGTTTTTCAACTACTGCTTCGCTCAAATCAACAGTAGGAGCAATGAAGCAGAGAATATCTGTGTCGTCGCCAATTTCTTCTGTGTTAATTGAGATAGACTCAACGCCATAGGCATTTTGCTTTAACAAAGTGTTGAGAGAAGAGTAGTAACTTTCTTCCTGACCTGTATCCGTAACATACTTTACATTAACTATATCCCCGGAAGTAAGGCTCAAAATAGCAGTAGAAATTGCCTGCTCAATAGTTGTACTTGTAAAGTAATATGCGCCGTAAGTACTGGAGTAAGTTTCGTCAAATGTAAAGCAATCTTCAATAGTCAAAGTTGTGTAATTACCCTCACCTGCATCTACAAGAATAAGGTAACCTTGTGTTGTAGAGTTCCAGTCGATGTTTGTGTAGTTAGCAGTAAATGTAGGGTTAGCAGTAGTGTCTATATATTCATAAGAAATATGGTCGCTTACCGCTGCCATCTTGCGAATTAACTTGTCAGCCTGAATAAAATATGCTGTGCCGTAACCACCAAGAGCATTCAAGAATGTATCTTTATCACGTAAGATATAGATATCAATGTCAGTTGTGTTCTGACTTAAGTACTCAACTGTATCGTCCTGCAAGTTGTAAGTTTTGTTTGATGTAAGGTCAATTTCAATGTTAGGGTATTTTTCAACTAACACACTAACCAAGATGTTTAATACTATAACCAAGCAAATTGCAACTGCAATAGAGATCGTTGTAATGGTATTAAGTGATAATTTTGTTTTCTTTGCCTTCATATTAACCTTGAAGTCAGGGTTCATTTTGCGAAGTATTTTTTCCTGCTTTTTTTCAGCAGATGTCTTTTTCTCTTTTTTCATCATAACCCCTCCTTAACTCCAACGTTTTTTGTTCAACTGTGTCATTGTAAGGAAAATAAACAAGGCGATTATACTCAAGAAGAATATGGTGCCCGGAATATCCAACAAGCCATAGGTGAAGTTAGCATAATATGTTGTGAACGAAATTTTCTCAAGAGCATTTGCTATCCACTCAACAGAGATCATAGATGTTAGTGTGTTAAATAGCCAAATAATAAGACCAACAGCCATACCTACAACTGCAGCAACAACCTGACTCTCTGTTAACGCACTTATAAAAATATTGATAGCGATTAACGCACCACCCAATAGCAACAAGCCAATAGTAGTACAAATGTTAACAGCCCACTCTGCCGTACCGTGAATGCCGATTACAAAAGAATAAACCATAAAGATTGAGCAACACATTGCATAAAGAATAACTGCGCCCAAAAACTTTCCGAAAACTATCTCAAACAAACTTACAGGAGCAGTAAGTAGCGCTTGGTCGGTTTTCTGGCGTTTTTCTTCACTAAATGACTTCATAGTAATTAGTGGAATAATAAAAATAACAACAATAAAGGAGTTACTGAAAGAGTAAGATAAAGTTGCCAGACTCTGCTCAATACTTGTTGCTACAAAGAACAAGCCTGAAAAAGCAAAGAACACTGACAAAACTATGTATGCAATAGGAGATGAAAAATAAGAATTTAGTTCTCTTTTTAATATGGCTTTCATTATTTAACCTCCTTTTGTGTTTGCTCGTCGTTAACAAGTTTTAAGAAACTTGCTTCCAACGTATCGTTAGCAGACTGCATATTAAGGATAGTGCAGTTAGCACCTGCTATGGCACGGAACACATTGCGACGAATATCCTTGTCATTTTCATATTCTACAATATATCTGCCAACTTTACTGTCGTCTATCTTCTGCTTTCTAATTTTGATTACACCAGGTATAACCTTGAGTGCGTCAAGCACCGTACCTGATGCCCCCTCAACATCAAGTTGCAACTTCTGTTGACCTGTAATTGATGAACTCAACTCATTAGTGTCAGCATCGGCTACTAACTTGCCGTTGGAAATTACTATAACTCTGTCACAAGTTGCAGAAATTTCAGAAAGAACATGAGATGAAAAAATGATAGTGTGTTTTTTACCAAGACCTCTAATAAGGTTACGCATCTCAATGATCTGCTTTGGGTCAAGACCAACTGTTGGCTCGTCAAGAATAAGTACAGGAGGGTTGCCCAAAAGAGCCTGAGCCACGCCAACTCTCTGTCGATAACCTTTGGAGAGGTTTTTGATAAGTCGGTCTGCTTTATCCTCAATTTTTACAAGGCGCATAACTTCCTTAATATGCTCTTCCTTTGGCAATTTAACTCTCTTGAGGTCAAACATAAAACGCAAATAACCTATTACTGTCATATCAACATAAAGAGGTGGAATTTCCGGCAAATAGCCAATTCGTGACTTAGCCTGCTTTGGGTTAGTCAAAATATCATAACCGTCCACTTCCACAGTACCACTTGTAGCAGATATGTAACCAGTGATGATGTTCATTGTTGTAGATTTACCTGCACCGTTAGGTCCAAGAAAACCCAAGATTTCGCCTTTTTCAACAGTAAAAGAGATGTTATCTACTGCTACTGTTTTTCCGTAGTGTTTAGAAAGATTTTTAACTTCAACCACTACTATCACTCCTTAATTTTAAAGTTTGTCTGCATAAAGACTATTATATTTTGATTATACAATAAAAATCTTACAATGTGTGCAATATCATAATACCTTCACAAAAATTCAAAAATCTATCACTAAAACTCAAAATGCAACACACTAAAAATTATACCACAAACCTTTGAGCATATCAACAAGAATAACCCTGTTTTGAAGGGGCATAATAAATAAAAATCTGGAGGGAATTTTGTGGAATATTTAAAAGCATTTTTGGTAGGTGGAGGAATTTGCCTTGTGGGGCAGATTTTGATAGACAAAACCAAACTAACCCCTGCTCGAATACTTACCGGTTTTGTGGTGGCAGGAGTTATACTAACAGCAATAGGAGTATATGACCCCCTTGTCAAGTGGGCAGAGGCAGGGGCAACTGTACCAATCTCCGGCTTTGGGTACTTGATGGCTAACGGCGTAAAAGAAGCCATTGACAAAGACGGTGCTCTTGGCATACTTACAGGTGGATTAACCTCTGCTGCGGGAGGAATTGCCGCTGCAATAATCTTTGGATTTTTGGCAGGACTGTTCTCAAAGCCAGGGGATAAATCTTAACTCTTTTGGGGATTGAATTTGTCCTGAAACAGACATCTACGGGTGGGTAATACTCGCCCGTACAAACTCGCTAACTGCTCTGTGTTTATCTGTAACAATCCCTCTCCGTAGGGACATATTATCTACCCACAGAGCAAGCCTCGAAAAACAAAAAGGTCTTACATAAAAACCTCTCTTACCGTATTTGGCAAGAGAGGTTTTCTTATGCTTTATTCTTTTTTCTGCGCTTTATAATTGTATAAACAATCATCAGTACAATGAACACCCCAAAAGCAACCATAGAAATTATCACGCTTTCCTTTAAAAGAGGAGTGCTGTATTTTAATTCAATTTTGTGACTGCCTTTTGTCAGAGGCAACGCCATATACATAGTATTGGCTTTTAGAATTTCTGCTTGTTCACCATCAACAGAAGCAGTCCAACCGTCAGAATAAGGGATAGAAAGGCAGAGTATTTTGTCTTCACTTAAGTTAATCTCGCCTGTTACCGTATTTGTACCAATTTCTTCGTTTACCATTACGTCTTGTGCAAGAGCAGTAACCTGCTCCTCGTAATCTTCCATTGGTTGACAGATGATTTCAATAGTATCAAAATCATACACGCCAACAACAGGGAACGTGAGGGTTACTTTGTTTTTACCTTTCTCGCTATATCCCAAGTTTATAAGGTAGTCTTGCTGACCTGTATAGTAACTAAAGTGCTCCGTCATATGATAAAATTTTGTTCTCGCTGTTTCACCTTTACCTGCTGTTGCAGATACATTGAATCTCAAACGAGTGTTTAGATTTGAATGTTTAGTATTGAAGTCTGCTCTGAGAATTTCATTTTGTTTGAGTTTGCTTAACTTCTCAAAATCTTCCTTGGAGAACTTATCCTCATAATCGTCCATATATAGGTCGTATTTGCTCTTAACCTCATAGTCAACACCTGAAATATGAAGGTAAGTTTCGCAGTTTTCCATACCCTCAAACTCAATGGTGATTGATGAGCCCCCTTTGTTTACAAGGAAACTGCCGTCGTCTTGCATATACACCTTTTTGTTAGATGTAATGGTACTATCTACTACCTGATGATTATACTCAACTTGAGTTTTACTGTAGTTATCAAGGTCAGGGAGAGTGTTAGTATCCTCAAGGACAACACCCTGCAACATTGCTTGCTGGCGTTCAACTGCGGACATATTCAAGTAGTCAGCCTTATCAATATATGAATCATAAGTGTATCCCATTGGTAGCGCATATTGATTCTCATATATTTTATATTTTCTCTTTTTATCAGAGTTGCTTACTTTGTATTTAACTTTTGTTTTTTCTTCAAAGCCATAAGGAACAATGGAATTTGATGACTCTACATAGTATTTTACTGATGCAAGTGCATCAAGGTAAGTCCTGCTGTCAAGTCCGTTATACTTCTGATTCATAAAGTTACAATATGAGTTTTCCATAAGGAAGTCGGACACTACGGGATTCTCCAGACTCCAGAAAAATTGCAAGCCATAATCGCCTGTTATAGCAGATGAGTTTTCGTTTGAAACTGTGCTTTGCTCGTTACGAGCAAATTCATCTTTTGTTACTCTTGCAACGGCTTTGTCAGAAGAAGTCTGAATTCCTTCAAGAGCCAAACCTGACTCTTTGAACTGACCTACATAATTAAGCAAAGTACTGTCAAGTTTGTAGTTGGAATTTATCACGCCACTTGCAACAGTCAGTAACACAAGCAGTAGCGAAACTGTGTTGGCAGTAAGCCTCTTAAAACTCTTGCTCTCATACATTAACAAAAGAATAACACAAAGCAAAATTATGCCCATTGACACAAAAGTTGCCATATTAGCCTTATTTATCAGAGCAAGACACAAGCAAAAATAAACTATTGCAGACAACAGTAATGCCAGTATCTTCTTTTTGCTTAGTGACAAAATATCCTGCCATATTGTTGCAAAGATAAATGAAACCAACGCTGCAAATATAAATGTCCAACGGTTAGAAACATAAGAAAAGCCGTTCATTACTTTGCCGAATATAGGGAACAGAAGCATAACAAAAAGAGCAATCAAACAAACTTTGGAGCCACGATGCTTTTTCTTTGTCATAAACAAAGTAACAATTGCCACAAATGAAGGAGCCGAAAAACTCAAGCAAGTCCACTCAGCAGGAGTGTCACCTGCGAACATTGAAACAACAAGTTTTTTGTAGTAATTTAACTGATAAAACCAGTCTGTAATACCACCGGACACTTCCATTCTATTGGAATTAAACAGCACATTAACTACAGGGATAAATATTACCCCTGCCATTGCTACACCCAAAATTCCCAAAAGCAGGAATTTACCTATTTGAGCAAAAGCGTCTTTGACACTTCTCTGCCTTTCCATTGTAAAGTAACGCACTGCAACATAAATCACCACAGCAATTACCATCATATAAAGGAAATAGAAGTTACAAAGCGCACCCACACAAACTGCCACAACAAACAGACAGAATGACTCTTTGCGCAAGATTTTCTCTGCACCTAAAAGTATAAGGGGCAGATAAATCATAGGGTTAATAAAAAACGGATGGCGAATACCTGCAAACACCATATAACCTGAAAGCACATAGGTAATTGCACCTGCAAGTGTACCCCACTTGCTTCGGTTCATCTTCAGGCAGAACATAGAGAAAGTCAATCCAGCCAAATACATTCTCAATATAATAAGGAAGCAATACAAATGTTCAGTGTACTTTGATGGAACAAGGATACTAAGCAAGTTAAGAGGGTCGCCAAATGCGTAATAATGCATTGAAGTAATAACATCTGAGCCATAGCCGATAGAAAAATCCCACATTGGTATCTCGAAACTATGGTTAACAAAAATATTGCGCAAAACTTCTCTGCCCCATTGACCTATATACATAAGAGCTGTATAGTGCTGGGCATATCCGTCTTGTGCACCACCTACCCATATAAAACTTACGTCGTTAATGATAAATACAGAATAAGCAAGTACACAAGCAACTGCAAATACCAAAGTATATATCAGAAAATAACCGTACTTTTTCTGGGAAATACTTGTTTTTATATTTTGTAAAGTGTCTGCTTTAGTCAAAACACTTCCTCCTTTTACAAAATATTACTTAAATCTGCAACATAGTATAGCACTTTGGGGATAAATTTACAACTATTTGCCCCAAAAAATCATTTTTTGCAATCCCTGTTTTTTGCTTTTTTGCTCTTGGGTTTGTTCACTGTATAAATCACTGCAAGAGCCACAAAAACCACAAGTGCAACAGTAGCAATTACTGCACTCAACTTAATCAGGGGTGTACTGTACTTTAATTCAATTTTGTGACTGCCTTTTGTCAGAGGCAACGCCATATACATAGTGTTTGCCTTTAGAATTTCTGTTTTCTCACCGTCAACATAAGCAGTCCAGCCGTCAGCATAAGGAATAGAAAGGCAGAGTATTTTGTCCTCACTTAAGTTAATCTCGCCTGTTACAGTATTTGTGCCAATTTGTTCATTTACCATTACATCTTGTGCAAGAGCAGTAACCTGCTCAGCATAGTTGTCCATTGGTTGGCAAATAACCTCTATGGAGTCAAAACTATATTCGCCCTTTACCGGAAACGTCAGTTTGATTTTGTTCTTGCTTTCCTCACTATATCCAAAATTCACAAGATAATCTTGTTGCCCTGAATAATAACGATCCCAAGGAGAATAATATTTGATTTTACTTGTAACTTTTGATTTACTAATTTGAGGATTTAGCGCAACTGCTTTAAAGATCAATTTTGAGTCTTTTTTGGTATAGTCTGTTCTCACGATATTAGTCTTAGGCTGACCGTTACCTTTGTACTCAAGCCCCTTTATGAAAAGGTAAGTTTCGCAGTTTTTATCCCCCTCAAAGGTTAATTCAATAGTTCCTTTTCTTTTGTTAGTTACAATAGTATGCCCATCTTTCAACTTGGTTTTTTTGCCTGTATTTAACTCATATTCAATAGAGTTATAATCGCAAGTTGGAGTTGCTTGGGAGTAATTTTCTAACTCATCAGTATCCTCAAGGACAACCCCCTGTACCATAGCCTGTTGTCTTTGAATAGGGTGTAAAGCAAGATAATCATCTTTGTCAATATATGAACTATAAGTATAGCCCAAAGGCAGAGCGTACTGGTTTTCGTATATTGCAAATTTATTATTACCTCGTTTTACCTTGCTTGTTTCATTGTAACCGTAAGGCACAATTCCACTGTTCATATCAATATAATACTTAACACTTGCAATGGCATCAAGGTAAGTTCTAGCGTCAAGGTTTGAGTATTTTTGAGGAATACAACTATTCAGGCAATTTTCAAACAAAAAGTCAGATATTGTGCCGTTCTCAAGACTCCAATAAAATCCACAACCGTAAGTATTCGTAATCAAAGACGCATTTGTGCTTGTGACCTTACTCTGCTCATTTCGAGCAAAAGTACTATCTTTAATAGTTTGTGCCACAGAGTCGGAGGAGTTCTCTATTTTCTTGTTTATTTCTCCCCACTCTAAGAACTGACTTGCATAGTTATCACCCATAGAACTATATTTACAAAAAGCATTTACTCCTGCGCTCATAATAATCAAACCAACTATAATCAACGATACTCCGCTTTTTATAACTTGCTTTGTAGAGGACTTTATGCACCACACAAGCAAAGTTACTGCCAAAATACAACCTAACGCAATTATCGTATTGATCTCGATTCCATCTTCAATATACAACACCAAGCCAATATATATTACCGTACATACTGATAACACTATCTTTTGCTTTAGGCTTAAGGCAAACATATCTTCCCACACCGTTGCCACAACAAAGGCTATTATCAAAGAGAGAGCAAACGTCCAACGGTTAGCAACGTATGAAAAGCCATTCATAACTTTGCCAAAAATAGGGAACATAACCATAACAAACAGCACTATGAGAGCAACCTTTGTGCCACGATGTTTTCTCTTTGTCATAAACAACGTCACCAATGCCGCAAATGACGGTGCCGCAAAGGTAAGGCAAGACCACTCCTCCGGGTCTATGTCAGCAAACATATTACACACAAGGGTTTTGTAATAATCTAAATAATATACTATTCCTGTACTATCGCCTGAGTAATCGAGCCTGTCAGAATTTAAGAAAACATAAACTACAGGGAAGAACACAACCCCTGCCATTGCTACGCCCAAAACAGCGTAGAGTATAAACTTTCCTGCTTGAATTAAGGCGTCCTTGAGGCTTTTTTGCCTGTCTGATGCAAAGTATCTTACAACTACATACAACGCAACAAGAATTGCTACCATATAAAAGAAGTAGAAGTTACTTATTGCACACAAGCAAACAGACACCGTAAACAGAACAAAAGACTCTTTCCTGTAGATTTTTTCTACACCTAAAAGTATAAGGGGCAAATACACCATTGGAGTCAGGAAAAACGGATGTCTTATACCTGCAAGCAGTGCATAACCACAGAACACATATGTCAGTGAACCTGCCAAAGTTCCCCACTTGCTTCGGTTCAACTTAAAGCAGAATAACGAGAACATTACTCCTGCAAGGTACATTCGCAAAACAATAAGAAAATTATAAAGGTATTCGGTGTACTTAACAGGTACAAATATACTTAATAAATTTAACGGATCACCTAAAGCGTAGTAGTTAAGCGTAGTAACAATATCAGAACCATAGCCAATTGAAAAGTCCCACATAGGTATCTCAAAGGTATGCTCAACAAAAATATTGTGCATAATCTCTCTGCCCCATTGCCCTACATACGCCAACGCAGGGAAGTGCTGATGACTTCCGTCACTTCCCTCTTTTCCCCAAATAAAACCTCTGCCGTTTTTGATAAATATAGCAAAGGTAACTATACAAGCCAACGCAAAAAACAAAGTGTATATAGCAAAATACACCCACTTTTTTGAGGTTAAATTTGAATTTTTTAGAGTTTTTGGTTTTTGCATAATAATTCAACTCTTTTCATATAATTTGCGCTTATGTCTATCATAGACAAATAAAATAATTTATGTTACAATGTGGGGTAGATATTTATTCAAAAGGTGATTAAATGGCTTTTCCACAAGATAAAATTCGAAATTTCAGCATAATTGCTCATATTGACCACGGCAAAAGCACTCTTGCTGACCGTATTTTGGAGCACACACAGAGCGTTGCCGTTCGTGACATGGAAGCCCAAATTCTTGACGATATGGAACTTGAGCGTGAGCGTGGTATTACTATAAAAGCACGTGCAGTTACTGCTATGTACAAAGCAGATGACGGCGAAGAATACCTACTTAATCTAATTGACACTCCTGGTCACGTTGACTTTAACTACGAAGTTAGCCGTAGCCTTGCGGCATGTGAGGGGGCAGTGCTTATAGTTGATGCTTCACAGGGTATTGAAGCCCAAACTCTTGCCAACACTTACCTTGCTGTTGACAGTGGTCTTGAAATTGTGCCTGTTGTAAACAAAATTGACCTGCCATCTGCTGACCCTGACAGAGTTATTAACGAAATTGAGGATATTATAGGTATTCCTGCACAAGATGCACCTCGCATCTCTGCAAAGCAGGGACTTAATATTCACGATGTACTTGAAAAAATCGTATCAGATATTCCTGCACCATCAGGCGATATTAACGCACCTTTGCGTGGTTTGATTTTTGACAGTTATTACGACTCATACAAGGGCGTAATCATATATGTTCGCCTTAAAGAAGGACAAATTCACGTTGGTGATGAATTCAAACTTATGGCAACAGGCTCTACCTTTAATGTTGTAGAGTGTGGCTTTATGCACGCTACAAACTTAGAGCAAACTGAGGGTTTGTATGCAGGAGAAGTTGGTTATATTGCTGCTTCTATCAAGTCGCTGCAAGACGCTCAGGTAGGCGATACTATTACTTTGGTAGAAAACCCTGCAGATGAGCCTCTACCGGGCTACCGCGAGGCACAGTCTATGGTTTACTGTGGTATCTATCCTGTTGATGGTGCAAAGTACGGTGACCTCAAAGATGCTCTGGAAAAACTCAAACTCAACGACGCCTCCCTATCCTTTGAGCCGGAAACTTCTATTGCCTTAGGCTTTGGTTATCGTTGTGGCTTCTTGGGACTATTGCATATGGAAATTATCCAAGAAAGACTTGAGCGTGAGTATAACCTTGACATCATCACAACTGCTCCGTCAGTAATTTACAAAATCACCAAAACCGACGGTACAGTTGAAAACATCGACAACCCTACAAACTACCCTGACCCTGCTTTAATTGCAAGTGCAGAAGAACCAATGACAGACGCCCATATTTACTCTCCTACGGAATACGTGGGTAACATTATGGAACTATGTCAGGACAGACGAGGTATCTTTGTGGGTATGGACTACATTGATGCAACACGAGTTGATATTCATTATCAACTACCGTTGGCAGAGATAATCTACGACTTTTTTGACACCCTAAAGTCACGCACAAGAGGTTACGCTTCCTTTGACTATGAGTTAAAAGAATACGTACCAAGCGACCTTGTAAAACTGGATATTATGCTCAACGGCGAAATTGTTGATGCCTTGAGTTTTATTATTCACAAAGATAAAGCCTACGGCAGAGCAAGAAAAATGGCTGAAAAACTCAAGGAGAAAATTCCTCGTCAGTTGTTCGAAATTCCAATTCAGGCTTGTATTGGTGGTAAGATTATCGCTCGTGAAACCGTAAAGGCTATGCGCAAAGACGTGCTTGCCAAGTGCTACGGTGGCGATATTACCCGTAAGAAGAAGTTGCTTGAAAAACAAAAAGAAGGCAAAAAGCGTATGCGCCAGTTAGGTTCTGTAGAAGTACCTCAGGAAGCGTTTATGGCTGTGCTCAAGTTAGATACAGATTGATAACTTTAAGTTGCACAATTTTGGCAACCAATATACAAGACTGTAAATTTCTAATTTTTCCGTCTAAAATTTAAAATTTTTTGCATAAAAATTCCTCCCTTGTTATACCTGACAAATGTCAAATGTAACAAGGGAGGTTTTTTATTGATTAGTTATTAGTTAAGAGCCTCGATAGCGGCTTTAATCATAGCGATTTGTTCACGTTCTTTTTCTGCCTGACCCTTAACTTTTTCTACAACTGCAGCAGGGGCTTTGGCAACAAAACCTTGGTTGTTGAGTTTACCCTCGCTTTGTGCAAGGCGTTTTTCAACTTGCTTGAGTTCGTTGTTAAGACGCTCAAGTTCTGCCTTTTTGTCTACAAGTTCATCCATAGGAATGTAGATTTTAGCATCAGCAGTTACAACAGTTACTGCCCCCTCAAGGTCAAACCTCTCGCCGATTTCTACTTCACTTGCAGATGCAAGTTTGCAAATAAACGGTGCGCCTTCCTCAAAGATTTGTGCAAACTTGGTTGCAACATAAACCTTTGCTTTCTTTGAAGGTGGAACGTTCATTTCGTTACGACGGTTACGAATACCTCTGATAGCCTCCATTACCTTCTCCATACTTTCAACTGCCTGTGGGAAGTGAAGTGCAGAATCAAATTCAGGGTACTGCTGTAGCATTACAGTTTCGCCATCGCAAGGTAGAGTCTGCCAAATTTCCTCAGTAATATAAGGCATAAACGGGTGGAGCAAACGCAAGATTTTTTCCAGTGTCCATACAAGCACCTGTCTTGCGTTTTGGGCAGTTTCGCCTGTGCTTTGTAATCTGGACTTAGCAAGTTCAATGTACCAGTCGCAGAAGCAATCCCAAATAAAATCGTACAACTTCTGAACTGCAACGCCAAGTTCAAATTTCTCAAGGTTTTCGTTAACTTCTTTAGCAACTGTGTTAAGAGTAGAAACTATCCACTTGTCCTCTGTTGTAAGAGTTGCAGGAAGTTCACACTTAACATCATAGTCATCAATATTCATATGCACAAAACGACTTGCGTTCCACAATTTGTTTGCAAAGTTTGCACAAGCCTGTACCTTTGTGTCAGAAAAGCGCATATCATTACCGGGTGAGTTACCTGTAGCAAGGAAAAATCTCAACGCATCTGCGCCGTACTTGTCGATAATCTCCAATGGGTCAATGCCGTTACCAAGGGACTTACTCATTTTGATACCGTTTTCGTCACGAACAATACCGTGAATAAATACAGTGTCAAACGGCTGACTCTCCATCTGCTCACAAGATGAGAAAATCATTCTTGCTACCCAGAAGAATATAATATCATAACCTGTAACTAAAGTATTTGTTGGGAAGAAGTAATCAAGTTCAGGAGTTTTTTCAGGCCAACCTAAAGTTGAGAAAGGCCACAACGCTGAACTGAACCATGTGTCCAATGTATCCTCGTCTTGGTGCAAGTGAATGCTTCCACACTTTGGACAAATCTGAGGAGTTTCCTTTGAAACGATAACCTCACCACAGTCCTCACAATACCAAGCAGGAATTCTATGTCCCCACCATAACTGACGGCTGATACACCAGTCCTTGATGTTCTCCATCCAATGATAGTAAATCTTGTCAAAACGCTCAGGAACGAACTTTGTCTTGCCACTCTTTACGCACTCAATAGCAGGTTTTGCCAAAGGTTCCATCTTAACGAACCACTGCTTTGAAACTCGAGGTTCAACTGTAGTCTTGCAACGGTAACAAGTACCAACGTTGTGAGTATGAGGCTCAACTTTTACAAGGAAGCCCTGTTCATCAAGGTCTTTAACTATTGCTTTACGAGCTTCATAACGGTCCATACCTGCGTATTTCTCGTACTCGTCGATAATTTTTGCATCGTCTGTCATAACGTTGATAACAGGCAAATTATGGCGCAAGCCAACCTCAAAGTCGTTAGGGTCGTGGGCAGGAGTAATTTTTACAACACCTGTACCAAAGTCCATTTCAACATAACTATCTGCAACGATAGGAATTTCTCTGCCAACAAGTGGCAATTTAATTGTCTTGCCAACAAGGTCTTTGTATCTTTCGTCCTCTGGGTTTACTGCAACTGCAGTATCACCAAGCAGAGTTTCTGGACGAGTTGTAGCAAGTTCCACATAGCCACTACCGTCAGTAAGAGGATAGCGCAAATGCCAGAAATTACCCTCCTGTTCCTCAAAGTCAACCTCTGCATCAGAGATAGATGTGCAACAATGAGGGCACCAGTTGATGATACGTTCGCCTCTGTAAATCAAGCCTTTCTCGTAAAGGCGTACAAATACTTCGTTAACTGCTTTACTGCAACCTTCGTCCATAGTAAAGCGTTCTCTCTCCCAGTCACAGGAAGAACCCAACTTTTTAAGTTGTTCTGTAATTCTGCCACCGTATTCTTTCTTCCAATCCCACGCTCTCTCCAAAAAGCCATCTCTACCCAAGTCTTCCTTTGTAAGACCTTCTTTGCGCATAGCCTCAACGATTTTGGCTTCTGTTGCAATAGATGCGTGGTCTGTGCCGGGTAGCCACAAAGCAGAGTAACCCTGCATTCTTCTCCAACGAATGAGAATATCCTGCAAAGTTTCGTCAAGGGCGTGACCCATATGCAACTGACCTGTGATGTTTGGTGGTGGCATAACTATTGTGTAAGGTTTTTTGTCCTTATCAACTTCTGCATGAAAATAATTACCCTTAACCCAAAAATCGTAAATTCTGTCTTCAAATTCACGAGGGTTATAGGACTTTGCCATTTCTTTAGCCATTTTCATTTCTCCTTTTTATGTTAATGATTAGTTTATTTTTCTACTCTATTTGCCTTGTTCTACGAGCAGATAATATCTGCCCCTACGGAGTAGGAGTTACTGTAGGGGTGGTTATTAACCGCCCACAGATTATAGTTTATATTAGGTAAACGTCTTTGGACTCAGCTCTTCTATATAAAAAAGCCCTGAGTTAATTAAAACTCAGGGCGAATATACATCCGTGGTACCACCTGTATTCAGATAAAATCTGCACTCACTGTACAGGCATAAAGCCGATACAATTCCATATAACGGTGGAAACCGTCAAATCTTACTACAATGTTCAGAAATGAAACTCAAAGGCTACTTCTATACTACCCTCACGAAGACTTGCACCGTCCGTCTTCTCTCTTTGCATCAGGTGAGTATATACTCCTCCTCGTCAACGTCTGTTGTGTATGAAATTAAATGTATTTTATCATAGCAAAGGGCGATTTGTCAACATTTGCACAGATAAAACTATACTTAGTCGCTAAATTGTGAGTTGTAAAGATCGTAGTAAAAACCTTTTTTGTCAAGGAGTTCATTGTGAGTGCCTTGCTCAATAATATTGCCCTTGTTCATTACAAGGATAACGTTACTTTCTTTGATTGTAGAAAGCCTGTGGGCAACCACAAAACTTGTTCTGCCTTGCATAAGTTTGCGAAAAGCCTTTTGCACACGAATCTCTGTTAGAGTATCTATGGAGGAGGTTGCCTCGTCAAGAATAAGCATAGGAGGATCCATTACCATAGCTCGTGCAATACACAAAAGTTGCTTTTGTCCTGCAGATAAGTTGCCACCGTTTTCTGTAATCATAGTGTTGTAACCTTGTGGCATCTTACGGATAAAACTATGAGCATATGCCAACTTTGACGCCTCAATAATTTGCTCGTCAGTAGCCGTAAGATTACCAAAACGCAAGTTCTCCATAATAGTACCTGCCTTGAGCCAACTATCCTGCAACACCATACCAAACTGATGGCGTAGGCTATCTCTCTTTATCTCCTGAATATTCTTGCCATCAACAAGAATTTCTCCTTTATCAACATCGTAAAAACCCATAATAAGGTTAATGAGAGTAGTTTTGCCACAACCTGTTGGGCCAACAATAGCAATCTGCTGACCTGCCTTAACTTGCAGTGAAAAGTTCTCTATAAGAGGCTTATCCTTGCTATAAGAAAAACTTACATTTTTAAATTCAACATTACCCTTTACTTCTTGCAACTCAAGACGGTTGCTGTCGTCAGGCTCATTTTCTGCCTCAAGGAGAGTAAACACTCGCTTGGCAGATGCAAGGGCAGTTTGAATTTGCGTAAGCACCCCTGTAACTTCGTTAAATGGTTTGGTGTACTGGTTGGCATAAGTCAAAAAGCAAGACAACATACCCACCGAGAACACTCCACCTGTGGAGATAACTGTCAGCGCACCCACAATACCTGTAGCAGCATACACCATACTGTTTACAAATCGAGTGCATGGGTTTGCAAGAGCACCTGCAAACTGCGCCTTTAAGCCAACTTTAAACAATCTGCTGTTTTTTTGTTCAAACAACTCTTCGCTTTGCTCCTCATAAGCAAACGCTTTTACAACCTTTTGGTTGCCTACCATTTCCTCCACAAAGGAACTGATTTCGCCCTGAAGTTGTTGTTGTTCCCTAAAACTTTTGGCACACATTCTGCCGATAATAGTTGCAACAACAATGGAAAGTGGAGTCAAAATCACCACCACAAGGGCGATTTTGACGTTAATTGAAAGCATAAACACCAATGTTCCCAATATAGTAACTATACCTGAGAACAGTTGAATAATTACCTGAGTCAAACCGTCACCAACGGCGTCAATGTCGTTAGTAATTCTGCTTATAATATCTCCGTGTGGATTTGAGTCAATATAAGACAACGGCACACAGTTGAGTTTTTTGAATGCGTCACGGCGCATATTATGAACAGTCTTTGCTGATATACAGTTGGTTGAATAAGTCATCATCCATTGGAAAATTGTAATCAACACAATAGAAATACCAATTTTTAAGATAATATCCAAAATACTGTTGAAGTCTACGTTATTTTCACCCAACATACAGTCAATTCCGTTACCCACAAGTACCGGTACATACAATGTAAGTGCTACGCTAATTATTGCAGATAAAATCGCAGATATGAAATACTTTTTGTGAGGTGAAGTATAGCGCATAATTTTCTTTATTGTATTCATATGCCCACCTCCTGACTCTGAAGTTGGGACAGGCATATTTCCTTGTAAGTAGAGCAAGTATCAAGCAACTCTTTGTGAGTTCCGCTGCCAAGCAACTTGCCGTCCTCAAGGACTAATATTTTATCTGCTTCCATAACAGTTGCGCAACGTTGAGTAATTATTATAAAAGTAGTATCTTTGCGATTTTCAAATAGTGCTTTTCGCAAGGCTTTATCAGTTGCAAAGTCAAGAGCAGAGAAACTGTCGTCCAAAATAATCATCTTTGGACTTCCCACAATCGCCCTGGCTATACATAGTCGCTGACGCTGACCGCCTGAGAAGTTGGCACCACCTTGGGACACAGTAGCATCAAGTTTGTGAGGTAAGTTTTCTACAAAATCTTTTGCCTGTGCAATCTCTAACGCCTTCCATAACTCCTCGTCAGTTGCATCAGGATTTTGCCAAGATAAATTGGACCGAATTGTGCCCGAAAACAGCACGGCTTTCTGCGGAACAACACCAATTTCACCTCTTAACTGTTTAAATGAATAGTCCTTAACGTTAGTGCCGTCAAGCAAAACTTCACCATCTGTTGCATCATAATAACGGAGTATAAGGCTTGTGAGTGTGGTTTTGCCTGCACCTGTTACGCCAATAATACCTGTAATTTTTCCTCTATCAATAGTAAAGTCAAGGTTATCAAGTTCGTTATCGCCGTCACCATAACTGAACGACACGTTCTTAAACTCCACCTTTGGAGCATTTGATTTTGCCTCAATATATTCAGTATTTGTTTCAACAACGCTTGGCTTGGTGTCAAAAATTTCGTTAATACGAGCGGCTGATGCGCTACCCTTGGAGAGTATTACCACCAAGTTTGCAAGGACTATCATCTGCAACAAAATCTGCATCATATAACTAACCAAGGATATAACCTCGCCAGAAAGCAAAACTCCACCGTTTACCTGATTTGCACCTACCCAAAGTATGCAGATTATGGCAGTATAAGTAATCAGGTAAGTTGCAGGGTTAAGTAATGCAGAAAATTTACCCACCCTTAGCGCAGTTTTTTGAAGTTCATCACTTGCATCATTAAAGTCTTCCTGCTGATTTTTCTGCTTTGAAAAAGCACGGACAACTCTGCTACCCTCCAAGTTCTCACGAGATAAAAGTGCAACTTTATCAAGCAAACCTTGAATTTTCTTGTAGAAAGGCAACGATTTGGTCATAACCAAGTATAGCACCACTGCAATAAGCAGTGATGCTACAAAAAATACAATTGAAATTTTAAAGTTGATTAAACACGCCATAATAAGAGCACCAATAATAAGGAACGGTGCTCTCAAGAGCAAGCGCATAATCATAGCAACATTTAACTGTACTGCGTTAATGTCGCTTGTAATACGGGTAATAAGGGACGGCGTACCAATTGCATCAAGTTCATTATGAGATAATGAGTTGATATGATTGAGCAACGCTTTGCGCATTTTTGTGCCCATTCCCTGAGATGTATAAGACGCAAAATACTGACATACCAACGCACTGCACAATCCTACTGCACCCAACAAAACAAGCACAACACCCATTTTTAGTACATACTGAGAATCACCTCTTGCAACTCCGTTGTCAATGATCATAGCCATAACAATCGGCACAAAAAGTTCAAGTACTGCCTCAAAAAGTTTGCAAGCAGGACCTATTATAAGTTGTGGAATGTAGTCTTTTAAAAATCGTCTTAATTTAAACATTTATCTCCCGTTAGACATTACGAATGTTGCTACGGTACCTGCACCGGCATGGCATCCGATAGATGCGCCAATGTATTCTACCAAAACATTCTCTTTGTCAAGTTTAGTTTCTTTTATAATAGCATCTCTCACGTAGTTTGCATCTTCTTCGCAATCACCATGAACGACTATAATTACTTCATTTTCCTGTGGCACACGACCAGCCATTGTACGCTTGATTAACTCGTCCAAAGCAGCCTTTCTGCCTCTTACCTTACCGTCGCTCTGAAGTTTGCCGTCGTTGTCTACCTTCAAGATAGGCTTAATACCCAATGCGCTACCTGCAATAGCAGTAACAGCAGATACTCTACCACCTCTTTTTAGGTGGAATAAATCATCAACTGTAAAGTTAGCAGAAACCTTTAGAGCATTTTCCTGTGCCCATTCGTAAGTTTCTTCTATAGTTTTACCTGCTTTACGCATTTCGTTACAATAATGAGCAAGTAGAATTTCACCCAAAGATGCCATCTTTGTATCTACCATCATAACTTTGCCTGGTAAGTTTTGCTCTTCAATTTCCATTTTTGCAATCATTGCATTCTGGTATGTGTTAGAAAGACCTGATGAGAAAGATAGATAAAGAATATCTGTTCCTTCCTTAAGGTATTTTTCCATAGCGTTTTTAACATCTTCAGGAATAACTGCAGCAGTGTGTATATCCTCTTTGTTACGAACATGCTGATAAAATTCCTTAATGTCCATATCTCTGCCTTCAGGGGACTCAAACATACTCTCTCCGTTTACAGAGAAACTTACAGGAATAGTGTGATCAATACCAAATCTTTTTGCTAATTCTGCAGTTACGTCAGAATTGCCTTCGGTCATAATAATAAAATTGCTCATAGTGTTATCTCCTTTAGTAATTTTAGCATTTTTTGTAATTATATTCAACTTTATTACACTAAAATAATAATCAATGAATACAATAAGTTTTTGAAAAACCTGTATGCAGTTTTTCAACACAATGCAATTATAACCTATAAATGATGAAAAATCAACAATTTTATTCTTTATTATATTTTGGAGGCTCTGTTTCGTAAATATTGTTGCCTTTGCTGTCAATTACAACGATGCAAGGGAAGTCTTCAATTTCGTAACGACGGATGGCTTCTGTACCTAAATCTTCATAGCACAGAAGTTCCTCTTTCTTTATGCTTTTAGCAATTAGTGCAGCAGCGCCACCTACTGCAGCAAAATACACACCGTGGTTGCGCACAATAGCATCAACAACCTCTTGATTTCTTGCACCCTTGCCTATCATAGCTTTAAGGCCCATATCCAAAAGAGTAGGTGCGTACTTGTCCATACGATAACTAGAGGTAGGGCCAGCAGGGCCAACAGCATAACCTGGCTTTGCAGGAGCAGGTCCAACATAGTAAATAGTTTCGCCCTTAATATCCACAGGGAACCGCTGCCCCTTTTGAGCAAGTTCAAACAGTCTTTTGTGGGCAGCATCTCTGCCAGTAATTAACGAACCTGTCAGCAGTACGCTATCGCCTGCCTTGAGGCTATCTATATCTTTATCAGTTAAAGGAAGTGTTATCTTTTTCATATTATCCTCCTTATATTTCTGCTGACTTGTGTCTTGCAGCGTGACAACAAATATTTACTGCCACAGGCATACCTGCAATATGAGTAGGACTTGTTTCAATATTAACTCCTATTGCAGTAGTATTACCACCCAAACCTGCAGGGCCAAATCCCATTTTGTTGATTTTTTCAAGCAACTCAACTTCCAGTTGGGCATAGCGAGGGTCTGGGTTTTGGGAGTCTATATTACGGAAAGTGGCTTTCTTGGCAAGTTGAGCACAACGCTCAAAAGTGCCTCCAATGCCCACACCCACAACAATAGGCGGACAAGGATTAGGACCTGCTGTCCGTACAGTATCAAGTATAAAATCTTTGACACCCTCAACGCCGTAAGAAGGAGTAATCATTTTTATGGCAGACATATTCTCACTACCAAAGCCTTTGCCTCCTGCAGTAATTTTTATTTTATCGCCTTTTACAATAGTTGTATGTATAATGGCAGGAGTGTTGTCCTTGGTGTTAACTCTGTCAAACACAGGGTCAGTAACTACGCTCTTGCGCAGATATCCCTGCTCGTAAGCCTGACGGACACCCTCCTGAACGGCATCATCAAAACTACCGTCCTCAATCACAACCTTGTCGCCGTATTCCACAAATAGTATTGCCATACCTGTGTCCTGACACAAAGGAATTTGCTCGTTGGCTGCAATTTCATTATTCTCAATAATCTGAGCAAGTACGCTCTTGCCCACAGGGCTTTCCTCTTTTTCTTTTGCTTTTTTAAGAGCGCACATAACATCGTCACCAATAAAATAATTGCAGTCCAAAAACAACTGTTTTACCGTATTTGTGACAGTTTGTGCACTAATTCTGCGAATTTCCATATCCTCACCTGTATTTTCAATTTACATAGTCAATTATAAAATATTTTAACTGGTAAATCAATACAGTTATATGTTTTCTTTGACTTTGGCTAGGGTTAGTTTTATAATAAAAATGTAAACTTTTATCTAACCTTAACCTACTCAACATAAAATTGTCACATTGTGATAGTATCTTTATAATGTGTTAGAATAAACGGAGGGTTTATAATGAGCAAATTACTTGTAGTTGACGACGAGTTCAGAATAAGACAAATTATTAAAAAATACGCTGAGTTTGAAGGGCATATAGTGGAGGAAGCAGTAGACGGTATGCAGGCTATAGATATGTGCAGAAAATCTAACTACGACCTTATTATTATGGACGTTATGATGCCTGAACTTGACGGCTTTTCGGCTTGCAGAGAAATTCGCAAATTCTCACAAACTCCTGTGATTATGCTCTCTGCACGAGGCGAAGAATACGACAAAATTCACGGCTTTGAGTTAGGCTCTGATGATTATGTGGTAAAGCCTTTCTCCCCACGAGAACTGATGATGCGAGTAAACGCAATTATCAAACGCAGTAACTCTGTTACAGAAAAAGAGGAGTTTGTGTATGAGGGATTGTGTGTAGATTTTTCTGCAAGAATTGTTACAATTAACGGCAAACGAATTGAAATGACTCCCAAAGAATACGAACTATTCTTCTATATGGTAAAGAACAAAGACATTGCCCTCACAAGAGAGAAGTTAATCTCCGAAGTTTGGGGTTATGACTTTTTTGGGGACGAACGTACCCTTGACACCCACATTAAATTACTGAGAAAATCTTTGGGTGAATACAGCAAATGTATTGTTACCCTGAGAGGAGTAGGCTACCGTTTTGAAGCGAACTAAAAAAACAACCAACAAAAAAATGCTGTCATTACGGCACAAACTAACCTTGTACTTTATGTTGTTTTGCGCCATAATGCTTGCTTTTTTGTGGATATTTCAAACCATATTTCTTGAGACTTCTTACACTAATATCAAGCGCTCACAGGTAGAAAATTGTGCCGGACTTATTACGGATAGTATCAAGGGTAAAAACGATACTGTGGAGACTATTAACCGCATCTCTCAAAGCAACGAAATCAGTGTTTATGTGTTTGACACTTCCAGCACCATATTCACCCATAGTTATACTAGTGAATACATAAATCCACTGGGTCGTCAGGAACTTGAGATGAGCAAGATCTACAGTTACTACAACTCTGCTATGCAAAACGGTGGTACTTACAGTTCTATTGAGAACATACAAAACAAAGAAGTAACATACGATTTTCGTGCAAATGATCACGACAAATTAAAAAAAGCAGTTGCCGAAAAAATAGCGAAAAACGTAGTGTATGCCGAGATAATTCAAGTAGAAGAAGACATTGAATGCTTTGTAGTCGTAACGGCTATGATTAGCCCTGTGGAATCTGTTGTCTCAACTTTACGTTTTCAACTTGTCATTATAACGCTAATATTCCTTGTTGCAGCGGCTATACTTGCTTTCTTTGTATCAAAGCGAATTTCCAACCCTATTACAACAATGAACATCAAGGTCAAAGAAATCGCAAAGCAAAACTATAACGTGGAATTTACAGGAAACGAATATCGAGAAATCAAGGAACTCAGCGACACCCTCAACCTGACAATTGAAGAACTGAAAAAGGTGGAAAGCTTACGTCAGGAACTTATCGCAAACATCTCTCACGACTTGAGAACTCCTCTGACTATGATAACAGGATATGCAGAGGTTATGAGGGACTTACCTGATGAAAACACTGCTGAAAACGTGCAGGTTATTATTGACGAGGCAAACCGTCTTACAAACCTTGTAAACGATATGCTTGACTTATCCAAGATAAAATCAGGTGCTGACGAACTTAGTCTTACTCACTATAATCTCACTGAATCTATCCGTGATATATTTAACAGATACACCAAGTTAATTCATCAGGAAAACTTTGACATTCAGTTCTTTGCCGACAAAGAGGCCTATGTGTACGCTGACGAAATTAAAATCGGTCAGGTAATATACAACTTTATCAACAACGCCATTAACCATTGTGGCGAAAGCAAAAAAGTATTTGTTACACAAAAAGTTACTATGGGCAAAGTGAGAGTTGAGGTTATAGACTTTGGCGAGGGAATTGATCCCGACAAATTGGAATACATCTGGGACAGATACTACAAGGTTGACAAAAATCACCAGCGTGGAGTTATAGGCACAGGCTTGGGACTTTCTATTGTAAAACGAATACTTGATATGCACTCTGCAAAGTACGGAGTTAAGAGCAAGTTAGGTAGTGGTTCTGTATTCTGGTTTGAACTTGAAGTAACAGATACTTCTCCCGTCAAAGCCCCAGAACTTCCCCCCGAAGATGTAACCCTTGTGGAATAACTGAATAATAAATAGCAAAAAAGCAGAGCGTAGTGCTCTGCTTTTTGTTTTAGTCAAGGAAGTTTGCTTTTTACTTATTCTTGCGTAGATATAACAACACCCCATCATAATTGATGGGGTGTCGATTTAGTTATTTATTATAGATTAACTTAATTATTTAACAGTTACTTTTAACTTGATTTTCTTAACGCCGTTAACCTTAACAGATAC
Organism: uncultured Ruminococcus sp.; assembly: GCA_964629465.1. Taxonomy (GTDB): domain Bacteria; phylum Bacillota; class Clostridia; order Oscillospirales; family Acutalibacteraceae; genus Ruminococcoides. The sequence goes on along the minus strand of CAZVRE010000002.1, from coordinate 38,901 downwards.
TGTAGCCTTGCCAGCTTTTAAGCCCTTAACCTTAACAAAGGCCTTCTGCTTGCCACCGGTAACTGTTGCTACCTTGTTATTAGTTGTAGTGTATGCTGAGTTTCTTAACTTAGCAGCCTTACCACTAATTAATACCTTAGTAGTTTTACCTGCTTGAACAGTAACCTTAGTAACTTTCTTGCCCTTTGCATCAGTAAACTTAGGGTTAGTTGTTACTTTAACCTTACAGGTTAACTTTGTGCTACCTACTTTAGCAGTAATTAGCGCAGTACCCTTGCTACGAGCAGTTACCTTACCGTTCTTAGCCACCTTAACAATATTTGCGTCATCAACGCTGAATTTAACATCTTCACCGTTCACATTATCCATAACTTTTAGATTAACTGTATCGCCTGCTTTTAGAGAAACATTTGTCTTGTTCAAGTATGGAGTTACCGGAGTAACATCTGTTTCATCAGGAGTAGTTGTTGCATTTGTTGATTCAGATGGCTCTGTTTCAGTAGATGAACTTGATGGAACAGTTGGGTTAGGATTTGTTTCTGAAGAAGGCTGAGTGTTTGGATCAGTTGTAGGTTCAGATGGCTCTGTTACAGTTGGTGTTGTTGGATTAGATGACGGAGTTGTTGGTGTGGTTGGAGTTGTTGGAGTTGTTGGAGAAGTTGACGGAGTTGTTGGAGTAGTAACAGTTTCGCTTGGAGTTGTTGGTGCCTCACTCTGTGGATAAGCGATAAATGAACCTTTCTTCACATTAAACTCAATAGTCAGGTCAACATCTTTCGCAAGTTGGTATGTCTTAACGTTTCTGCTTGATGAAGAAGTATCTTCATAGAAATATGTTGTAGTAGTTTCGTCGTTATAGTCAGCAGCATAGTGCTCACTTCTTACTCCATCAATATACTTTGCAACCTTAAAGCGATATGTTTCGCCTGCTTTAAATGTAACATCAGCATATGCCTTTGTTCTGTCAGCGTTAGGTGTTAGAGGATAATCTTTACTATCCCAACCACCAAAGCCTGTACCTGCAAGGTAAAGTTCTTCGTTTTCGCCCAAAGTTGCGTTAGTAACATCATCTTCGTTGCGATCAATTTCGTCAAGCAATTCGCCGGAAGTGCCCAGTAGTTCAGTTGTCATCCAGTTTGTACGAGCAATAGTCCAATCTTTTAGGTAATTAACCTGACCCTCAAATGTACTTGGATAACTTGTGCCCAAGCCTTTTTCTGGACCCCAAACAAAGCCCCATACTACATAGTTGTTGTAAATTGCATTGTCTATACTTGCAATATACTGGTCAATGGAGCGTAGTCTTGTGCTTGTGCTTTCTGCCTGTCCTACTACAACCTTAATAGCAGGGATAAAGTCATCACGCCAAGTTTCTGTTACATAATCGAGGAAAGTTTTGCCCTCACTTGTTGTTCCTGAAAGTTTGAACGCTTGACCTAATGTGTTAACATAACGGCTATTGCTTATGCCCTTGTTTGTTACAGTTTTTGTAAGCCAGTCATAGTAGTAAACTGTGCTTGTGCTTGCACCTGTACGAACGCAGTCAACATTACCCAAGCCTGAGTCAAAGTCCCATACAGGAACTGCATAGAACTTGTCCACGTCAGCCTTGTATGTATAGTAAGTAGATGTTAGACCACCGTCACAGTTTTTGGTCCATTCCTGAATCAAATATGCCTTTGCCAAAGACTCAACGTCGCAAATACTCTCAAGAGTAGCCATATTTCCTTTGTAGAGTGCTGTTTCAAATTCTTTGTACTTGCTTTGTATAAAGTCCATCTGTGCCTTTTGAGTAGCATCAGTAGAATCATAATCTTCGAGTTCAGGAGTATTTAGTACGATTTCCTGACCATATGTAGATGTAAAGTGAGTGTCGTTCTGATAATTCCAGATATCAATTTCAACTGCAAAGTTAAAATTATCTACAACACCTTCATCTTCTGATGTATCCTTTAGGGCAATTAAACTATTTTTGCCCATTTCAACCTTCATAGACGCCTGGAAGCAACCACGATAATCGCCATTGATATAAAGGTCGATGTAGCGAGTGTCAGATGAATACTCAAGTCCAACCTCATTAGCAACATCAAATACAACCTTGTTACGAACTACTGCGCCGTCACGCTCGTTGTTAACGAGTGAGAACTTTTTGCAAGTAACGCCGTCAATAGTAATTGCATCATTGAATTGCAAGTTAAACTGCTTTTTGTCAGAATACTTCCAGTTAGTGTTACCTCTACCCTTGAACTTTTTGAGTTGAGTTTCCAAGAGCCCGTCAGCAGTTACAACTGCAACATCGCTACCCTTTACGGAGTTGCTCTTATCCTCTGTGATAAACTCATAAAAATCAGTAAAGGTATTACCCTCGTCGTCTTCATAATATCCTGTTGTATCATTAACATAAACAGAAGCGGAACTGTCGCTCTTGAGAACGATATATGTGTAACTGTTGCCTCCTGCACGAGTTGCAGTTGCCTTTTGACCTGCAACATAAGGAACAGAAGCATATGTACCACTTTGAATAGTTACACCGTTTACTACTGCAGTGTCAGAGTAAGCATTGTAAATATTGATTTCATTTTCAGGAGCCTGTGCAGATACAAAGAAGTATTTTACATTACTTTCTGCATACAAGCCGTCATAATTCATCCATTTTTGCCATGCTTCTTTGGATTTAGCCACGCCCTGAATGTAAAGGCCGTTGTCCTCTACAAAGTCAGGAGAATAGTCAACTACTGCTGTATCCTCAGCATTTACAGTAACAACGCCTGTAAAAACTGATAACACCATTAAAGTTGCCAAAATGATTGATAATAATTTTTTCATTCAAAACTTCTCCTTTACAAAGTTATTCATTTTAATTTTACCATTTGTTAGACATTTATTCTATTCGCAATTATGCCAAAACCTCCTGAACCCCTTTGTTTAATATGACTATCTATACCATAATCTTGCTCTATAATGCCAATTTTTAACCATTTTTTGTGTGGGTATTTTATACATACCTTGTAATTTACAGTAAATTCCTGTTGTAAAAAATAAAAATTTATGCTACAATGTGAATGTAATCTGACACCGAAATTTTATTGAGGTGGAAGGCACGGTTTAATTATACTATAACTATATCTATAGCCATGCCTTTTTGTAGGTGTGGCTATTTTAAATATAAAAAACGAGGTGAATGCAGATGTCACGAGTAGCAGTAATAAGTATTATACTTGAGAGCCCAGAACAAGCCCGGGAAGTTAACAACACCATAAGCCTATATAATGACTACATTGTAGGCAGAATGGGCATACCATATAAGCAGAGAAAAATCTCTATAATAAGCGTTGTTATGGACGCTCCTCAGGACATTATATCTGCATTGTCCGGCAAATTAGGAAGGTTAAAAGGAGTAAGCACTAAAACCGCCTACTCCAACTATATATTTGATGATGAAACAACTGATTGATAAATTACACAAAGAACAAATACTTACAAAAGAGGAGTTTATCTCCCTTATAAATTGCGACTCAGATGCTCAATCTTATCTTATGGAAAAGGCAAATCAGGTGCGCATAGAAAACTACGGTAACGACATTTACCTGCGTGGACTTATTGAGTTCACAAACTACTGCAAGCAGGACTGCTACTACTGTGGTATTCGCAAAAGCAACACCAACTGTCAGCGATACAGATTAACCTTGCAAGATATTATGGAATGTTGCCGTGAGGGTTACGCCCTTGACTTTCGCACCTTTGTGCTTCAAGGTGGCGAGGATCCTTACTTTACTGACGACCGTATGGCAGAGATTATCAGCACTATTCGCAGGGAATTTCCTGACTGTGCTATTACCCTGTCCTTGGGTGAAAAAAGCAAAGAAAGTTATCAGCGATTTTTTGACTGTGGAGCAGATAGATACCTCCTTCGTCACGAAACTGCTACTGACGCCCACTTTGCAAAACTTCACCCCCAAAATCAAACCCTCAAAAGTCGCAAACAATGTTTATATGACCTAAAGGATATTGGATATCAGGTAGGTTGTGGATTTATGGTGGGCTCGCCTTTTCAGACTACCGAAAACCTTGCAAACGACCTGCTTTTCATAAAGGAACTCAACCCTCAAATGGTTGGTATAGGACCTTTTATATCTCACCAAGACACACCGTTTAAGGACTTTGAAAGCGGAACGTTGGACACCACCCTAAAGTTACTGTCAATTATTCGCTTAATGCTCCCCAAGGTGTTGTTGCCTGCAACTACAGCCCTTGCAACTATTGACAGCAAAGGTAGAGAAAAGGGCATTTTGGCAGGTGCAAATGTAGTGATGCCTAACCTCTCGCCATTGTCTGTGCGCAAAAAATATCTACTCTATGACAACAAAATTTGCACAGGTGACGAATCTGCTCAGTGCAGAAAATGTCTTGAAAAACGAATTAACTCCGTAGGTTGCAAAATAGCAACTACTCGGGGAGATAGCAAAAACATATAGAAAGAAGAATCACAATGTATAACCCAAAATCGCTAAAAGCAGAAGAATTCATTGACCATCAGGAGATATTAGACACTCTTGAATATGCCGAAGCCAACAAAAACAACCTGGAACTTATCGACAATCTCCTCCACAAAGCCGCTGAACTCAAAGGTTTGACTCACCGTGAAGCATCAGTTTTACTTGCTTGCGAAGACGAGGAAAGAATCAACCGTATGTATAAATTGGCAGAACAGATTAAAAAGGACTTTTATGGCAACCGTATTGTAATGTTTGCACCACTTTATCTCTCCAATTACTGCGTAAACGGTTGTGTTTACTGTCCTTATCACCTTAAGAACAAAGAGATTTGCCGCAAAAAACTTACTCAAGAAGAAATCGAGCGTGAAGTTATCGCATTGCAGGATATGGGCCACAAAAGACTTGCTATCGAATTAGGCGAGGACCCTGTAAACAATCCGATTGAGTATGTTCTTGAGTCTATCAAAACTATCTACAATATCAAACACAAAAACGGTGCTATCCGTAGAGTTAATGTAAATATTGCTGCTACAACTGTAGAGAATTACAAGAAATTAAAAGACGTTGGAATTGGTACATACATCTTGTTCCAAGAAACATACCACAAAGAAAGTTACGAGCAACTTCACCCTACAGGTCCAAAGCACAACTACGCTTACCATACAGAAGCTATGGACAGAGCGATGGAAGCAGGAATTGACGACGTAGGCTTGGGTGTACTGTTTGGACTTGAACTTTACAAGTATGAATTTGCAGGGCTTTTGATGCACGCCGAACACCTAGAGGCTGTTCACGGCGTAGGTCCTCACACTATCAGCGTACCTCGTATTAAGCGTGCTTCAGATATTGACCCATCTGTTTTTGACAACGGTATTTCTGACGATATTTTTGCAAAAATCTGTGCACTCATCAGAATTTGCGTACCATACACAGGTATGATTATATCAACTCGTGAGAGTAAAGAGGTAAGAGAGAAAGTTATCAAGTTAGGAGTGTCTCAAATCAGCGGTGCTTCCCGTACTTCCGTAGGTGGTTATGCTGACGAGGGCGAGGAAGAAAACAGCGAACAGTTTGATGTTTCTGACAAGAGAACTCTTGATGAAGTTGTATGCTGGCTAATGGAAAATGACTACATTCCGTCTTTCTGCACTGCTTGTTATCGAGAGGGCAGAACAGGTGACAGATTTATGGCTCTGTGCAAAAACAGACAAATTCAAAACTGTTGCCATCCAAACGCCCTAATGACTCTCAAAGAATTTTTGATGGACTATGCAAGTCCAAAAACAAAAGAAATTGGCGAAAAAATGATTATCAAGGAACTTGATAATATCCCTAACGAAAAGGTAAGACAAATTTGCAAAGACCGTCTTACAGATATTGAAAACAACAAACGTGACTTCAGATTTTAAGGGGGCATAACTATGAGTTTGAACCAAACTCCAAATGCTAACAGGCTTCACATTGGCTTTTACGGTAAGAGAAATTCCGGAAAAAGTTCCCTCATAAACGCATTTACAGGGCAAGAGATTAGCATTGTGTCTGATGTTGCAGGCACAACCACCGACCCTGTAAGCAAGGCTATGGAAATTCACGGCATTGGCCCTTGCCTTTTAATTGATACGGCAGGGTTTGATGATATTGGCGAGTTGGGTGAAATTCGTGTGCAAAAAACCCAGCAAGCAGCCGAAAAAACCGACATTGCCGTTGTGCTTTTTTCAGGAGATGACATTACTCTGGAAACAAGATGGTACACTTTTTTTGTAAACAAAAATATTCCTGTTGTACCTATCGTCAGCAAGGCAGACTTGTATGTAAACGGCACTGCGTACGCCGTACAAATAGAAAGCAAAATCAGCAAAAAACCTATACTTGTAAGCGCAACTGATAAAAAGGGCCTACACGAACTAAAAGACGAGATTATTCGCCTTATTCCTAACGACTTTGACTCTCCTTCGATTACAGGCAACTTGTGTAAAGCAGAGGATGTGGTGCTACTTGTAATGCCACAGGATATTCAAGCCCCAAAAGGCAGACTTATACTGCCACAGGTGCAGACTATTCGTGAATTGCTAGACAAAAAAGCAACCACTGTGTGCTCTACCACAGACACATTTTTGCAGACTCTATCTACACTCAAAGAGCCTCCTCAGTTGATTATTACCGACTCACAGGCATTTGATTATGTGTATAAAAACAAGCCTCAAGAGAGCAAACTCACAAGTTTTTCTGTACTTTTTGCAGGGTATAAGGGTGACATTGAGTATTATACTCAAAGCGTAAAAGCACTTGATACTCTTACTGAGGACAGCCGAGTGCTTATCGCCGAATGTTGTACTCACGCCCCTTTGAGCGAGGATATTGGCAGAGTTAAAATCCCAAACATTCTACGCAAGAAAGTGGGCGAAAATATCAAAATAGATATTGTTGCAGGTACAGATTTTCCAAAAGACCTTACTCCTTACCACGTTGTTATACAATGTGGTGGTTGTATGTTCAATCGCAAGTATATTCTTAATCGCATTGAACAAGGCAAAAAACAAAACGTGCCTATTACGAACTACGGCATTGTAATGGCACATTATACAGGAATTCTTGATAAAATTGAGATACCTACCAAATAAAACAATAAGTATAACATTGGGTTATAAGTGATAAAGAAAAAAGCAGTTTACTTTTTAGGTAAACTGCTTTTCTTTTTAACTGTGTTGTTTTATAAATTCATCAACCAAATCTGCTGCATACTCACACAAATCTGCACAAGGTCGCTTTTTGTAGTAAGTATTGGTGCGTACTTCAGGAGATGGATCGTCTTTACCCTTTGTATTAAGTCCCAACAGGTCACGACACACAATAGAACCGTTCTCTTGTTTGAACTTATCAGCAAGAGCCTGCACATCTTTGTAGAGGGCTTTTTTCTCATCGCTTGCATTAGGGTCGTCGTATCCATACTTCATACCAAGCACCATAAACATTCCTGTTACGGCACCACAAACCTCCCTGAGTCTGCCCATACCACCACCAAAACCTGCGCTGATTTTAAATGCAGTACTAAGTTCTAAACCCAAATCTTCTGCAAATGCACCAAGCACAGCCTGACTGCAGTTGTATCCCTCTTTAAAAAGTTCTTTTGCTCTTTGCCCTTTTGTCATAATATTTCTCCCAACAGTTAATATGAAATAGGAGTTTTATTCTTCGGTAATTTCTTGGGCAGAAGTATCCTCAACCTCTGCTATTGTCACCTTGCTGTACTTTTTGCGTCTTACATCAAGCACAATCAAACCGACCAAAGCAAGCACTGCAAGACTTGCAAGAATTGTGCCCTTTACAAAACCCTTTGGCAAGTATTTAAGTTCAATTGTATGGTCGCCTGCTTCAAGAGGGAACGCTACAAGTGCATCTGCGATAGGTGTAATTTCTACCTTTTCACCGTCAACATAAGCATTCCAGCCCTCGCACTCTGATGCAAACAATTTGCCAAGTAATGATTCGTTCTCTGTCTTGCCGTCCTCAAAAGGAACAGAAGTGTAGAACAAGCCGTCTTCCTTTGCAGTTATGTTACCAGCCATATAAGTTCCCTTAAGTTTGGTTGTTTCCATAACTTCATCGTTTAGAATTTGGTAACCTTGGTCAAACACATCAGAATTAAACTTGCACACATATACATTTGCCGTACCGGAGGCATTTTCCTCTAATGTTGCATAAACGGAGATTTTGTCGCCCTTGTTAAAGTAACCAATAGACATAATGTATGGGCGCTTAACGTAGAACTTGTATGTTCCGTCACGGTAAGAATCGTTGCACATTATCTGCACATTGTCACTACTTGCGTCTTCAATGTCAACATAAGCGTAATAATAGCCTTCTTCAGGTGCTTCGTAGTTCCATTTTAAATTAGCATTGCCTGAGTAGGAATAATTACCGTAACCATACTTATTTACTGGTTTTGTGTCAGAATCTGAGTGACCCTGTGACACAACCTCAAGTGGAGTATAGATGTTTTCCTCAATTCCGGTTGCAAGTGAGAAGAACTCATTTTGCTTTTCAAATGGGTTGTATGTGTCCTCATCATCTGTGCCGTTGTAATCAAGCAAGTCAATGTCAGTCATAAAGCCCATAGGAATATACGCAGTATTTTCTGTAAGCACTACTGTGTCTGCAGAATAAACTTTGTTAAGATACTGCTTGTTATTATAACTACCGTCACGAGCAATTATATACTTCAAGTTCATAAACAAGTTAGTTACAGGTGAACTCTCAGCATAGGTGTAACGGTTGCCTGAACGCCAACCCATCATACCAAAGTTCTGTGCAAAAATAGTAAACTTTTCGTTAGTAACGGAGTTAAACATTGAGATACCGTTAAAGGTGTTTAGAGAGGAGTCGCACAATGTCTGCGTGCTTGTAAACTCTGCACGCCATAGTTCGGTAGTATCTGCCTCTAACTCGTCCATATATTCAAGAACTTTTTCTGTGTTCTCACCACCACGAGGATAATCGTTGGTTGTTGTTACAGAAGTTGTCTTAACGCCCATATAAGCAGTAATTCCACCCTCAATAGCCACAATTATCAGTAGCAGAGCAGACATAATTACTTTTGCATTTACATTTTTGTTGCGATGCAAAAGAACGATAACAAACAATATCAAACCTGCAGTAAGGGCAGTCGCAAGGATAGGAATAAACTCCTGAACTTCTACGCTCAAGCCGATTAGCAACAATAAAAGCAAACCGCAAATCACAAAGTCAAAAGAATGTGCTTTTTTGATATTGATAAATGCCCTAAACGCCATAGCCACCAGCACAAAACTAAACAAGAAACTAAAGCGATAAGGAATCATATTTGTAAAGTGGAATCCGTGCCAAATATAATCAAGTTGACGAACAATGAAACTCATTATAAAGAACAAAAGTATTACGCCGTCAAAAATCTTTTCACGTATTTTTATACCTTTTACAAAGAAGAACATAATGCCAAGTACCAACGCAATAGTAGAGCACGCAATGTTAGGCAAGCCCTCTGTGGTAGTAGGCGCAACATAAGTTAAGGAGTTTGACAATACCTGACGAATAGCATCCAATGTGCCCTTAACGTCAGCAGTATCGCCAATGTTAATCTGATACCCCGTAGGGAATGTGCTTGTGGTAGCGTGAGTATTCTGCAACGCAAAATAAGCAGGGAATATGAGGAAAGCCGTAATTGCTAAACCTATAACAGTAAATACCGCAATTCTTAGTAACTTCTTAAAGGAGTCCTTAGCATTCTCCCACATACAAATTGTATAACCTATAAAGCACAACAAAATAAATATGCAAGTAAACAAGCCAATATAATAGTTTGCAAGAATTGAAAGCGCAAGAGTTATTGTGTATAACTTAAATTTGCCCTCTCGCATCAAAGCCACAAAACCTGTTACAACCAACGGTAATAACGCTGCTGTATCAAGCCAGATTTCGCACCAATAATATCCCATAAAGAAAGCACTTAGTGCAAAACAAGTGGAAAAAATAGTAACAGAAAGGTCGTGCTTCTTGTAAACATATCTCAAGAAAATTGCAAAGAAGCAACCTGCCAAACCTATCTTGAGCGCAACTGTAAATGTAAGGTACATTCTTAGCGCATCAACAGGAACAAATACTGTCAAGAACTTTAACGGACTTGCCAAATAGTAAGAAATTAAGGCAAAGTAGTTTGTGCCTGCGCCTTGTGTCCAAGACCACAATAACGACTCACCATGCTTGAGTTTGTCCTGCAAATCTACAAGGAACGGATAGTACTGATGCCACAAATCAGTTACCAAAATTTGCTTGTCACCAAATGGCTCGCAGCCCATAATGGCAAATGCAACTGTCATCAATACAAAAGGAATAGCAAACGCCAAGATTACATAGAGATTACGAGCAAAGAAATTCTCTTTTTTTCCTTTTGCCAATGTATTATTAAGTTGAGTTGTTTTCCTTGATTTTATAGTAGACATATTTTATCTCCTAAAACTAATATTACAAATCATTTTACCACAATTTATCTGCAAGGTAAATAAAAAAATAATAATTTAATGAATTTTATAGATTTTTTCATAGAGTGCTGATATAATGCTAAAGGGAAGTGAGATAATGAAAGATTTTTTAAAGAAGTTTTTTGACGAAAAGTTTTTGAAGTTTGTTTTAGTCGGAATACTCAACACCCTTGTTGGTATGGGTTTGCAGTTTGTTTTTTACAATGTTTTTAGTATGGATAGTATCGGCGAAACCGGCGTTCTTATTGCAAGTGGCACAAGTAACGGTATAGCAAGTGTAATGAGTTACTTCCTCAACAAGCACTTCACCTTTAAGAATACAGAAAAAGGCATCAAACCAGCCTTGCGATTTGCTCTGAACATAATCGTTTGCTGGTGTATAGCAAACTTCATTGGCACATATGCCACAACCCACATCTGTCAATCTATGAACCTGTCACTGTTTGGTTGGACTGTAGACAAAACTGCAGGCAATGTTGCCCTTGCTGTTAACAGTTGCTTGTTCGTAGCGTGCAACTACATTGGTCAGCGATTCTTTGCATTTAAAGAGAAAAAATAAATTAACAATAAGCATAGGTGACTATTATGAGCAAAGTTAAAAGAATATTAAGTCTGGTTTTAGTTCTTATATTGCTTGTATCTGCAAGCACAATTTCATTTGAAGCTAAAACAAAAACTATAGTTGAACAAAGACTTGAAGAAATTGAAAAATTATATCCACAGGACTCTACTTTTGACGGTTGGGTTCGTGGTGGTCACATTGAATATGGTGGTTGTGGCGGACTTGTTGCTTTTGCAACTAACAAGATTTTCCACAATACTTATTATGACGATTCTCCTAATTACAAAAAGGTAGGATCTGCATCTACCACAAGCACTTCTGCTATGCAGAGCCTTTTTAAAAAGGCGAAGGTGGGCGATGTTATACAATGGTATAGATCAAGTGGCTCTACTGCCCACTTGGCTTTATTTATGAGTTATACTTCAACAGGAATTAAAATTTACGAGGCAAACTTTGGTGGCATAAATCAAGTATGGTACAACCACTTCTGGCCTTGGGGTGGAATGGACGACTGGCCAAGTGGTGGCGCAACAACTGTAACTGTTTATCGCTCCAAAAACTACAACAAGGTAAACGAAGGCAAGGCTGCCGTAAAACTTCAGGTAGGCGAAGTTGTTGAGTACAATTATGAGTACAACAACAGTTTTACAGGTGATTATGGCAAAACAAATATAAAGTTCAAAATCCTTGATAATTCTATAAACAACCCTCTTGCTGTAATCACAAGCAGTAAATACGAGACAAATACTGATAATAAATTAGAATTACCAAAGGCGATTTATTATGTTAACGGTAATGTAAGCCTTGGCAGTACATATCTTGAGTCAGAATACCTTAATTACAATGAATACTACAAGGTGGTAACTACTGATGAATTAGCCCCCAAAAAGGTAAAAAATGTAACTGTTAAAAACAAAACCAAAGGTGCATTAACCGTGTCTTGGAAGAAGACGAAAGACACAACAGGGTATCAAATTTTCCGTTCAACCGAAAAGAACGGAACATACACCAAAATTAAAAAGATAAAAGGCTCCGCAACAACCTTTACAGACAAAACTGTCAAGAAAGGCACTAAATATTACTACAAAGTAAGAGCCTACAAAACAATTGCAAAAACCAAATTCTTCGGAAAACTTTCTGCCACAGCAAACGCAAAAGTTAAAAAGTAACTCTTAAGAGGGGTATATATGAAAATTCACAAAAGAATATTGAATTTGATTTTAGCATTGGTGTTTGTTGTATGCGCAAGCGTCTTGCCTATTGAGGCAGCAAGCAAAACTATAATTGAACAAAGACTTGCAGAAATTGTAAAAATATATCCACAAGACTCTACTTTTGATGAGTTTATACTTACAGATAGTGGTGTTGCATACGGTGGTTGTGGCGGTCTTGTTGCTTTTGCTACCAAAAAAATCTTCCACAACACATATTATAATAATTCACCTGATTACAAAAAAATAGGAAGCGCTTCCACAACAAACGCAACCCAGATGCAAAACTTGTTCAAAAAGGCAAAAGTAGGCGATGTTATCTGCTGGTCAAGACCATCCCTTACAGGCTCTCATTTAGCAATTTTCTTAAGAGATTCTTCAAATGGTATCTATATTTACGAAGCAAACTTTGGTGGCCCAAACCAAGTGTGGTACAACCACTTCTGGCCTTGGGGCGGTATGGATGACTGGCCGGACGGCGGTGCAACTACTGTAGAAGTTTACCGCTCCAAAAACTACAACAAAGTAAACAAAGGCACCGCTGCCCAGAAAATAGAGGTAGGACAAGTACTTGAATTTAAATACGAGAATAATGATGAATTCTCCGGCAAATATTCTAAGGAAAATATGAAGTTCAAGGTTCTTGATAATTCCATCAACAACCCTCTTGCAGTAGTTACATATCACACACTTGAATCAAATTATGGAGCAGAAAAGAAAACTCCAAAATCTTTTAGTTGCGAAGACGGAGAAATAATAAGCGTTTGGAATGCTTATTTCGACCACTACGAACTTTACCTTGACCAATACTTCAAGGTAGTAACTCCTGAGGAATTAGCCCCTAAAAAGGTAAAAAATGTAACTGTTAAAAACAAAACCAAAGGTGCGTTAACCGTGTCTTGGAAGAAGACGAAAGACACAACAGGGTATCAAATTTTCCGTTCAACCGAAAAGAACGGAACATACACCAAAATTAAAAAGATAAAAGGCTCCGCAACAACCTTTACAGACAAAACTGTCAAGAAAGGCACTAAATATTACTACAAAGTAAGAGCCTACAAAACAATTGCAAAAACAACCTTTAACGGCAAATTCTCTGCAGTCGTCAGCAAAAAGGTGAAAAAATAATTTAATATGCCAAAATACAACCCCCTCTGCCAATCATCGTAGAGGGGGTATTTTTCTCTATTTAGTTTGTGCTTAATATTTTCAATTTATATTCGCCTGATTCTGTTAAGTTATAAATTGCCGCAATTTCGTTTTTGAATTTTTCGCCCTCGGCAAGATCTACCGTATAAACTGTACCAGAATCTATAACATAATCATCTTTGTATAATTTCCAAGAAATTTTTAAGTAACTGCTTTGGCTACTGCCCCTATAATCGTAAATTTTTTCACCTGAAAAATACAGATTAACCGTAAATTTATTTAAAACTGTACTATATGAAACATTATAAGATATATCTTGCAACATATATGTTTGTTCAATACTTCCATTATACCTATAATTACTTACCGTAGAGGGAAGTTCATTTTCTACACTGATTTTTATGCTCGCCTCTTTTTGTGCCTTTATTTCTTCTAATGTAGGCTCATGTACAGTTACTTTTATTACGACTTTTTCACTATTAAAACTGTTTTTTACAGTAATTTTTGTTGTCCCGTTTTTGAGTCCTTTAACATACAATTTAATCTTATCGTTTTTCCATTTACCCCAACTGCAAGATACTATGCTGGGGTCCTTGATTTTAAAGGTAAGCGTACCAACTGCATTTAGAGTAAAGCTCACATTTTGCTCAGAATTCAGCGTGTCAAACTGCAACTTGTTTGTGTTGGATGTAAGTGCTTTACTAACTGTAACTTTGCAAGTATATTTTTTGTTGCCAACTTTTGCGTAAACGGTTGCAACTCCTTCTGCTTCAGCTTTTACAACGCCTTTTTGTGTTACTGTTGCAACTTTCTTGTTAGAGGAGGACCATTTTACCTTTTTGCTTGTTCCTTTTAACTTTAACTTCTTTGTCTGCCCAACATAAAGGGATATCTTCGATTTGCTGATTTTTACTGTTGCTCCTTGTGCTACAAAAGCACTACTACACATAAGCATACACAAAATCAGTATAAAAGAAACAATATTTTTGACGCTTTGCTTTTTCATAATACCCTCCTGTTTTTTAAGCATATTATTATGATACCATATAAATTTAGTTATTGCAATTTAACGGCTCTACAACAAACAATGCTTCCTTGTGTGAAGTATATTGAAGTACGACAAAAAACAAAAAAGCCTCCCTTGAGTAAAGGGAGGTGGCAAAACCGTTAGGGTTTGACGGAGGGATTGAGCAAAATAAAATCAACACCATAAACTTTACGTTATGCCAAATGTTATATCAATCCCCCTGACAAAATTAAAATTTTGTCTTTCCCCCCTTTACACAAAGGGGGCTTGGTGCGATGCAAAGACTTTGCTATCAAGACAAAAAGGCTTCCGATTACTCGGAAGCCTTTCTTATTGCAACATCACGTTGCTTATTTCATAGCCTCATATACTGCAACTGCGCAAGCAACTGTAGCACCAACCATTGGGTTGTTACCCATACCCATTAAGCCCATCATTTCAACGTGAGCAGGTACAGATGAAGAACCGGCAAACTGTGCATCACCGTGCATACGACCCATTGAGTCTGTTAGACCGTAAGAAGCAGGACCAGCGCCCATATTATCTGGGTGAAGTGTACGACCTGTACCACCACCGGAAGCAACTGAGAAGTAGCCTACGCCGTTCTCGATAGCCCATTTCTTGTATGTACCTGCAACCAAGTGCTGGAAACGAGTTGGGTTAGTTGAGTTACCTGTGATAGATACACCTACGTTCTCGTGCTGCATAATAGCAACACCTTCACGAACGTCGTCAGCACCGTAGCAACGAACTGCTGCTCTTTCACCGTCGGAGTAAGCAGTTTCGTTAACGATCTTTAACTCACCTGTAAAGTAGTCAAACTCTGTCTGAACATATGTAAAGCCGTTAATTCTTGAGATAATGTATGCTGCGTCTTTACCAAGACCGTTAAGAATAACTCTTAGTGGTTCTTTTCTTGCCTTGTTAGCGTTACGAGCAATACCGATAGCGCCTTCAGCAGCAGCAAAACTTTCGTGACCAGCCAAGAAAGCAAAGCACTTTGTTTCGTCACGAAGCAACATTGCGCCCAAGTTACCGTGACCCTGACCTACGTTTCTCTGTTCTGCAACAGAACCAGGGATACAGAAAGCCTCAAGACCGATACCGATAGCCTCTGCAGCATCAGCAGCAGTTTTAACGCCCTTCTTAATAGCAACTGCGCAACCTAATGTGTAAGCCCAACCTGCGTTTTCAAAAGCGATTGGCTGAACTTCTTTTACGATGTCATAAGGGTTGAAACCTTTTTCAACACAGATGTCTCTTGCCTCTTCAAGGCTTGCAATACCGTACTCAGCAAGGCAAGCGTTAATTTTAGGCATTCTTCTGTCCATACTTTCAAATGTAATAGCCATAATTTACGTCCTCCTTACTATTATTCTTCACGAGGGTCAATGTACTTAGCAGCGCCGTCAAAGCGACCGTACTGACCGATGTTGTTTTTGTAAGCCTCGTCAGGGGACATACCGTGACGGATATCCTCCAACATTTTACCTAATTTTAAGAACTGATAACCGATAACTTCATTGTTCTCGTCAAGAGCAGTCTTTAGAACATAGCCTTCTGCCATTTCCATATAACGAACGCCCTTTGCCTTTGTTGAGTACATTGTACCAACCTGGCTTCTCAAACCTTTACCCAAGTCTTCAAGACCTGCGCCGATTGGAAGACCGCCTTCTGAGAACGCAGTCTGAGAACGACCGTAAACTAACTGTTCAAAAATGTTCTTCATAGCAACGTTAATAGCGTCACATACCAAGTCTGTGTTTAAGCATTCCAATAGAGTTTTGCCTGGTAGAATTTCTGATGCCATAGCAGCAGAGTGAGTCATACCGGAACAACCGATTGTTTCTACAAGAGCTTCTTCTACGATACCGTCTTTTACGTTAAGTGTGATTTTGCAGGCACCCTGCTGTGGCGCACACCAACCAATACCGTGAGAAAGACCGCTGATGTCTTTGATGTCATAAGATTTTACCCATTTACCTTCTTCAGGAATAGGTGCAGGACCGTGATTTGGACCTTTTGCAACTGTGCACATTCTTTCTACTTCGTGTGAATAAATCATGTGTACTTGCTCCTTTCGTGAAATTGTTTGAGCCTATATACTCATACATTTACATTATAAAACAGATTTTTATGCTTTTCAATAGTTTTTTGTGTTATTTTATTAGTTTTGCAGATTTTGTTGCTGATAATAACCCCCTCAACCTTGGCTCATCATACTCCAAAACACCAAATTTGCATTACACTAAATTTTATAGTATAATTTTTTTGTTAAATAATTTTTGCAAATCAAAGATTAAGAAATGACGGTACATATTATGAACAATATTTTGACTTTGGAGAACAACTGTTGTGGCTGTGGCGTATGCGCAGATGTATGCCCCCAAAACGCAATTGCATTTGAATACAGTCGAGAGGGTTTTTATTATCCATATGTTAGCGACTCCTGTGTAGGTTGCAATACTTGCACAAAGCATTGTCCCATCTTCACAGAGAGCCAAGAGCCTACTATGGAAAAGGTATATGCCGCTTACCTTAAGGACAGCGAAAAAGTTCACACCCAAAGTACTGCAGGCGGTGTATTTGCAACATTGGCTATGGAGTTTTTGCAGTATGGTGGTGTAGTATTTGGTTGTGCTCTTGATACAAACCTTGTGGCTACTCACATTGGCGTTGAAAATATGAGCGAACTAAAAAAACTCCAGGGCACAAAATATGTGCAGAGCAACACCTTGGGTATTTATCCTCAGGTTAAAGAAGCATTGGAACAAGACCGTTATGTACTGTATTCAGGTACTCCTTGTCAGGTAGACGCCCTACGCTCTTACCTAAAAAAAGGCTATCCAAAACTCCTTACAGTAGACATAATCTGCTCAGGTGTTCCAAGCCCAAAACTGTTTGAAAATTACCTTAACTACCTTGAGATAGAATCAAAAAGCAAAGTCAAGGAATATTACTTCCGTAACAAGGAGAAAAAGGGCTGGGGACATAATATTAAATATGTTACTATGATAAACGAAAAGAACAAAAACGGATACAAAGACCCTTATTACAATGCCTATGTTCAGGGACAAAACTACAGAGAATGTTGCTATAACTGTAAATACGCTACCCCTAACCGTGTGGGTGATATTACTGTAGGCGACTACTTTGGAGTAGAAAAGGAACATCCTCAAATCAACAACCCCAAGGGCGTATCTGCCGTTATTATTAACAACGAAAAAGGTGAGTTCTTCTGGGAACAAATTGCACATCGTCTTGAGATTGCAAAGTCATCTTACAAAAAAGTTGCCAAGAAAAACCCCACTCTTATGGACCCTTCTCCTCGCAAAGAAGAGCGTGACAGTTTTTATCAGGGCTTCAACGAAGATATCCTAATGTACTTTGGCGAAACTCTTAAACCTGACTTTAGCCTAAAGCAAACCGTAAAAGAAGTTTTGCCTCCAAGTGCCGTAAATTTTGCAAGAAAGATTCTGAGAAAATAGCATTTATTAAATTATAAATTCTATAAATACGCAAAAAATAAAAGCCCCCTTAGCAAAGGGGGCTATGTTTAAAATAATTCAGGGTGCATACGACTATAGTGAAAAATATATTGCTGGGCAATTCCTGCATATCTACCAAAATCTTCTGCAGTCATTGTAGGGAATAACTTTTCCATAGCCTTTTTCATCCACACATCTATTGGAAATGCCTCAATTCTATGGAAGCCAAACAGCAAGGTGCAATCTGCAACCTTTACTCCAACTCCCTTGATTTGTTGCAAGTACTCACGAGCCTGCTCATACTCCATAGTGTAACATTTTTCCAAGTCCACTTCTTTGGAACTAACCTTTTGAGCAGCGTCAATAATATATTTACTGCGAAACCCTGCCTTGATTTCTGCCAAGTCTTCCACCTCTAATTTTGCTAGGTCATCAGCAGTAGGAAAACTATAATAACCTTGTTCAATTTCTCTGCCATACATAACACACAATTTCTGCACAATGCCCTTAATTCTTTTTATGTTGTTGTTCTGAGAAATTATAAAGGTGCACAATGCCTCCCAACTGTCTTGTTGCAAAATTCTTATGCCCGGTGCAAACTGTGAGGCTTCCTTTAGCACAGGGTGAATACGGCTTATATCCTGACGAATTTTGCCGTAATCAAGGTCCAAGTCCAAGTACTTGCGCCATATTGTGTCAAAGTCACTTGGGGTTGCATTATCAATATACAAAGTTGTGCCGTCCATATGCATTGTAACCACTTTGTCGAATGCAACACCTGTAAACCCCTCGTCAGTTAAAGCCCACCTAAAACTCTGACCACAGTCAAGAGTTTGGGCTAAGTCAAGATTATGTATATCTAAAATTTTAATTCCCTTGTCAGTTTTTATACAATTCATAACAAACCTCGCCTTTATGTTACATATATTGTAACACAAAACAGGGCGAGTAGGAATAACTAAAAATAGATTTTTTGAGGTAAATTATGAAAGAAAACATCTGCACAATTCCTATCAACGACCTATTTAAGCCCAAAGACGGATGTCCTATCTGTTCAATGGCAAAAATGCTTGAAGAAACCTATGTTGAATACACCGTAGGCGACTCTATGATGGAGCCAAGTGTACGAATAGAAACTAACCACAAGGGTTTTTGTCACCGTCATTTTTCTCAAATGTTCAATGTGGGCAAAAAACTCCCCAACGCTCTCATTTTGGAATCACATCTGCAGGAGATTATTGACAATGTTTTGCCTCAAAAGGAGAATAAACCAGACAAAAAAGCATTGGAAAAAATCGATGCTCTGTCCTCTTCCTGCTATGTTTGTGACAGAATAGAAAAAGACCTTCATCACTTGCTCTCAACAGTTTTTGCAGAATATCAGAATAGCGATGAATTCCGTAAATTATATCAGGAACAACCGTACATTTGTTTAAATCACTATTCTCTTATTATGAAGGACGCTATGGCAAAAGGTGGTATATCCTCCAAGAATATGCCCCGATTCCACAGCGACACTCTTAACCTCACCAAAAATTACCTCAAAACCCTAAAAGGTGATGTAACTTATTTTTGCTCTATGTTTGATTACCGTAATCAAGGTGGTGACTTTGGCACAAGTAAAGATGCCATAGAACGAAGCATAGAGTACCTAACAACTGAAAAACCTTAACTCATACTCCCTGTGCAAAACACAGGGAGTTTTTGCGTGTTTTTGTAATTAGTCGTCTGTGTAATACATAAAAGAAAAATTTATAACATCATCAACAGTAGGATAAATTATCTGGTGATTTTTTGGGTCAAGCATATTAACCCATACAATATTTGCTACACCATACAAACGATAAATATATCCACTGCCAGAATATGTAAGCACGTTAACCTCCCTACATGCAGGATTTAAATTGCTTATTTCAAAAGGTAATCCATTAAAATCAGCGGCATTTACAACATTGCTTTTTGTTATTGTCATGGTAATTAATATAAAAACCATATTGCCAATTTTCATGTAGCTATAAGTTGCGCTTTCTGCAATCTCAGAATCTGGAACTAAAGACCCACTGCCTGTTTCAATAAGTTCACTTGCTACATGACTCACTAAATCAGTTTTGTTAAATCCAACCTGCTCAAGATTTGTCCAGTTTGTGGTAGTGCCTTTTTGAGTAAAAGTTCGTACATATTCAGATCCATCAATGAGTTTTATAACCTGAGTATTTCTGTTAAGATATGTAAGTCCTGCAATGTTCTGTGCACTGCCTACCTCTTCTCCGTAAAGGTCAAAGTAAAATACTTTGTATTGATCTCTTAGGTTCTTTAGAGTTTCAAAAGTCTGCTCCTCATTTGAAACTTCAGAAATAATGGTTTTTTCCAATTCATAGTCAGTTACATAAGTCACAAATTCCTGATAAGACATTTTGGTTTTTTCAAAATCAGACCACGCTTCGTTAGAATACTGTCGAGCGTAAGTTCTGCCATCGGTCAATTCAACAATCTGGTATGAGCCTACGTTGATGCACCTTGCCTGCTGTACATCAGTAATTCCTGAAATTACATTTTTGGCAAGAATAAAAACATAGATGCTGTGAGAATCTGTCATATCGTCAAAAGCACTTATTTTGCTAATTTGACCCATCTCCACATAATTGATGTTATTTTTTACTTCCTCATATACTGCACCACTTGTGATGAGGTTTGCACTGCCTTCTGTAGCAACCTCATCAGAAACTGATGCTGTGTAGTCTGCAATTTTTGCATCAGCAGCATCAAAACCCTCCTGAATTTTATCCTGAACTTCCTCTGCTTTGGCGTTTGCTTTTTGAAGCACCAAATTAGCACTGTCAGCAATAGAATTTAAATCTTCAGTCAAATTATCAAATTCCTCAAGAAGTCGTATAAATTGCATCTCGCTGTCTTCACATCTCTGGTTTACAAATTCAATTAATTCGTTTTGCTTGTTTTCTATCTCCACGTTTGCTTTTTCCAGCAGAGCGACAATTTCCTCCTCGCCCTTTTGATATTTCTCAAGCAAACAATTGAGGAATTCTTCGTGCTGTAAATACTCGGAGTTTTCTTTTTCCTTAAAGAAATCTGTAAACTCAATGGAAGTCTGCACAAGCATAGTGGTAATGTCGCTGTGGAACACCTCACCGCTATCGTTGGATGCTTTTAACTGAATTTGCACAATACCGTCTTTGTAAATCTGGTCATTTGTGATGTTCCATGTAATTAGAGTACCGTTTTCAACAACCTGGCTATCCACAAGAAAATAATTGCAAGTGCCGTCATCAAACATAAGATACATACGGAACACAAGGCTCATATCCACAACGCCTTCTACAAAAATCTCTTTGGTTACATTAAGGTTGTCACCCTCATAACCAATGAATCCCTCCTCACGAGGAACTATAAATTTTCCGTCTTTACATTTTACTGTAATCATATTTTCACCTCCTTCACCCATAGGACAAAAAACAAAGAGAATTGCATAGTTTTATGCAATTCTCTTTAAATTTTTTATAAATTATTTATTTTTCCTATGTTAAGAGGTGATTTTGACAAAAATCTACATACACACCCTCAAGGCATAACATCAAAAATGTTTGTAGATTTTTAAGTTTTCACCCTGCACAATACCCAAGCCCAAAAACTCGCCTTGCTTGCTTTTTACTCTAAAAATATCTCCCTCATTAGGGTGCAACTTTTCAAGATAGGTTCGGTTTGTGTCCAACTGTCCACCATTAGAAAACCTTTTTGCCTGAGCGTCACTTACCACCAGGTATCCGTAACTTTGGAACAAAGTTTCCGTTGGTGCAATTTTAGAGCGTATATCTCCGGTTTCGCACAGAGTATTTACCTCATCTAATGTAACGGCATCTTCAACACTATATCCACAAGCCTTGGTACGGTTAAGGTCAGTCATAACTGCCCCAACCCCCAACTTGGCGCCAATATCATCAATAATGGTGCGTATATATGTACCCTTGGAGCACACAACCATAAGTTTTCCTTGTTGAGTTTTTTCATCAAAATCTAAAAGTTCCAACCTATATACAGTAACTTTTCTGCTTTTTCTCTCAACTTCTATGCCTTTGCGTGCTAAATCATACAGACGTTTGCCATTATATTGAACTGCAGAGTACATAGGAGGAATTTGCTCAATTTCTCCACGAAAGTCCTGCAGTACACTCTCAACTTCTTCTTTTGTCAGGTGAGAGTCAGTTCTGGTCTTAATCTCGCCCCAAATGTCAAGGGTGTCAGAAGTAAGTCCTAACTGAAAATCTGCCACATACTCTTTGTCGTGATTAAGCACAATATCCTGTGCCTTTGTGGCATTGCCTAAAAGCAAAGGCAAAACCCCGGTTGCGTTAGGGTCAAGAGTACCTGTATGACCGATTTTGCGTTGACCTGTGTACTTGCGTACAACTGCCACCACATCAAAGGAAGTGAACTCCTTGGGTTTGTTAATAACTAATACGCCGTTCATAGAATTTTCTCCGCAGCAGTTTTGATGGTATCAACAGCACTTTGCAACGTTCCGGTTAATGTGCAACCTGAGGCTGCTTTGTGACCACCACCACCAAATTGCTTGCAAAATTCACAAGCATCAATGTCACCTTGAGTTCTTACGGAAACTTTGTATTCTCCACCCTGCTTTTCACGGATGCAAACACCCATTTGTACTCCCTGAATTTCTCGTGGAATAGAAGCAAGTCCCTCAAGGTCCTCTTTTTCGGCAGAGTTTTCCATCTCCTGTGTTACGCAAATAATAGCGCACTTGTCGTTGCAACAGTAGATTATATTCTCGTAAATTTCACGCTCTATCTCAAGTCTTTTTTTAGATTTTGTCTGGAAAAGTTCCTTGTTAATAATGTGATTATTGCACCCACACTCCAACAAATCTGCCGCTATACGCAGGGTTTGAGGAGTAGTGTTTGTATAACAAAAACAACCTGTATCAGTAGAAATACCCGTATACAGACAATCTGCAATTTCGGGTGTGATTTTCACACCCATTTCCCTGATGATCTGATAAATTATCTCACTTGCAGCTGCACAAGTGCTATCCACATACTTATACTGCGCTTCCACAGTATTAAGAGCGTGGTGGTCAATGCACAGGTTGATTTTGTCCTGATAATCTTCCTGATATTCGCCCAAAAGAGACGCCCCTGCAACATCAACGGAAATTACAAATTCTGCGTCAAACTGCTGAATTTTAACGCCCTTCTTTAGGAACTCCAAGTTTTTTGCCATTGGAGAAGTCAGCACTCTTGCGTTTTTGCCCATTGATTGCAACGCAAGGCACAAGCCGTAGCCAGAACCCAAGCAGTCGCCGTCAGGATAATTATGGGTAAGAATCTCATAATTATCATTTTGCAATAGCAAGGTAACAATATCCTTAATTGTCATCTTCATCATCCTCTTTAATATCAAGGTCGTTGAGAATTCTTGAGATATTTGCGCTGTACTCAATGCTATCAGTAGCCTTAAATATCAATGACGGAACGTGTCTTAACTTAAGACGCGCGCCAAGTTCACGACGAATAAAACCGGCAGCAGAATCGAGGCCTTTGCAAGCCTCTTTGCTACGGTCAAGTCCCTCAATAGCACTTACATACACCGTACAATATGACAAATCGTTAGTAACCTCAACTCGAATAATTGACAAAAATGCCTGTTGAACTCGTGGGTCCTTTAACTCACGGAATATTGCAGTTAATTCTCTTTTTATATCTTCAGTTATTCTCTGAATTTTATGTGAAGCCATTATATTTTTCCTCGTCGGGCTTGGTGATACACCAAGCCCTGCACTTCTTTAATCTCTATACTCCTCGATAGCATAAACCTCAAAGATATCGCCCTCTTTAATGTCATTGAACTTTTCGAGACCAATACCACACTCGTAACCCTCGGCAACTTCTTTTACGGAGTCCTTAAATCTCTGTAATGAAGCAATGTTATCGTCAGCAATAATGATGCCGTCACGAACAACTCGTACCAAGCCACCACGCTGAATTTTGCCTTTTGTTATATAAGAACCTGCAATCAAGCCAACGCTCTTAATCTTGATAACATTACGAACCTCTGCAGTACCAAGTTCAACTTCTCTTGTTTTTGGAGCAAGCATACCTTTCATAGCAGTTTCGATTTCTTCAATACAGTCGTAAATTACACGATACAAGCGCATATCTACGCCGTCACGCTCTGCATTTGCAGCAGCACTTGGCTCTGGACGAACATTAAATCCTACGATAATTGCGTTGGAAGCATTAGCAAGCATAACGTCGCTTTCGTTTACAGCACCAACACCACCGTGGATAACATTTACTCTTACTTCTTCGTTAGTAAGTTTTTCAAGACTTTGTTTTACTGCTTCAACAGAACCCTGTACGTCAGCCTTAACAATAATCTTGAGTTCTTTCATTTCACCCTGCTTCATCTGGTCAAAGAGATTATCAAGAGTAACCTTTGTCTGTGCGTTAAAGATTTCTTCTTTTCTCTCTGATTTTCTCTGCTCAACAAGTTGACGAGCAAGATGCTCATTAGTAACGCTGTTAAATATATCGCCACCAACAGGAACTTCGTCAAGACCGATAATCTCAACAGGAACTGATGGACCTGCGCTCTGTACTTTTTCGCCCTTATCATTAGTCATGGCTCTTACTCGACCCAAGCAAGTGCCTGCCACAACAATGTCACCGGCATTAAGAGTACCGTTCTGCACAAGAACTGTTGCAATAGGACCTCTGCCCTTATCAAGTCTTGCTTCAATAACAATACCTTTTGCCGCTCTGTCAGGGTTTGCCTTAAGTTCTTTCATATCTGCAACAAGCAGTACGTTTTCAAGCAAATCATCAAGACCCATTTTTGTTTTTGCAGAAACAGGAACACAGATAATATCGCCTCCCCATTCCTCTGGAATAAGTTCGTGCTCTGTCAACTGCTGTTTAACTCTGTCAGGGTTAGCGGTTTCTTTATCCATTTTGTTAATAGCAACAATTACAGATACGCCTGCAGCCTTTGCGTGGTTAATAGCCTCAACTGTCTGTGGCATAATACCGTCATCAGCAGCAACTACAAGGATAGCAATATCAGTAGCCATAGCACCACGAGCACGCATAGTTGTGAATGCTTCGTGACCAGGTGTGTCAAGGAAAGTAATAGGTCTGCCATTTATAGCAACACGATACGCACCTATGTGCTGTGTAATACCACCTGCTTCGCCACTTGTAACATCAGCGTGACGGATAGCATCAAGGATAGATGTCTTACCGTGGTCAACGTGACCCATAACTACAACTACAGGTGCACGCTCTACCAAGTTTGCATCGTCATCTTCACTATCGTCAATAATTCTTTCCTCAATAGTAACAACAACTTCTTTTTCAACTTTAGCGTTGAATTCCATAGCAAGAAGTTCAGCAGTATCAAAGTCAATTACGTCATTGGCAGTAATCATAGAACCCATCATAAATGCCTTTTTAACAACTTCTGCTACTGTAGCCTTAAGGCGATATGCAAGTTCAGAAACAACAATTTCCTCAGGAACAGTGATTTTGAGCACTTTTTCTTTTCTTTGCTTTTCAATTCTTGCAAGACGCTGTTGCTCTGTTTCTCTCTTACCACCACGTTTAGCCTTTTGCTTCTGTGCACGATTAGTGAACTTCTGCTTTTTGCTTGTATCCTGATGTCTGCCCAACTTGTCAGTAGCCATATCGTCATATTTCTGATTATAACGCTCTACGTCTACGTTACTCTGACGAGTGTCGATTACTCGGCGATTAGAACGATGGTCTGAATACTCCTCTGTAATAGTATTCACCATTTTTTCTTCTGTTTTCTTTTTAGTTTCCTTTTTAGGAGTTTCTTTTGCCTCTGCCTTTTTAGAATTTTTCTTTTCTTCCTTTGGCTCTTCAACAGGAATAGCCTTTGGCTTTGGCTTTTTGTCTTCAACTACAGGCTCTGCTTCCATATCTTTGATAGCCTTGTCACGAGCAGCAAAGTAAGCAGAAAAATCTGCCACAGCCTGCTGTTGAGTAAGAACATCAAACAAAACGTTGAGTTCCTCTGTTTCGAGAGTAGATGCGGACTTTTTGGATACACCGCATTTTTCCTCCAAAATTGTAGTTATATCTTTGCTTTTTAACTGAAAATCATCAGCAACTTCTTTTACCTTATATTTAATCATACATTCTCCTCCTGCATCTCGTTAGTAATAAGTTCCACAAACTTCTTGGCAAAACCTTGGTCTGTTACTGAAACCACTGTGCTGAATTTACCTATTGCATAACTCATCTCATCTTTAGTACGATTTATCTTTAGCACTTTTGTGTTACATCTGTGGCAATTTAATAATATTTTTTTCTCAGTATTTTTAGAAATATCACTTGCAACCATCACAAGGTATGAATTTCCTTTGACAACATCTTCAATAACCATATCGTTGCCCATAGTAAGTTTGCCTGCACGACGGCACAACCCAAGAAAATTTAAAAGTTTATCAGTCAACTTTTGTCATCTCCTCTTTTATACCGTCATATATTTTTTGAGGAATAGTTGTTTGGAACGCTTTTTCAAATCTTTTGGCTTTGATAGCCTTTTCCAAGCATTTTACGTTGTTGCACACATATGCGCCTCTGCCTGCCTTTTTACCTGTAAGGTCAAGGCTGACTTCACCTTTTGCAACAACTTCGCCCTGTTCGTTTTTAACATCAGGGGCTTTAACAACTCGCACAAGTTCACGCTTTGGCTTCATCTCGCCACAGCCTGTGCATTTGCGTAGGGGTATTTTCTTTTGTTTCATAACAATACCTCCTCTAATTATGCCTCTGTTTCATCCTCATCTTCACCGTAGAAGCCAGACTCTGGTCTGATGTCTATCTTCCAGCCTGTCAAACGAGCCGCAAGACGAGCGTTCTGACCTTTGTTGCCGATAGCAAGAGAGAGTTGACCGTCAGGTACAGTTACCTTGCAACTTCTTGCCTCTGCGTCAATAACGTCAACCTTAATAACAGTAGCAGGGGAAAGCGCCGCTGCAACATACTTAACAGGTTCGTCGCTGTATTCAATAATATCAATTTTTTCGTTGCCTAATTCCTCAACGATTTTGTTTACACGGTCGCCTCTTGTACCAATGCAAGAACCAATAGCGTCAACGTTTTCGTCGTTAGAAAGTACTGCCATCTTTGTACGACTGCCAGCCTCACGAGCAATGGCCTTAATCTCAACAGTACCCTCGTATATTTCTGGAACTTCCTGCTCAAATAATCTCTTAACAAGTTCAGGGTTTGTACGGCTAATCATAGCACGAGGACCTCTCTCGTTGTCTTTAACATCAGCAACCAATACTTTAATCTGGTCGCCTTCTTTAAGAACTCTGTCGCCAACCTGCTCTGACTTTGGTAGAGTTGCAACTGCCTTGCCGATTTTGATAGTGCACATACCGTTTTGTGGGTCAACACGCTCAACAGTAGCAGTAACTAATTCGCCCAACTTAGACTTGAATTCCTGAAGCATCTGTCCCTTTTCGCCATCACGAATACCCTGACGGATAACGCTACGAGCAGTTTGCACTGCAATTCTGCCCAACTGTTTTGGGTCAAGAGCAATCTCAAAATCTTTGCCAACTGCTGATCTCTTGCGCTTTGCCTGTGCATCTTCAAGAGAAATCTCAAAGTTAGGGTCTTCAACAACCTCTACAACAGTCTTTACAAGTTTTACGTCAAGAGTGTTCTTCTCAGGGTTAGCCTTAAAGATAACATTGTCGTTGCCACCGTAGGAGTTTTTGCAAGCAACCTTGATAGCTCTCTCGATCTGTTCAAGCATATAGTCCATTGGAATGCTCTTTTCTTTTTCTAAAAGAGCAAGCGCTGTAAAAAATTCTTTGTTTGTCATTTTGTGCATCCTTTCCTTACATATCAAAGTCATCTAATTTTATCCAAGCAGTGTCTTTTTTGCTAATTGTAACTTGATTTTCACCGCTGTGGTCTTGTACTGTTACTTCCCCTTGGTTGTAGTCAACAAGCACACCCTTAAACTCCTTGCCAATACCCTCCAAAGGTCTAATCATTTTTACCATAATGTCTGCGCCGATAAACTGAGCAAAATGTTCGTCACGAACAAGACTGCGCTCAATACCCGGAGAACTAACCTCAAGGATATACGCCTTGTCAATAGGGTCAGCCTCATCAAGAGGACTATCAATAGCACGAGAAACAGCCTCGCAATGATTGATGTTCACACCATCCGGATGGTCAATAAAAACTCGTAGGTACCAATCTGCACCTTCCTTGAGAAACCTTATGTCCCACAAAACAAGACCCAAATCCTCAACGATAGGCTCAACAACTTCCCATACCTTTTCTACTGTAGTTTGTTTTGGCATATACAACCTCCTACTTCATTACATAAATCAATAGTAAACTTATTAATAAATACAAAGGAGCGAGTCCGTCAAGACTCACTCCTTCTTTTAGAATATTCACTATTGGAATTATAGCACCCTTTTTTGAGAATTGCAAGGGTTTTATTAAAAAAGTTTGATAATTATATCTTTTTGGTATGGTTATGTAACAAACACCAGTTTCACTTTGTTTGCTTTAATATCGACTTCGCTACTACAACACAAAACCAAGCAAACAACATCAAAGGTAACCTGCTATCACTTAATCAACTTTATTGTATCATAAAAACGCTTCAATTCTTTTATATTGTTGTCTAACAACAACTTTAAGTTTGGATCCTTTACGGTAATATTATATTCTTTATTTTGCAAGAATAGAGTGTGCCACATACAAAATATGCGAGAATACAAAGAATCTGTTGGTGTATATTCATAAAGTTCCTTCACATAACCTCCAAACTGATGTATTCTCCTAAATGAAAGTTCTTTAACTTTACTATCAAAAGACTTATC
Organism: uncultured Ruminococcus sp.; assembly: GCA_964629465.1. Lineage (GTDB taxonomy): Bacteria > Bacillota > Clostridia > Oscillospirales > Acutalibacteraceae > Ruminococcoides. Next base: position 10,039 of record CAZVRE010000002.1, on the reverse strand, counting down.
AAATGGAGGATTCGCTTTATCTATCTCTCTTGTAGTTGAAGCATTTTGTAATTGCTGTGAAAAAGCTTTTTTATCCTTATAACATGAAACAATCACTACTATCAATAACTCCATACACATAAAAGAATAGTCTTTTTTGTCTTTGAACAACAGATTATGCGCAATAGTAGCTTTTTTAAAAAGCCTTTCTTGTTCTCGTATATCTATTTTTTCGAAAATCATCTGTAAAAACTCTTCTACTGAGTCACTAACAGCAGATATTTCTTTATCAAACAGAGCAATATATTCTGGGTACTTGTCCAATATATTTTCAGATATATCACCTAGATTAAGGCCAACTGTAAACTGTATAAATTTTTTCAAGTATAAATCTACATCATCAAAGCCAAACGCAGAACTAACACTTTTATCTAACTGTTTTTTATCGATAGCTATAACATTTATAACATTGCACGAATTCTCGCTTAAGTGATGTAATCGTTCTAATACCTTAATAGCATACTCAGGCAAGCAACGGTCCAATTCGTCAACTAAAAATACAACAGTGTAATATTCGCCAAGTTCATTTAACGCTTGCTGTAAACTATGTAAAGCTATTTTAAAACAAAAATATCCGTCATACTCTTTCATTTTTTCAAATTTTTCTTTTCCTGCTTTCATTCCAGATTCAACTACATCGAAAACAGCTTTAAAATCTATACCTGTTACGGTTTTGATAGCAGAGTTTGATATAGAAAGAAAAGATGTTCCTACCGCCTTTAATACACCCAGTATATTCTCTTTTGTCTCATCGTTTATCACCTTTGTCTTTTCATTAATAGCTTCCAGTATTGTAGCAACTATAGCAACTAAAGGTTCTTCATAATAATCATATTTCCAACAATTATATCTAATAATTAAATATTTATCGCTTGCAGTTTCTTCTGATTGAATTTGATTTAGTTTTTCCTCGTACAAGTCAAGGACAAAACTTTTGCCGCAACCCCAGGCTCCATCAATAGCAAAAGAAGTTGACTTTTTATTATCAGCAATATTCTCAGTCAGTTTCACAAGCTGATTAACAAACTCTTCGCGATTAAGAATATCAATTTTATCCATAATAGTATCCCCTTGCCTGAATTGTATATTATAACTCTACTATTCCTATACCTTTTAAATACTTATATATTCCATCATAATACTCTTTCTTACGAGTTTTATCGGTATTACTACCGTCTGGTATAAATATCGCCATGCCCTGGCGTGCACGAGTAAGCAACACCCTGTATGCATTCTTCAGATAAAGACGGCGTTCAGCGCTTGAAACATTAGTCCATCTATTACCGACAAAACGGTTGTATGACCACTCGCCGTTTACCATTCTAAAATCAGCGTCCCATGCGACAATTGTATAATCAAGCTCAAGGCCCTGAATATCAAATTCTGTAACAACATCTTCGAGAGCATAACTTGAACGGACATCGTCCTTGCCGTTTAAAAACCAGTTTGCTACATCAATATCATTCTTTGCAAAAATACCCTCCGGTTTCAGTCTAAGTGCACCGGAACTTGCTAAAAGGCCATAACGGGTGGTGCCAAAGCTGTGAGCACGCACCCAGTACTTCGCCTTATTCAAGTCGCGAGTTATAACAATCGGGTACTTATCCTTAATTTTCAGCCACAGACTCTTTGCTTCTTCGGTTTCAGTGTCTAAGATTGCCTTAACAAACGCAGCAAGGTCCGGTGTTCTAAAGGAACGGACTGAGGTGGCAAGGTGCAACGCTTTGCGTTCGCTTATGTTTAGGCCTTCTATCATACTATCCCACGCTCTACCACGACGGTATTCATCATCGTTGAGCTGAGGTGTAATATATACGTCCCAATCAGGAAACGCTCGGCGCAGCGAGTCAAACCACTCCGGCAAACCGGCTTCTCCTGTATTTATCTCCTGTCCACCTCCGACTAAGCAAATAATAACGGCCCAATCCTGATGCCTGTCCATTGTGCTAATCAAAAATTCAGGCTCACTGTACGAAAAATTCTGCACACTTTTTTTAGTGGACATAAATTTTTTAATCATATCGTGTGTCCAAGCGCGCTGAGCCTCATCAAAAATAGCAACGCGCTCAGGAGGCACGTTGTTGTTACCAATAAAAGAATCTCTGTATTTGTGAATAATCTGGATAAACGCAGATGTGCTGCGAAGAGCCTCACTCTTTGACACGTGTCTGCCTATCTGTTTTTCCTGCTCAACCTTATCTCTAGCAAGCGCTTCCTGCAAAACCTTAACAAGTGGGAAGTTACCAGACAAAAACACCGCGTGCTCACCTTGCTGTGCGTCAGACCGCTCAATTGCGATATTCAAACCAACCAACGTTTTACCTGCGCCAGGTACTCCTGTTACAAAACAAATAGACTTTCTTTTGTTAGCTTTACTATGCTCAATTATTCTATTAATCTCATCGGTAGTTACAGTCAAATTCTCGGCACCGGCGTCGCTGCGGGTGATGTCATGAACATTGTGGCCACGATACAGTGCCTGGGCTGCTTCAACAATAGTAGGAGTCGGCAGGTACTCGGATTTTTCCCAAGCGATATAGTCAAAAGCTTTTTCCTGGTACTTATTCGCAAAATACTCAATAGTTTCGCTGATATTCTCAGCGTTACAACGAAGGGGCTCGAAGATTCTATCACGGTTTACTACGCGATTTTGATAGTATGGGGCTAGCGTAGAAATCATCATCGGCACCAGTAGCTTATCGTGGCTTTCCTTCTGGAAATTACGCAAATCAAGCGCATAGTCATAGACTTGATCATACGTTGACTGACGATACTCGCTGTCGCCACACTTGAACTCAAGCAAAAAAACAATATTATTATACATCACTACCGCGTCCACACGCTTACCCATACGCGGGATTGTGTACTCGAATATTATTCGACCGTCCAAAAAACCTCGCAACTGATCCTTGAGAATCTGAACTTCATCCTCCCAGGTGTTGCTTTGTTGAATAGTAGTCTCTGCTGAGATATCATTGGAATGAATGATACCGAGTATCTCGCTGTTAGATTGTTGCAGAAAATCTGCAATTGAAGCAGAATAATAAGACCTTAAATTGCGCATAGTGCCCTCCGTAATTAACTCCATATAAAAGTATTATATCACCTATATATTCACAAATCAATTACGACAACATTTAAATAAACCTCAATAGTTATCAAACAACAGAATCGTTTTACTGTACAGATTATCGGACTTAGTGTAAAATATAATAAAAGAAAGGGGGCATAAAAATGTCTGAAAAAACAAACTGGAAGTACTGTGTTGTAGGAAACATAGTAAAAACACATAGTGATGAAAACGGAGTAGTTCGATATGGAACGCCAGCATTCACCGGAGGAACAAAAGTATATCTGTGCGGTAAATACTGGGATAACACATATGATACAATCACAGTCATAGGTTTAAACCGAGGCAAAAAATATCAGACAAATCATATTGCACCCCACTTAATCGAAAATGTACGATGTTCAAAAGTGTATAACCCTGCTATATTAGATATTATGAACAACTTGGAATTTGAGGATTGGTGGTGGGGCAACCAGAAAAAAGACAAAATCGAAACGATTGATTTTGTAAACAGATGGAATCACAATAACAGCAAGTAAAAATCACTAATCAAACTCTCTACAACAAAAAAAGACCTTATCCTTCGCTAAAAGGATAAGGTCTGATGTTTTTAATCAACTAATACTGGCTCGTCGTTTTCGTAATAACCTTCTACGATTTCTGAACCGTTTGTTTTTACAAAATAGGTTGTAAGATAAGTAGAATATGTGTCCATAATTTTTTTAAGATCTACGGCATAATAACTAACACCGTCAATGTTTACCTTGCCTTTTAAGTAGTAACCGTAGCCTTCATCAAAATTGTACTTGTCTTTTATCATTTGTATAGCGTCATCTTCTGAAATTTCAGCAGGGGCTTTTGCTTCAGTAGCCTTTGTTTCTTGGGTAGGAGTAACTGTCTCTGCAGTAGTAGCAACTGTTTCTTCAGTAGTGGCAACTATTTCTGTAGTAGCCTTTGTGCCATCTGTTTTTGCATCATTACCACAAGAACAAAGACAAAATGCGATGCAAGACACTGCAACTAAAGATGTCAAAAATCTCATCCAGTTTTTCATTTTTCATTCCTCCGTGATTTAATTTTACAAAATATAATCTATTTGATTATATTCAAAAGAGAGCAACTCCAAAGAGTTGCTCTCTTTTGTGGAGCTGATAAGCGGATTCGAACCACCGACCTCATCCTTACCAAGGATGCGCTCTGCCTACTGAGCTATACCAGCGATTATTTAAAATCTGTATGCTATAATAACATATTTATATTTATTTTTCAAGAGGGGTTGCAACAAATGTTAACTCTCCAGTATTCTGTTTAGTCGTGCTGCCTGACGGCTACGCTTGTAGCGATAAAGCACGTTCTCTGCCCATTCACGGTCAATACGCACAAAGCCCTTGAGTTTTTTGTCTTTTACTGCAAGTTCGTTTACAACGCTTACGGACTTACCGTAAATCTCAAGTCGAGCACTCTGCACATAGGGTTTGCGCTCCTCACCAATATAAAAGGTAAAGCCCATTGTGTTGTTCTCGCTATTATACATAGAAAGGTAGCCTTCCTCAACTTTTTCCAGTTTATGTTTGCGAGCAACTGCCTCAGAGATAGCCAACTTGGTGAGTTCCACAGCCATATCGTCAAGACCACTCTCAAATATAAAAATCTTCTCTTTAAATGAGTTAAAATCAGGCACAATTCTCTTGTTGATGTGCTTTAAGTTCTTAAATTCTTCCTCAAGATTTTTGTCAGCAAGTTGAAAATGCTCAACCTTGGGAATAAGGTAAACCATAAAGCGCTTTTTCATATCGTTATAAAGCACAGGGCAAGTCAAACGTGCAGAATATCCGCAACTTTTGCAAGTCCATTTGAACAGGCTTCCGTCCATAACTTTCTCACGCAAATCACGGTTATTGGTTACATTTATACTTGTATAAAGCGTTGCCTCTGTACTGTCGTTACATTTTGGACAAGCGATTTTTTTGGTAATAATATTTGCCACGTTAATTCCCCATTTCATCCTTACCATTTCATTATATCAACCTACCGTAAAATAGCAAGTGTTTTTGTGCAATATTTGTAAACTAAAATTTGTCAAAAATAAAAATCAAAACAAAGAATATTTGATAATCTATATCAAAAAATATGCTCGTAGGGTAATTTTTAAAAAGAGGTTTTTGATATGTATAATATTTATCCCATTGATGAAGAGGATATCTTTGGCGTTGCTTCCACCACAGACTGCACCGGACTGATACCCTCTGCGTTAGAAGATGATTACGAGCGAGAAATGTACGAGGATATGTATCCCTATTACTTGGCAGAGGAAGAATATTAAAAAAGGAACTTGTTCCTATATGTAGAAATAAATATGGAGACCCTCCTATTAAGAGGGTCTCCTGTTTTATGACAATATTTAATTAAGCAACTGTTTCAAAAGTAATTTTGTAATCATCTGCATATTTTGCAGCAGCAGTACCTACATCGCCCTTAATTACAAAACCTTCTATTGCAGTAATATTGTTAAAACCTTTGTAGCCAAATGCAAAGTCACCTATAGAAGTAACTGTTTTTGGAATTGTTACACTCATAAGACTCTGGCAGTTGTGGAACGCATATGGCTCGATAGTTTTAACTGATGAAGGAATTTTTACTGAAGTTAATGATTTACAAGTATCAAATGCACTTATATCTATTTTTTTAACTTTGGCAGGAATTTTTATGCTTGTAATTTTTTTGCACATATAAAATGCATAAGGCTTGATTTTTTCAAGGGTTGACGGAAGTTTTACATCAGCAAGTTTTTTGCAACTCTCAAAAGCACCACGACCAATTTTTGTAACTCCCTTTGGAATATTGATTTCTTTTAAATCTTCGCAATAAGCAAAGGTTGCGTTGCTGATTTCAGTGATATTTTTGGAAAGTTTAACTGTCTTAAGATCTTCGCTTAAGTAAAACGCATAAGAACCGATTTTCTTTACATTGTTTTTCATAGTAACTTTTTGCAAGTTTTCGGCTCCGGCAAATGCGCCAGAAGAAATAGTAGTTACGCTCTTAGGAACAGTAAAGGACTTTGTATTGCTACCGGAAGGATAGGCTACCAAAGTTTTGCCGTTTTTGCTATAAATAACGCCGTTTACGGACTTATATGTTGGATTTTTGGAATCTACTGTAAACGCCTTTATGTCATCGGCTCCGGCAAATGCTTGAGGAGCAATTTTCTTAACTGTTTTAGAAATTATTACAGATTTTAAATCGTTGCAGCCAAAAAATGCTCTCTTGCCGATTTTTTTAACGTTTTCCAAGTTAATGGAAATCAAATTTTCGCAACAATAAAACGCATACTCTCCAATGGTTTTAACACCGCTTCCTAAGGTGATTTTTTCGGCAGAACTACAATCAAAAGCATATTCCGAGATTGTTGTAACGGTGTCTGGAATAGTAATCTCTTTTGTTATAGGGTCATCGGAAGAACAAGACAAAGCCCAAGGGCCAATAACCGTTACCTTTTTGCCGTTGATAGTTGACGGAACGTTAATTATTTTTTTCTCCTGACAAGAAGTAATCATAACCGTACCGTTGTCCAAAATTTCATATTCAAAAATACTGTATTTTTTAGAAGTGTCACTAATGTCAGTTACTGCTGCATTTGCAGAAAAACCTACTGTGAGTACAGAGCAAAGCATCAATGCACACAAAATAACACTCAAAATCTTTTTTGATTTCATAACAAACCCTCCTATAATTTGGTAATTAAAGTGTAATTTATATAGTACTAAAAATCAATACCGAAAACAGATGTATTTTGTGTCGATTTTTGCTGTGCTTATTAACTACTTACTATCAATTTTTTTATCTTGTAAACATCGCCGTCCATAACCTTATAATCGGCAAGGAGTTCTCCCTTGATTTCTGGACTGATGCTTTGGTGAATATATAGATTGTTTATGCCAAAATTATGCGCACCCAAAATGTCACTAATATAATCGTTGCCCACCATTACGGAGTCTTTTTTATCAAGTCCATAACGGTCAAAAAGTGCCTTAAAATACCAAACATCAGGCTTACTGCACTCCTCATCACTGCTTATAACAATTCCGTCAAAGTACGGAGTTAAGCCAAACATATTCAGTTCATTTTCAGTAAATTTGCGTTGTGCATTTGACAAAAGATAAATCTTTTTGCCCTTTGATTTTAGGGTATCAAGCAACTCAATAACACCGTCATAAAGTTTGATGTACTTTGTAGAATAACAACGAAAAGCAGTACAAACAAAATCAAGTTCTTTTGGCGTTACTTTTACATTTTTGGCAGCAAAAAGTTTGCGAAATACTTTTTCTATCTTAATATCAACAGTAACAAAATTAGGGTGCTTTTTCTTGACTTTCTGCTTTTCTTGGTCCACATACTTTCCGTAATCAGCCTTAATCTGCTGAGGGGTGTAATGGGCGCCCTTATAAGCGTACAAAGTAGCCAGCTTCTTCCACAAATCTATGCTCCACTCATCTGTGTTTATGTCAATAAGAGTTCCGTACAAGTCGAAAATATAATTTTTATACATAATATCACCTACCTGCATATTACCACAAAAATAAGACTTTGAAAAGCCGTCAATTTGTGATAGAATATTAGCAACACAAATAAAATTTTTATCTCCAAAAGAGGATATACATATGACAAAAAAACAAATTGCTCTACTTGCAGTAGATGCTCTAAAAAACGCATACCCAGATGCTATCTGCTCACTTGAATACAAGGACCCTCTGCATCTTTTGATGGCAACAAGACTTGCCGCACAATGCACAGACGCAAGGGTTAATATGGTAACTCCTGCACTTTTTGAGAGATTTCCAACTGCATATGACTTTGCAAACTCCACAGCAGAGGAAGTTGCACCTTACATACAAAGTTGTGGACTATACAAAACCAAAAGCCGTGACCTTGTGGAAATGTCAAAAGTTATTGTAGAAAATTTTGATGGCAAAGTTCCTGACAATATGGACGACCTGCTAACCCTACCAGGCATTGGCAGAAAAACTGCCAACCTAGTGCTGGGTGATGTTTACGGAAAACCTGCAGTAGTAGTGGATACTCACTTTATACGAATTACAAAGCGACTTGGACTGCACAACTTAACGGACCAAAAAAAGATAGAATTTGAACTAAAAAAACTTCTCCCTCCTGAGGAGAGCAACGACTTTTGCCACCGTATAGTTTTGCACGGTAGAGCAGTATGTACTGCTCGCAAACCAATGTGTGACAAATGTTGTATGGCAGATTTTTGCAGGAAGAAGATATAACCTCAACCCAAACTCCCTTGCCTCCCTTATCAGCTGGAGGCAAGGTATATTATTGCTAAAACGCAAGAATTTCTATCAATCTCCCCTGCAAAAACAAAAAGCCTCCCTTACCTAAAGGGAATGCCATTGTCTGCAAAAACAAATAGCCTCCCTTGCCTAAAGGGAGGTGGGTTTTGCGACAGCAAAACTCGGAGGGATTCAAAAATAGTGCAACACCATAAACTTCGTAATATTCGAAAAGTTTAGTAAATCCCCCCTGACAAAATTAAAATTTTGTCTTTCCTTCCTTAGCAGGAGACGGCAACCCTTTTGTCTGCTTCGCAGACATTTCCCCTAACAGGGGAATTTCCTTTAGGCAAGGGGAGCTTGGTGCACTATCTGTCTTTACGCTTTTAGGCAAGGGGGCGTTTTGTTGAGGAAAGGTTTACCTAATAAATATCATTGCACAGATTTTGATGAGGACAATAAAAATCCCCTGTCTTAACCGACAGGGGATACTTCTATTCCACTTCAATTTTTCCGTTCTTTGCCTCATATTCTGCAATATGTCTTTTTATAAATTGCTCAATTTCCTTATTCGCCGAGCGACCTTCTGCCTCTGCAATATATCTAAATTTCTTAAAAAGCGTTCTGTCAACTCGAAGTGTATAACGTAATAATTTATCTTCCATAATAACAAACCTCTCAGCAAACACAATGATATTATGACTCAATTATAGCGTCATTATTGCGTCAAAACTAAAATGGTGGTATTATGGTGTAAAAGTGACGCATAATTTTTGAGGTGGTAAAAATGAAAATTGCAATTATTGGTTCACGTACTTTAATTGTAAATAATTTGGAAAAATATCTGCCCAAGGATGTAACAGAAATCATATCTGGTGGGGCAAAAGGAATTGATACTTGTGCTCGGCAATACGCTTTGAAAAACAATATAAAATTAACGGAGTTTTTGCCAGAATATAATAAATATGGCAGAAGTGCACCCCTAAAACGCAACCTACAAATTATTGAGTATGCTGATATGGTAATTGCATTTTGGGATAAGAGTTCTCGTGGCACTAAATTTGTTATCGATAACTGTAGAAAGATAAATAAAAAGGTTATTGTGTACAGTAATTAAGTTTTCTTGTAAAACAAAAAGCCTCCTTGATGAACAAGGAGGCTTTAGTTGTATTTTACCTTATTTAATGATTGTCTGGCCACCCATATATGGCTGGAGTGCTTTCGGAATATTAACAGTTCCGTCAGCGTTAAGATTATTTTCAAGGAATGCGATTAACATTCTTGGTGGTGCAACAACTGTGTTGTTAAGAGTGTGTGCAAAGTACTTGCCGTCCTTACCCTTAACTCTAATCTTAAGTCTGCGAGCCTGTGCATCGCCAAGGTTAGAACAAGAGCCAACTTCAAAGTACTTTTGCTGACGAGGTGACCACGCCTCAACGTCGATAGAACGAACTTTAAGGTCTGCAAGGTCGCCTGAGCAACACTCAAGAGTACGAACAGGAATATCCAATGTTCTAAACAAGTCAATTGTGTTCTGCCATAGTTTATCAAACCACATTTTGCTGTCTTCTGGCTTACAAACAACAATCATTTCCTGCTTTTCAAACTGATGGATACGGTAAACGCCTCGCTCCTCAAT
>CAZVRE010000001.1:0-113254 GCA_964629465.1 uncultured Ruminococcus sp. | reverse complement strand
CGTCGAAGACACACGCCCCTCAAACGTGCCTGTCTGCCTATTCCAGCACACTCGCTTATTTAACTGCAAGCATTATTTTAGCACTAACCCTGTCACTTGTCAATAAGTTTATACAAACCTGTTCAAATCTTTATCATAAGTGTAGTCTATCTCACTTAGTTTATTCTCAATGTATTTTATATCTGCATTCATATCGTCACAAAGTTCCTCAAGATTACTGTAATTGTCCCTTAATTTTGTGTTAATTACTGATAGCAACATCATATTATCATTTGGCAAGTTCATTTAATCATCCCAATGTATTCTACCACAAATTTTATTTTAATCAAGATTAACATAAAACTTTCTTTTTTCCGTAAACTACTTTAATAAACAGAAAATTTGTGCTATACTGTATTCTGTTGAATTATAGGAGTTGATACTATGAATACACGCAACGAGCAATATCTTGCTGACGGTGTGGTTTTTAATACTATTAAAGATAACAGATTTAAAACAAGCAAAATAACTGCAAATATTTATATGCCATTAAATAGCGAATCAGTATCAGCCAATGCTTTACTATGTTATATGTTGGTTCGTTGTTGCAAAAAATACCCTGACTTTACAACTTTGTCAAGAAAGTTAAGTTCACTTTATGGAGCAGAACTCAATGGCTCTGTGTCAAAGATGGGCGATATGCAATGCCTTACTATTTCAGTAAGTGGTCTTGATGACCGTTACACTATTGATGGCGAGGTTATCAGCGAGGAACTTGGCTCCTTGTTGTGCGAGGCTATTTTTAACCCAAAAGTTCAGGACGGCAAGTTTTGTGTGGAGGATATGCTCCAAGAAAAACGCCAACTGCTTGATATGATAGACTCTGAGTTCAATGACAAGCGCATCTATGCTGCTCAACAGTTGATCGAGAATATGTGTGATAGCGAACTTTACGGCATTAAGCGTTGTGGTACAAAAGAGCAAATCAACGCTCTCACTACAGAGGATATCTACAACGCTTGGCAAAATATGCTCAATACTGCATATTTTGATTTCACATATGTAGGGGATAGTTCTCCTCAGAAAGCGATAAATATAATAGAAAATTCTTTTAAAGAAATAAAAAGAAACCCTGTAGATTTATCAAACGATGTTGTTTATACGGTTTTCAACACAAAAAATATAGTTGAAGAAATGGATGTAGCCCAGTCAAAGTTAGAGATAGGCTTCCGTACTGCATGCGCAGAGCCAGAAAAAGAGGCAGTTGCCACTCGTCTTATGTGTGCTATTTTAGGTGGTACTGCTACATCTAAATTATTTAACAATGTTCGTGAGAAAAAGAGCCTTTGTTATTATTGTGCAAGCAGATTTTTCCGTCTTAAGGGCATTATGATTATTGAATCAGGCGTAGAAACTGCAAACATCGAGTCTGCCAAAGAGGCTATACTTAACGAAGTAGAAGAAATGAAAAAAGGTAATATTACCGATTTTGAGATTGAATCTGCAAAACTTGCAGTTGCCAACAGTTTCTACGGAGTTACAGACACAGTTTCTGGAATTGTAAACTGGTATAGTTCTCAGATTATGGACGCATCAGTTGACACTCCTAAACAGGCTGCCGAAAAAATTAATCAGGTTACTAAGGCTGACATTATTGCAGCAGCAAACAAACTTCAACTTGATACAATATTTACACTTAAATCAAAGGTGAAATAATGAACATTACAGAAATCAAATCTAATTTAACAAACGATAAATATTATAAGATAAATCATCCTTCTGGACTTACAATTTACTTTTACCCCAAGGCTGATTACAAATCAAAATACGCTATATTTGGCACAAAATACGGTAGTGTTAACAATGCTTTTGCACTTGACGGTGGCGATGTAGTGAAAGTTCCTGATGGTATTGCGCATTATCTGGAACATAAACTCTTTGAAAGTGAAGACGGAGATGCTTTTTCTCGTTATGCCAAAACAGGTGCTAACGCAAACGCCTATACATCTTTTGACAAAACTTGTTATCTGTTTAGTTGCACGGATAATTTTGAAGATAGTTTAGAGATTTTGCTGGACTTTGTACAGTCACCGTATTTTTCTGACGAAACTGTTGCCAAAGAACAGGGCATCATCGGTCAGGAAATTAGAATGTATGATGATAGCCCTGAGTGGTGCGTAATGTTTAATATGCTCCGTAATATGTACCACAATCATCCTGTCAAAATTGACATTGCAGGTACCGTAGAGTCTATTGCTCAAATCACCCCAAAATATTTGTATGATTGCTACTACACTTTTTATAATCTTAACAATATGGTGCTATGCGTAGCAGGTGATTTGCAGGTAGAGGATATCATCAATATTGCCGATAAAATGCTCAAATCAAGCAAAAAGCAAACAATAGAGAATATCTTTGATGACGAGCCTTATGAGGTTGTAAAGGACTATGTAGAGGAAAAGTTCCCAATTTCTGTTACAATGTTTAATCTTGGTTTCAAAGATAATGCTCACAAGGTAACTCAAAAGGAGCTTGCAGAAATTGAAATAGTTTTATCTATCTTATCATCACCGGCATCAGAACTTTATAAAATATTAGACGATAAAAAACTTATCAATCAAAGTTTTGATGACGAGTATTTTGCTGGTCCAGGTTACAATTCAGTGCTATTTTCAGGTGAATCTCGCAACCCACAACAAGTTGCAGAGATAATCAAGAATTATATTGATGATCTAAAGGTTAACGGCGTTGGCAAAGAAGCCTTTGAAATCGCCAAAAAAGAAGTTTATGGTGATGCAATATCTTCACTCAACTCCGTGGATAATATTTGTAACACTATGGCAGATTTTCATTTTTCAGGTATTGATATTTTTGGCATCATTGATGATATTGCTAACACTTCTGTTGATGATGTTAACGCTCGATTGCAAACAATGCTTGATACAAGCAACTGCACTTTGTCAGTTGTAAGTCCAAAGGAATAGAGGCGATATTATGTATAATGTTACTTTCCCGCAACTTGGCTTAGAATTTGATATTAACCCTGTGGCTTTTGGCACTGTGCGTTGGTACGGCATAATTATTGCCACAGGTCTTGTTCTTGCCTTGATTTACGGTTATATATCTGCTCCTCGTTTTAATGTGAGCAGAGATAAACTTCTTGATTGTGCAATAGTTGGTATTATTACAGGTGTTATCGGTGCTCGTTTGTACTATGTTTTGTTCAATTTGGAAAGTTATATTGATAACCCTGTAGATATATTTATGATTAACAAAGGTGGACTTGCTATCTACGGTGCCATTATCGGTGGTTTGCTTGGTGGTTGTATAACTGCTAAACTTCGCAAGGTAAAGATTAAATCTGCTCTTGATGTTGCTTCTCTTGGTTTTTTAATAGGACAGGGCATAGGCAGATGGGGTAACTTCTTTAATCAGGAAGCCTTTGGTACTGTTACAAATTTACCTTGGGGTATGGTAAGTAGTAATACTGCTTACAAGCCTGTGCATCCTTGCTTTTTATATGAGTCTTTGTGGTGTTTATTAGGCTTTGTACTTATTCACTTTTTCAGCAAAAAATATCAGAAGTATTCAGGTCAAGTATTCTATATGTACCTTGTGTGGTACGGCTTTGAACGAATGATAGTAGAAGGTTTGCGTACTGACAGTTTAACTTTTAGTATATTTAATCAAACAGTAAGAGTTTCTCAACTTGTATCAGCAGTAATTTTCATATTCGGTATTGTAATGCTTATTATTAACAGAAAGAAAAAGGAGAGTTTCTATGACAATTATAGACGGAAAAAAGGTGTCCGCACAGGTAAAAGAACAAGTAGCAGTAAGAACTAAAGAGCTTATTGCTCAGGGTATCAAGCCGGGCCTTGCAGTAATTTTAGTAGGTGACGACCCTGCTTCTCGAGTATATGTTAATAATAAAAAGAAAGCCTGTGAAGAAGTTGGCTTTAATTCTTTTGAATACAAACTCCCTGCAACAACTACTCAGGAAGAACTCCTTGCTTTAGTTAAGGAGTTGAATAACCGTAAAGATGTTAACGGTATTTTGTGCCAACTTCCTTTGCCAAAGGGACTTGATGATAATGTGGTTATCGAGGCTATCAGCCCTCTTAAAGATGTTGATGCTTTTCATAAGCAGAACGTAGGCAGAATTATGATTGGTGACTATGATTTTTTGCCTTGTACTCCTGCAGGTATTATGGAAATGCTCAATGCCTATGATATTTCAGTAGAAGGCAAAGAGTGTGTTGTAATTGGCAGAAGCAATATTGTAGGTAAACCAATGGCAATGCTATTATTACACCAAAACGGAACAGTTACAATTTGCCACAGCCGTACAAAGAACCTTAAAGAAGTTACATCTCGTGCAGATATTCTTGTGGCAGCCGTAGGTATTCCAAAGTTCGTTACTGCAGATATGGTCAAAGACGGCGCAGTAGTAATTGATGTAGGTATGGACAGGGATGAAAACGGTGAACTCTGTGGTGACGTTGATTTTGAGAATGTAAAAGATAAGTGTTCTTTTATTACACCTGTTCCTGGTGGAGTTGGTCCAATGACCATTGCAACACTTATGAAGAATACTTTAAAAGCAGCGGAAATTCAACACAATATATAACCAAATTTGAAAGAGGAATTGTTATGACATACTTCAAAAAATCATTATGCATCTTCCTTTCTGCGTTATTTATCTTTTCACTTTTCAGTTTTTCTGGTTCTGCAAATGCTGTATCAGGCTCTATTTATGATTATGAAATCAAAGAAGACGGTACAGCCAAAATCACAGATTACTACGGATATTATTCGTCCCTTGATATTCCTTCAGAAATCGACGGCTACACAGTTACCGAAATCGGTGACTGGGCGTTTAGTAATAAAAATTTTTATACTGTTACCATGCCTGATACTATTACAAAAGTAGGCAGATATGTTTTCCAAGGTTGCCATAATTTAACTGAAGTTGATTTATCCGAAAATCTCACTGAAATAGCTTATTCTATGTTTTCAGGTTGCGACCATTTAACAAGCATTACAATACCTGATAAGGTAACTTTAATTGATGAATATGCTTTTGATTGTTGCTATGCACTTGCGTTGGTTTCAATTCCTGATGGAGTAACTTCTATCGGATACAGAGCGTTTATTTGTACATATGCACTTAAATCTATTGATTTACCGGATTCTCTTGAGTATATTGGAGATAATGCGTTCTGGGGCTCTTCGTTTGAATCTTTAGTAATTCCTGATTCAGTTACTTATATCGGCAAAGAGGCGTTTAACACCTGTGAGAGTTTAGAGTCAGTTTCTATTTCTTCAGGGGTAACTTTCATTGGAGAGGGTGCCTTTACCGGTTGTGATTCTCTCAAAACTATCACATTAGAAAACAACCTTTATTATTTCGTCAAGGACGGTGTTCTCTTTGACAAAAACATCACTACGCTTATGTGTTATCCACCTATGAAAGATGGCTCAACATATTTAGTGCCTTCTACTGTAACTGCTATTTCTGCACAAGCATTTTCAGAGAATGTGTATCTGGAAACCGTTACTTTGCCTTCTTCTCTCAAAACTATAGGCATCGATGCTTTTATGTATATGGATAGTTTAGAATCTATTTTCATTCCAAAGAATGTTACAAAAGTTCCGTATAACGTTTTTCAGAACTGCGAAAACCTCAAAACAGTTATACTACCTAACACTCTTGTAACTATTGAAGGAAATGCTTTTCAAAACTGTTATAGCCTTGAAACAATAGTTATTCCTGATAGCGTTACTGCTATTGGTGGTATGGCTTTCAGTAATTGCACAAATCTCAAGTCTGTCAAAATAGGAAGTAAAGTCGAAACTATCTATGAAGAAGCATTTATGAATTGCAAGTCACTTTCAAACATAACTATTCCTGCATCTGTAAAAACTATAAGGCCATCAGTTTTTTCTTATTGCAATAATCTTAAGACTATTACAGTTAATAACAGTAACAAATATTACGCTTCTTCAAACGGTGTGTTATTTGACAAGTCACTTACACAGTTGGTTCAGTACCCAACAGGCAAAGCAGATGCTACATATCAGATACCAAAAGGCATCAAAACAATTTGCAAAAATGCTTTTTCAGGAAATAAGCAAATAAAAAGCGTAACTCTCCCTGATAGTTTGCTGACTATTGAATCTTATGCATTCTCAGGGTGCTCAAACCTGGCTTCTATTTCTCCTTTGGCAAGTGTCAGAACTTTAGGAGATTCAGTGTTTGGCGATACTAATTTAACTTCTGTTACAATTCTCAGTAACACAACAGAGATTGGCTACGAACTTAACTATGGAGAGCCACTTACGGTTTATGGTTTTGCAGGTTCTTATGTCGAGGAATACATAAATATCCACGGTTATCAGGAATATAAATTTATACCTATTGACCCTTACACAGTTGTATTGCTTCCAAAGGACAACACTACTCTGTATATTTCAGGCACAGAAACCATTAACTCTCAAATCATAAATCCTGTTGGTAACACAACCTACAAGTCAAGTAACACAAAAATTGCAACAGTAAACGCAAAGGGTGTTATTACTGCCAAAAAAGCAGGTAAATCAACTATAACCGTAACAAATAACGGAATCAGCAAGAAGTTTACTGTTACCGTAAAGAAACCTATACTTAATAAAACAAACCTGACTCTCAAGAAAAAGAAAACTTTTACTCTTAGTGTAACAGGTCAGATAGGTAAGGCGAAGTTTACTTCAACTAATAGCAAAGTAGCGAAAGTCAACTCAAAAGGCAAGATTACAGCCAAGAAAAAAGGCAACGCAACAATTAAAGTAAAAACCAACGGAATCACTCTTAAATGCAAAGTGAAGGTTAAATAAAATTCACAAAAATAACTGTTGACAACCATTTTCCATTGTGATATAGTATATAAGCCGCATATTGTGGGTTTAAGTGTTTTTAACCACCTACGGATAGCGAGTCTAAATAAAGGATGGTACTAATATGTACGCAGTAATTGAAACAGGCGGAAAGCAGTACAAGGTAGAACAGGATCAGATCGTGTTCATCGAAAAACTTGCTGCAGAAGCAAACGACGTTGTAACATTTGATGTTGTTGCACTTGGTGCAGATGACGGTATCAAAGTTGGCACACCATATGTTGAGGGTGCAAAGGTTACAGCAGAAGTATTAAAGAATGGTAAAGGCAAAAAGATCAGAGTTGCTACTTACAAGCCAAAGAAAGGCGAGAAGAGATGCATGGGTCACAGACAGCCTTACACACAGGTACAGATTAAGTCAATCGAGGCTTAATTGTGATTAAGGTAACTTTTTATGTGCGTGGCAATGACTACATTGGCTTTGATTTCAACGGTCATTCCGATTATAGCCAAGAAGGTACAGACATTGTATGTTCAGCAGTTAGTTCTGTTGCATACTATGTTGTTAATACCGTAACAGATTTCTATAATCTCAGCGCAGATGTTACTGTTGACGACGGTCATATGCATTTTATGACTGAACACAATGTTGATATTACAAGCCCACTAATTGACGGCTTATATCATCATTTGCTCCAACTTCAGGAGCAGTACGACAAAGATATTAAAGTAAAAATTTCGGAGGTGTAAGGTAATGCTTAAGATAAACATTCAGTTATTCGCTCATAAAAAAGGTATGGGTTCTACAAAGAACGGCCGTGATTCAGAGTCAAAGCGTTTAGGTGTTAAACGTGCAGACGGTCAGAAGGTTCTTGCTGGTAACATTCTTGTTAAACAGAGAGGAACTCACATTCATCCAGGTCAGAACGTTGGCATCGGTAAAGATGACACACTTTTTGCAAAAATCGATGGTGTTCTTCGTTTTGAACGTGTTGGTAAGGACAGAAAGCGTGCAAGCGTTTATCCTGTTGAGCAGTAATATTGCTTTTTAAAGGGTGGATGTATATCCACCCTTATTTTTTTACAGATAATGGATATAATAGGAACGGAGGGAAGAAAATGTTTGTAGATATAGCAAAAATATATGTCAAAGCCGGTGACGGTGGTGATGGCGCAGTAGCGTTCCATCGTGAAAAGTACGTAGCCTCTGGTGGACCAGACGGTGGTGACGGTGGCAGAGGTGGTAACGTGGTTTTTTTGGCAGATACAAATATTTCGACTCTGGCAGATTTCAGATATAAGCGCAAATATAAAGCCCCAAAAGGTGAGAACGGTCGTGGCGGCAGATGCCGTGGCAAAAATGCCGAGGACTTAATCGTACGAGTTCCTTTGGGTACTCTTGTAAAAGATGCTCAAACGGGCAGAATTATTGCCGATATCAGCACCAAAGAACCTGTAATTATTGCCAAAGGTGGCAAAGGTGGCTGGGGTAATACTCATTTTGCTACTCCAATACGACAGACTCCTCGATTTGCAAAGCCTGGCTTACCCGGTGAGGAATTTGAGGTTACTTTGGAACTCAAACTTCTTGCAGATGTTGGCTTGGTTGGTTTTCCTAATGTTGGTAAGTCAACTTTAGTTTCTGTTGTTTCACAGGCAAAGCCTGAAATTGCTAACTATCATTTTACAACAATCACTCCCGTGTTGGGCGTAGTATCAATGGGAGAAGGCAGTAGTTTTGTAATGGCAGATATCCCTGGGCTTATCGAAGGTGCGTGGGAGGGCACAGGACTGGGACATCAGTTCTTGCGCCATGTGGAACGTTGCAGAATGTTAGTGCATATAGTTGATATTAGTGGTAGCGAGGGCCGTGACCCATACGAGGACTTCAAAATCATCAATCAGGAACTTGAAAAGTTCAACCCTGAACTTGCCAAGCGCCCTATGATTGTTGCAGGTAACAAGTGTGATATGGTTGATGACGAAACTATAGAGAAGTACGGTAACTTTATCCGTGAGCAGGGTTACGAATTCTTCCCAATTATGGCTGCAATTCGTTACGGTGTGGATCCTTTGCTTAACAAAATTCAAGAAATGCTCTCAAAGTTACCTCCTATTGAACGCTATGAGCCTGATCCTGTTCCAATAGTTAAAGCAGAGGATTTTGATGACCATAGTGTCAAGATAACAAAGCAGGACGGCATCTATTGTGTAGAGGCAAAGTGGCTTTATAATGTTATGTGTTCTGTTAATTTCGATGATTACGAAAGTCTCAACTATTTCCAAAAAGTTTTAATAGATAACGGCGTTATTGATGCTTTGCGTGATGCAGGTATCGACGAAGGTGATACCGTGTCAATTTACGATTTGGAATTCGATTTTGTTGAATAAGAGGTAATTATGGAGCACATACTTGATAATAATTGCAACCCAAAATTATTATCACCTCAAACCTTGGCGTTTGTGGGCGACGGCGTTTACGATTTACTTGTTAGAGAGTACCTTGTAAGCATTGCCAATCGCCCTGTAGGTGAACTTAATAAACTTAAGGTTGAACTTGTCAACTGCAAATCTCAGGCAGAATTTATTAAAATTCTTATGCCTGATTTAACAGAGGAAGAAGTTGCTGTCTATAAGCGTGGTCGCAACTGCCATACTTTCAACACACCCAAGAACTCATCTCCAGCAGATTACCACTCTGCAACTGGCTTTGAGGCTCTTTTTGGGTATTTGTACTTAAATAACAATTTAACAAGGATTAAGGAGTTGTTTTCAAAAATCGTTTCATTACATAATATATAAGAGAGGTTTTTGAGAATGAGAAGAATAGTCAAAGATTACCTGGTTATATCTGCAGGCGCAGTGTTGTTTGCATTGTCAGTATCAATGTTTACATCACCCAACCAGATTGCGCCTGGAGGAGTTACAGGTATTGCCACACTTCTCAACTATCTTTTTTCTGTACCAATAGGCACATTCATACTAATAGTGAATGTGCCTTTGTTTATATTTGGTTACAAGTCAATAGGCAAGAACTTTCTTGCCAAATCTATTGTAGGCACAGTTTTGGTATCAGTTGCAATAGATGTATTCTCACTGTTTGTAATTCCTTACAAGGGCGATATGATGCTGGCTGCTTTGTTTGGTGGTATTCTTAACGGCACAGGCTTGGCACTTATATTCAGTCGAGGAGGTTCTACAGGGGGAGTGGATATAATTGCAACCTTTATAAATCGTAAGCGCCCTCACTTTTCGGTGGGTAACATAATATTAGTAGCAGACATATTCATTATCATTATTTCTGCAATTGTCTATAAAAGCATAGAGTCCGCTCTTTACGCCACAATAGCAATATTTGTAAGCACAAAAATTATAGATGTTATTATTTACGGCACTTCTCGTAACAACGGCAAGATGATGTTAATAATCACAACCAAGCACCAACTAATTCTTAATAATCTCCTCAATATAGTGTCACGAGGAGTAACAGTAGTTGATGTTGTTGGGGGGTATAGTGGGGAGTGTAAGAAAATGCTTATTTGTGCTTTGCGTCCTCAGCAGGTGTTCAAAGCAAACAATGCTGCCAAGGAACTTGACCCTAACGCTTTCATAATTGTTACCACTGCTGGTATTATCAATGGAACAGGATTTCCAAACAAAAGTTAATACAAAATTGTCATTTATTGTTGCGTTATTGTCGATTTTAGGGTATAATGGCAAAGTATGAAAAGATTTGTTTTAAAATACAAAAATATTATTCTCATATTTTTCATTCTTTTATTGGTAGTTTTATTTTTTACCACAACATCAATCACAACTCCTATGCTCACCATCGATGAGCGTATTGATCAAGTCCCAACTGTTTCTACTCCAACAGGTTCAGTAGTAGCAAGGGGAGTTGATATAAGTTCCTATCAGGGAGAAGTCGATTTTGCAAAGGTAAAATCTGAGGGTTATAGTTTTGTTGTTCTGCGCTTGGGCACAAGCAAAGGTATAGACAAAATGTTCAACTCTTATTACAAAGAGGCTACTGAGGCTGGCCTTGATGTAGGATGCTATTATTACACCTACGCTACTACAGTAGAAGAATCTAAGCAAGAAGCCTACGAGGTTTTGCAACTTTTACAAGGCAAAACCTTTACATATCCTGTGTTTTATGATTTCGAGTATCCTGAACTCTTGTCATATGATAGGAGAGATGTAAACACACAAATGGTTGAGGCTTTCTGTATAATAATCAAACGTGGTGGATTTTATCCAGGCGTATATACTGCAAGTTCATATCATAGCGATTTCTTTGATACTTCAGTTATCAACAGCAACTTCGATGTATGGATAGCCAACTATGACTATGTGGGCGTAGATAACTACGGCTATAGTAACACAGTCTCAATGTGGCAATATACAAATGCAGGCACAGTAAACGGAATAAACACAGATGTGGATATTAACTTGTGCTTTGTAGACTATCCGTCAATTATAGAAAAATTTAATTATAGAGTATCAAAAATTAGGTAATTTTATTTGGGGGTATTCAATGAATTACGGTGGGCACGATTTAGGTTGTACCTATAGTAAAGAAAAAACAACATTCAAGGTTTGGTCACCTGATGCAGACGAAGTTAAAGTTCAACTTTACAAAACAGGCTCCGATGAAGAGGCTGGTGCACAGAAACTTGAGAGTTATAACCTTGAATTAGACAAAATCACAGGCGTATGGAGCGTTGTGGTATTTGGCGATTTAAAAGATATTTACTACACCTATCTGGTAGATGTTAACGGCAAAGTTAACGAAACTCAAGACGTTTATTCCAAAGCGTTAGGTGTAAACGGCAAGCGTAGTATGGTGTGTGACCTTCGTTCTACCAACCCTGTTGGTTGGGAGAAGGATGAGCACGTTTTTGTAAGTGCTCCTAACGAGGCGATTATTTGGGAAGTTCACGTTGGTGACTTCTCCGGTAGCGAAACTTCCGGTGTATCTGAGGAACACAGGGGCAAGTACCTTGCTTTTACAGAGCGTGGCACAAAGTTAAACGGCACTGATGATATCCCAACTTGTATCGATTATTTACTCAAGTTAGGCGTAAACTATGTGCATCTTAACCCTGTCTATGACTTCGATTCAGTAGATGAAGCACATCCTGAAAAGAAAATGTATAACTGGGGCTACGACCCTGCTAACTATAACGTACCTGAGGGTTCTTATTCCACAAACCCATTTGACGGTAACGTAAGAATTCGTGAATTCAAAGAAATGGTTATGGCTCTTCACCGTGCTGGTATCGGCGTAATTATGGACGTTGTATATAACCACACAAGTTCTCGTGATTCTTGCTTCAACAAAACTGCACCTGATTATTACTACAGAAAATACGGTGACAGATTCCTTGATTCATCAGGCTGTGGTAATGTTCTTGCATCAGAGAAGAATATGGTGCGCGATTACCTTATTCAGTCAGTTTGCTATTGGGCAAATGAGTATCATATTGACGGTTTCCGTTTTGACCTAATGGGTTGTATTGACGTAACAACTATGAATGCTATCCGTCTTTCTCTTGATAATATCGATAGCCGTATCCTTATATATGGTGAGCCTTGGACTGCCAATATGGCAGACAACGGCATCGCATTTGAAGAAGCGTGTGTTAAAGAAAACGCTCACAAGTTAAGCATCCGTATCGGTATGTTCAACGACAAATTCCGTAATGCCCTCAAGGGCAATACAGACGATGCTTCCAAAGGCTACATTCAAGGTAACAACAATATTTACGATGTGATCTCTGGTATCCTTGCTTGTTCATCAAGTACATTCTCTCATTGGGCACGCAAGCCAAGTCAGTGTGTAACATACAACTCTGCCCACGACAACCTAACTTTGTGGGATAAACTTCTCAAGTCTATGAATGTTACAGACTTTGACTCACAGGATGCTGAACTTCTTGCTATGAACAAACTCTCTGCTTCACTTGTATTCACTTCACAGGGTATTCCTTTTATCCTTGCTGGTGAAGAGATGGCACGAACAAAGCACGGCGACCACAATAGTTACAAATCACCACTTACAGTAAATGCTATTGACTGGACTCGTGCAAAGAAGTACAGTAACCTTGTAGATTATTACAGAGGCTTAATTGCTATCCGTAAGGCGTATTCACCATTCCGTGAGCCTACAACATCAACAGTTAACAATACCTACTTTGTAACCAACGGTAAGGCTATTGCTTATACAATACCTAATATTCAAAAAGGCGAGTGGGCAATGATGGCTATTGCTATCAACAATACCAAAGAGGAGTCAATTATCACCCTCAAGTCCCACACAACCTTGCCTCATAGTTGGGTAGTAATTGCAGACGGCGACAAATCTGGCACAAAAGAACTTCGCCGTATTAACAGTAACGAAATCACCATTCCACCAATGTCAACTTTGATTATGGTAGACGATGCAAGTTACGACAAAAACAGAATTATGTTATTGACAAATTGATTTTTTGTTATATAATGTATATGTTATGCCATTGGCATAATTATCCTTGCGACAAATATTCTGTCGCCATTAAGTCCAGAAGGAGGTGCAACACATGACAGTAAAGGCTAATTACGAAGCAGTAATGGTATTTTCTCTAAAGCAGGGCGAAGAGGGCATTCAGGCTCTTATCGAGAAGTTCAAGGCTTTAGTAGAGAAGCACGCTACTTTACAGGGTGTTGATGAATGGGGTAAGCGCAAACTCGCATACCTAATCAACAAAGAGAGCGAAGGCTATTACGTTCTTATGAATTTTGAGTCTGATGCTGAGTTCCCAGCAGAACTTGACCGTATCTTCAAGATTACAGAAGGCGTTCTTCGTACAATGATTATTAAGAAAGGCGAATAATCAAAAGCACGCACATTTGTGTGATTCGAAAGGATGAATTTTATGTTAAACAGAGTTATTTTGATGGGTCGTTTAGTTGCAGACCCTGAGTTGAAAACCACAAACACAGGAGTAAGCGTAACAAGTTTCCGTATCGCAGTTGACCGTAGTTATGTCAAGAGTGGTGAGGAACGCAAAGCAGATTTCATTGATATCGTTTGCTGGCGTCAGACTGCTGAGTTTGTATGTCGTTATTTCGGCAAAGGTTCTTTAATTGCAGTTGAAGGTCAACTTCAGTCAAGAACTTTCCAGGCAAAAGACGGTACTAACCGCTATGTGGTAGAGGTTGTTGCTGATAATGTTAGTTTCACAGGTGAACGCCGTGATAGTGGCGCATCTTATCCTGCTCCTAACTATAGCCAGATTCCACCTGAGCCACAGCCTGCTCCAAGTTATCAGAGTGGTACACCTTCTGATTTTCAGGAACTTCCATTCGACGATGACTTACCATTTTAATTAAATCTTTGACTTCGGTCTCAAGATATGCTTCTATAATTTGAAAGGAGAGTATAATCATGGCAGAACGTCCAATGCGTGGCAGAAAAGGCAGAAAGAAAGTATGCTCATTCTGTGTAGATAAGGTTGAACACATTGATTATAAAGACATCGCTCGTCTACGTCGTTATATGAGCGAGCGTGGTAAGATTTTACCTCGTCGTGTAACAGGTTGTTGTGCAAAGCACCAGAGAGAACTCACTGTTGCTATCAAGCGTGCTCGTCACGTAGCATTGTTACCATACACAGCAGACTAATACTTACTTGTATTAAAAGCACATTCCGTTTTGGAATGTGCTTTTTTTGTACACCAGACCAATTTTAAACGCTTTGTTATGTGGGCGGATGATATCCGCCCCTACGGTGTTTATGTCTTTTTTGTAGGGGTGGTTATTAACCACCTGTTGCAGTTTGTTTTTTGTTTGTAGGGGCGGTTATTAACCGCCCGTTGTAGTTTGGTTTTTTGTTTGTAGGGGCGGTTATTAACCGCCCGTTGTAGTTTGGTTTTTCTTTAAAACCAAGTTTACGCCCCACACCAAGCCCCTTTGTCTAAACGCACAAAAGCCCCCCTTGCCTAAAGGGGGGAAGCAAGACAAAGTCTTGCAGGGGGGATTAAAATATAAATCTAACATTTCTGCCTCAAGCCCCCTTGCCTAAAGGAAAAAGCCCCCCTTGCCTAAAGGGGGGGAAGCAAGACGAAGTCTTGCAGGGGGGATTAAAATATAAATCAAACATTTCTGCCTCAAGCCCCTTTTGCCAAAACGCACAAAAGCCTTGCATAAAGGAAAAAAGCCCCCCTTGCCTAAGGGGGGGAAGCAAGACGAAGCCTTGCAGGGGGGATTCAAAACAACTTGCCTTTTAAATATATAAATGCTATATTATACACAAATAACCTCAAGGAAGAATAAAAATGGAACGAAAACACAACTCAAAATTGACTAACAACGCTAAGTTATTACGCAAAAATATGACAAAAGAGGAACGTCATTTGTGGTATGACTTTCTGCGTTCTTATCCTATTCGTTTCTTACGTCAAAAGGTAATAGATAATTATATAGTAGATTTTTATTGTAAAGATGCAAGGCTTATAATAGAACTTGATGGGTCACAACATTATGAAGAAAAAGGCTTGCTAAAAGACAATATCAGAACGGAGAAAATAGAAAGTAGAAATTTAACAGTAGTTAGAATACCGAATAATGAAATTAACAGTAATTTCAGAGGAGTATGCGAGTATATAGATATGGTTGTAAACGAATTTTTGAATGCTTAAATCCCTCCGAGTTTTGCTGACGCAAAACCCACCTCCCTTTAGGCAAGGGAGGCTTTTTTCTTTTCCAAACCCTAAATATAGTACACAAAGCCCTCAAGCCCCTTTGTCTAAACGCACAAAAGCCTTGCATAAAGGAAAAAAGCCCCCCTTGCCTAAAGGGGGGAAAGCAAGACGAAGCCTTACAGGGGGGATTAAAATAAAAATCTCCAATTAAAACATAAATTTTCAACTACTCACAATACCTTTATGTCAAATTGCACAAATAATCTGTTCAAAATTATTCACAAACTGCCTTTTTAATTCCAAATTAGAAAGAAAACCCCCTCTTTTTACCAATTTTATTCTCAACTATTATGCAAAAAGTCAAAAATCTCCAAAACCACAAAAAAATTCCTTAAAACTATTGAAAAACTGTGGTTCAATAATATATAATATTACAGTAAATAAGTATGTGGAAGTATACCCTAACTGCGCCTTTGAGGGCTGATTTTTCTAATTTTAGAGCCTAGGGTTACCTAACAATTTGGAAGGTATCTAACCCATCAGTCCCAGTATCGAGGTCAGGCGATATCGGCGATTTTATCGGTATTTTCCCGTACAACGCAACTCTATGTTATGGAGGTAATAAAATGAAAACAAAAATCAAAAATGTTAGTCGTAGAGCATTAGCTTTAGTTTTGTGCTTCTTAATGATGTTCTCTACACTAATGGTGGGCACAATCTCCACCGCTAACGCTGTTGACCATACTGGTGGTTATATATATTTCCTTAAACCATCCACTTGGACAGAAACTTATGTAATGATGTTCATTGGTCATAGCAGTTATACATCAGTTTATTCTATGACCAAAGTTTCCAATACGAATAACTTGTATAGGTACACAATGCCTTCTTGGTCTGGTGCTACTTATGTAGCATTTGCTAACGGAAGTTCAGCGTGGGGTTCAGGTAGCTGGGGCTCAAGTAACCGTACAAACGCTGCTCATTATACTAATGTGTACAATAACTACGGTTTCAACTCCGGTAGTTACTACGTTTGTGTACCTGCAAGCACAAGTAACAACTGTAGTTTATCTATTAACTATAAAGGTACTTCTGCAAGTAGCATAAACTTAACTACAAGAGCAAATGTTTATGGCAGTACAGATGGCTCATCATATTCAAGTAACGCTGCTGCTGGTACAGTTACTGTAAGTGGTTATTATATGAGTGGATATAGTTCTACATCCACACGTAGTGCAGTTTCATCTACATCTTCTACTGCTTATGCAAGTACAACATTGGCTCCTGGCTCAACTGCTACTTTCAAAGCAACCCCTGCAGATGGTTATGAGTTTGTTGGTTGGTCCACAAGTTCTTCAGCATCAAATGTTGTATCAACTTCAACTACATACGCTTATGCTTATGATATTTCATATACAGCCAAGACAGTTTATGCTCTCTTCAAGGTTTCAAGTAAAACCGTAGACATTTCCGCAGGTGACGGTGGTAGTGTTGATCCTTCAGGCAGCCAGACTGTAAGTTCATCTGGTCTTGTAGTAACTCCAACACCGGATACTGACTATGCTTTCGCAGGTTGGGAACTAAGTAGTGGTGTTACTGCTACAGATAACGGTGATGGCACATATACAATCACAGCAACTGCTGACGGTACAGCAACTGCTACTTTCGTAAAAGATACTTTCAACGTAACAATTGGCACCTATGGAAACGGTACTGTTAGCCCATCAGCCTCTCAAAAGGTAGGCCCAGATGGTCTTTCTGTAACTGCTACTCCAAACGCTGGTTATGTATTTGATAGTTGGGTTATTTCAGGTGATGGTGTTTCAGTTTCAAGCACAACTTCTGCTACAACAACTATCACAGCAACAGCCGATGGTGGCTATGTAACTGCTAAGTTCAAGCCTTACTACACTGCATCTCTTACTGTTAACGACGACTCAATGGGTTCTGCAGACTTAAGTGCTGCTGCTCAGATGTTCCCAGGTGATACTTATACAGTTACTATTGAGGCTTTTGAAGGCTTCCACCTTGCTTCTATTACTGTTAACGGTGAAGATGTAACTGCTCAGGTTGCTAACGGTTCATACACAGGCACAGTTGGTAGCGAAAACATCGAAATCGAAGTTAACTTCGCAGAAGACGAAGCAGGTGTATTAAATATTACAAATAACTACAACGCTAACTATGGTTCAGTTAAGATTTTCAGCGAAGATTTAGGTGAATATGTAACTACTTCTATCGAAGAAGGTCTTGTATTCAACCTTGAAATTGAACCAAATGATGGTTATTACGTTGAAAACGTAGAAGTTACAATGGACGGTGTTGAAGAAGATGAGTTCTTATTAGACCCAGATACATATATGTATTTTGCTTTAGGTAACATTACTATCAACGTAACTTTTGCTGAAATCACTCATACTGTATATATCTTGACTGATGGTGGTGGTTCTGTTACAGGTAACACTACAGTTCAAGTTGGTGAGGTAAACGGTGCATCAGGTTCACTTATATTAACTCCTGAAGAAAATTATATTTTTGATTATTGGGAAGTTCCTGATGGCGTTGAATTCACATACAACGAGGACGGCACATACTCAATCAATGCAACTAATGGTGGCAGAATATATGCTCACTTCAAAAAAGACGGCGCTTACCTCAACCTTGGTACAGTAGGTGACGGTATTGAGTTGATTGCTTACAACAACACAACAGGTGAAATTGTTGAAAACGGTGGTTGGGTAGAACTCGGCGACGAAATCATTGTAACTGCTAATATCCTTGGCGACGGCGAATATGCTTTGGCTTATTGGACTTGCAGTTATGCAGATATTGACGAGGATGAATTAACATATACATTTACTGTAACTGCTGACTACAGAGATGCAGACAAGGGCATTTTTGTTTCAGCAACAAGTAAATTAACATATCTACCAACTTGGGTAGAACAGCCTTCTGGTGGCACAGGTTATGCTTACTTCCACACTATCGGCGATGACCTCAAGAGTTCCGAGGCTTGGACAGTAGTTGAGGCTGTAGGCAGTCAGGATACAACTATATCTGTTGGCGCATATTCTTCAAGTAGTTCATACCAGGTAGTTCTTCCTGAATCTGCTAAGAATTCTGACGGTACATATACAGTATATAACGCTCGTCAGATTTCTACTCTTACATTCGTAGATGCAAACGGTACTAAGTATACAGTTCCTTCAGGTGAAACTGCCAAGGTTCCAACTAACCTAACAGGTATGATACTTGGTGAATCTTCTACAACCTGTAAGTTAACAATCTACACAACAACTGCAGAAGACACAGTTTACATCAACACAAATGATAGTTCCAAATATTCAGGTACTAACGAAGCAAAATATACAAGCAAATATTCCGATACTAATGTTGCTAATCTTGCTGAGTTGCTCACTGCTTTATCACTTGACGACACTTACGATTACAAGGACGAAGCAGAAGTTAAGGGCGCAACATTTACAGTAGTTGGCGACGACGGTACAGTTTATGTTTCTGAACAGTCTAAAAAGATCAAGGGTAGAGGTAACACTACTTGGTCTGGTACTAATAAGAAGTCCTGGAACATCAATCTTGATAACAAGCGTTCCATAGACGGTATGGCTAAGAACAAGAAGTGGTCTCTACTTGCTAACTATCAGGATCCATCTTTGTCTCGTAACCGTTTCTTGTACGACCTTGCTGATTCAGTAGGCGTTCGTTATGCAACAGACTCTCGTTATGTAGAACTATATGTTAACGGTTTGTATGTTGGTTCTTACTTACTAACTGAAAAGTACGACAACATCGAAAATTGTAGTGACGTTGAAGACGATTTGATCACTAATGTTGAATATGACGATGCAGGTGAAATCGTTTCTTGCGAAGTTAATGAGGAAATCTTCGAAAATAACGAAGTTTCATTTATGATCGAACTCGCTGTTGAAGATAAAGACATGGACGAAATCATGTATTATCCTTCAAACGGTTCAGGTTACACTAACCTTTCATTACCTGATCCTGGCGATGTTGCAGACTTTGATGCAGATTATGGCTTAAACCTACAGGAAACTTTAGGTGAATACATCATTGAAAAATATGATGAACTCTATAATTTAATCACAGACCCTACAACAACATACGAAGAACTTTCTGCTGTTGCAGATATTGATTCTCTTGCTAAAACTTACCTTATTCAGGAACTTGGCAAGAACTACGACTCTGGTGTATCTTCATTCTATCTATGTTATGAAGATGGCAAGTTCTACGCTGCTCCTGTTTGGGACTTTGATAATACATTAGGTAACGCTAACGACACTGCTTCTCGTAAAACTGCTGACTGGTGGTGTGAAACTTGGACCGGCACTGCTACTGACGGTAGCACTTACACAGGCAACTTTGTAAACGCTATGTCTAAGAACACATACGTTATGATGGCTGCTCGTAATGCGTGGTTTGGTACTGCACCTGATGACACAACATCATTCCTATACAACCTAAATTACTTTGATACTGCTACTGTATCAGATGCAAAAGAATTAGGTGCTAACACTGGCATTCAGCCTCGTGCTTACTACGAGTCAATTATGGCTACTTCACAGGCTTGCAACTCACTCCATTGGAGTGTTGCTCCTAACAATTGGTCACAAGGCCATACATCTCTTGCTATTTATAGTTTAGGTACTAATTATTCAAATATTGAAGATGTACTTAACACAGTAGATTTCGATACATATTATCTACCTGATGTTACACTTTCATCTGCAACTCAGTCTTACACTTCTGGTCTTGCTGCATCAACTTCATCTGCTAAGGATGAATTTGACTATGCTTCCGATTATATGATGTCTCGTGCTAACTGGCTAACTGCTCAGTTTGCAGATACAGGTTCTTACTACTTTGTTAACTCAGCTATCGGCTGGGGAACTACTGTACAAGATTATCCATTCGAAGAAATTGAACCAGGCATCTACAAGACAGAGATTGCAATGCCTGTCGATACAACTCTAAATCATAGTTTCAAGATTGTTGATGCTATTACTTCATCATATATTGGTTCAGTTACAGAAGTAGACCTACAGTTTGGCTATGATGAAGAATCTAACACTTATGTAACAAACAACGCATTTGCTTGTGCAAGTGGTTCAGGTGCTCTTAAGACTACATCAGGCGATACACCTTGGGATATGGTTAACGTTTACTATCAACCTGCAGAAAACAAAGTTTGGGTTGACGGTTACGAACTATACGATGTTGTAGTTGATGCACCAACAGATTATGTTGACGTAACAGTTACTAACAATGCTACAGGCGAAGCACAAACTCTTAACTATTCAACTGGTGATGAATATACAGTAACAGTTGCTATCAAAGCAGATTATGCTGATATGTTCACACTTGAGAGTGTAACTCTTGACGGTGAAGATGTAACACTAACTGACGGTGCATTTACAGGCACTATCGGTGAGGCTGACTCAACCGTTAAGGTTAAATTGCTCGAAAATACATACAATGTAACAATCAATTATAATAATACATTAGGTTCTATCCAGGATAGTGACGGCAACGATGTTGCTTCCGGTTCTACTATAGCAATCGGCGCTATGATTGGTGAAAAACTTACAATCACACCTATCGATTCTTATGAATTTGATATTACTTCAAGTGATACTGTAGAAGTTACAGACAACGGTGACGGCACTTACACAGTTAAGGCTTCTGCTGACGGTACTGTAAATGTTGATTTCCACAAATACAGACTACCTGTTGTATTTAATGCAGGTGCTGGTGTTACAATAACTGCTGTTGATGCTGCTGGCAACTCAATCGCATCTGGCGATAACGTTGAAGCAGGCACAGTTGTTACAGTTTCTTATGAATTAGCAGAAGGCGCATCATTCGCAGGTTGGACTGCTACTGCTACAGACGAAGATGAAAACGATAGCACATTCACATTCACAGTTGATAAGGCTAACGCAGAAAACGATACTATCACAGTAACTGCTGACTCTACAATTTCTGCTGTTGAAACTTCATACTTCGAAGAATATTTGTACTTCCACACAATTGGCGATGATTGTACTAACACAGAAGCATGGGCTGTAATGGAATGTACATATGGTCAGAATACTATAAACGGTGTTATTAAAGTAGGTAATTACATATCTAATGCTAATTATCAGTATAATGTATTTTTACCTGAAAACGCTCTAAATAGCGACGGTACTTATACTGTATTCAACAATTATACTGAAGGTATGCGTTTCTACCTTGCTGACGGAAGTTCAATTGTAGTTGAAGCAGGTGAATTAGCAAAAATCCCATCTACAGTGGTTGCTGCTTGTAAATCTGCTCATAATATTAAATGCACATTGAACATCTACACATCAAACGCTGAAGATTCAGTTTACATCAACACTAATGAAAATTCAGTATATTCAGGTACTGACGAAGCAACATATACCGGCAAATATTCCGATACTAATGTTGCTAATGTTACAGAATTAATTACTGCTCTATCACTTGATAATACATTTGACTATAAGGATAAAGCAGAAGTTTCCAAGGCTACATTCACAGTTGTTGACGATGAAGGCGTAGTTCAAACTTCACAGCAGTCCAAGAAGATCAAGGGTAGAGGTAACACAACTTGGAACGGTACACTCAAGAAGTCATGGAACGTTAACCTGAATGACAAGGTTTCTGTTGACGGTATGGCTAAGAACAAGAAGTATTCACTTCTTGCTAACTATCAGGATCCATCTTTGTCCCGTAACCGTTTCTTGTACGACCTTGCTGATTCAGTAGGCGTTAAGTACGCAACAGACTCTCGTTTTGTTGACTTGTATGTTAACGGTTTATATGTTGGTGAATATCAGTTAACTGAAAAGTACGACACACTCGAGGATGTTCAGGATGCTGAAGACCTACTTGATATCACACCTGCAACAACTGACGAAGAAACAGGCGAAGTAACAACTCCTGCTTCTGCAACAGTTAAAGAGGACTTGATTGATCAGACAGGCGATTATAGTTTCATGATTGAACTTGCTTACGAATCACAGGGCGACGATCTTGAATGGACTCCTCTTAACGGTTCAGGTATTTTGAACCTATCCTTACCTGATCCTGGTGATGTTAGTGACCTTGAGGCCGACTATAGCCTCGACGGTGCTCTTGAGAGTGCTATCACATCATATATCTCCGTAAAATATCATGAACTTTATGAGTTAGTAACTAGTGAAGAAACAACTTACGAAGAACTTTCTGCTATTGCAAATGTAGAATCTCTCGCTAAAACATTACTAATTCAGGAAGTTGGTAAGAACTACGATGCTGGTTGGTCATCATTCTATCTAACTTATGAAGAAGATACTGACGGCGTTTATAGATTCTTCGCTGCTCCTGTTTGGGACTTTGATAACTCATTAGGTAACCCAGATACATCATCTTCTTATATTTCATCTGCTGTAACTGATGACTATAGCGAAGCATCAGGTTGGTGGTGTAAATATTGGTATGGTGCTAATACTGCTTACACAGGCAACTTTGTTAACGCTATGGCTAACAATGATATGATTATGCAAGTTGCTAAGCAGGCTTGGTACGGTACAGGTATCAACGATACTTCTTCATTCATTTACAATATCAACACTATCTTTGACAGCACTTCAACAAATAATACTACAGACAAGAAGAATTCTGGTATTCAGTCTCGTGCTTACTACGAGTCAGTTATCATTTCTTCTGCTGCTATGAACTCAGTTAAGTGGTCAGTTATTGGTAATGAGGCTTGGACAGGTACTCACACACAGAATAGTATGTATCAGATCGATTACGAAACACTTTACAGCGATATCGATATGTCAACATACAACTTACCTTATTGGTATGCTGAGACCCAGTCTTACACAACTCACTTCTACGAAGAATATGTATTTACTGCTGATACTTTAAACGGTGGTGAATTTGATTTCGCTGCTGATTGGTTGATCTCACGTTGTGCATGGATTTCATATCATCTTGCTGCTCCACAAGCATACTACCTCGTTGGTGGTACTGGTGGTATCTACATTTGGAGTAAGGACTCCAAGGAACTTATGCTAACTGAGGTTGAAGTTGGTTCAGGCATTTATGTTGCAAGATCAGTGCCAATTGAGAATGTCTTCACTGCTGGCACAGTTCCTGGCACAGGCTCATTCTTCAAGATTACTAATACAGAGACTTACTTAGGTCCTGACGGTGGTACAGATATTGCTCTTACAACTGCTACTTCTGAAGAAGATATGTATAAGTCAAGACCAACTGCTTATTCTACCAATGTAATTGCTCAAGCTAAAGACTCTGGTGCTTATTACATCAGTGACGAAAACTACGCTGCTCTTGGTGGCGAAGATTGTACAGCAGTTAACATTTACTTAGATCCTACAGAAATGAGAGTTTGGGTAACTGCTGCAGTTGAAGATTTGTATACTGCTCCTGTAGTTTCTATCGATTCAAATGCTGCTGATAACAAGGTAGAAGACGGTAGCACAGTTACATTAACTGCTACTGCTACTGGTATCACTGCTGCTATTGATGGCGAAGAAGAATACAAAGATTATGTTGGCTTAATTACATACGACTTCTATGAAATGACAGGTGAACATACAGACCCAACAACTGATACTCTTGTTGGGTCAGTAAGAACCTCAAGCACAACTGCTTCTCTAACATTCCAGCCATCAAATACTGCTACTTACTATGTAGTAGCATATCCAACAAACGATTCTTCAGCATCAGGTCTTGCTACAATCTTGATCTACTATGGTAAAGAAGCAAAAGAATTTGAAGCCGATATTTACTTCGACTTCAACGGTGCAACAGTACCTGATGGTGTAACTCCTGAATTAGTAACAATTGATGATACTAATACAGAAACATCTTACGAATTGGCTGAATTAGGTGATTCAAACATCTACACATCCAACGTAACAGTTGATTATTACGAGTCAGTTACAGGCAATTTGTTCAGTAACTTTGGTGTTCACAAGTTAATTATTGGCGATATTGTTATTGGTATTACTAACGATTGTCAGCCAGATATTAATAAGTTAATTGATTCCAAGACTCTATGGTTAAAGTCTACCGATAGTACTCTTGAGTCTAATATGATTGATTTAAGTTTCTCATACGATGATGGCATTACTTACACAGATACAATCAATGCTGTTAAGACTACAACTAACATAGATGACTCAACATACACCACAAATCGTATATACTTCACTAACAACAAGAGTTGGGATAATATACATGTTCACTATTGGAACGATTCCGGAAGTGTTGGTTCTACTTGGCCGGGTGTTGCAATGACATGGTATGGTACCAATGAATATGGTCAAGGATTGTACTATGCTAATATACCACTCAGTACTCAGAAGGTTATCTTCAACAACGGTAATAACGGTTTACAGACATCTACTATAACTCTTGAGTCTAACTTCTCAACTACTAATAACAACGCTTACTATATCAGTGGTGGTTCAGATAAAGCTCATACTGCAGGTATATGGAGCGAAACTACTCCTGTTATAACTTCTTACTCAAGTAATGTTGTTATTGCAAAGGGTCAGACAACTTCAATTAAACCTGTAAGCAACGTTGATACTATCCACTACGGTAGTAGCGTTAAAGCAACTCTATCTTACAGTGGTACATACTTTGATGTTGCTGAAGACGGTACATTAACTGCTAAGGCTGTAGGTTCTGAAACTATTAACATTGAGCCTCGTTATTACTACGGCACTAACTGGTTGCCAGGTATAACAACACATCCTGTAACAATTACAGTAGTTGATGCAGACGCTCTCAACACTGCTATTGCTAATGCAGAAGTTATTATTGCTCAGCAGGAAGCAAACGATACTTACACAACTCTAACATACAACACATTGTTAGATGCATATAATGCTGGTATAAATGTTCTCGATAACCTAACAACTCAGGCTGCTATTGATGAAGCAACTGCTACTATCAAATATGCTATTGATAATATGAGAACTAACCCAACATCTAAGGCGTTTGATTTAATTTCTTATCATACTGCTGTTGCTAAAGTAACAGTTAACAACGCAGAGTTAGGTACTGTTACAGAGCCTGACTTCGGCTACGTTCAGACTATCACAGATGGCGTTCTCTACACAGTAACTTACGCTGCTGCTGATGGCACTGCAGACTTTAAGTATGATTTAACTTCAACCGGTGTACCGGTAAATGCTGACTTGTATGAATGCTCAAGTTGGACAATGGGTGAGGGTATTGTTTCTGATAATGCTGAGTTAGAGGTTACAACTGCTCCTGAAGCAGACTGCACATTCACTGCTAACTTCATTATGACAGGTTACAGAGCAGTTAAGTTAACTTATAAGTTCCAGGATTACGATACATCAGACGGTAATTATGTTTACGATGAAAGCAAAGAAACACTCGACGCTTCTTACTCAACTCAGGCTATCATCGAAGAAGAGTTAGTTACTGATTCATCTGAAAACAGAGCATATCTCGAAACTGTAATCACAGATACAGATGGCGACGATACAACAATGTTCGTTCCTTCAATCAAGAGTAACTACTTCGATTACTCACTTGATATGGATAAACTCAACACAGAGTATGTAGTTGATGAAGAAACAGGTGAAATCACAGAAGTAATCATCGAACTACAGAACGACGCACACATTTACACAGTAACTATCAACGGTACTGCTGTTCAGTGTTACTATCAGGAAACTCTATATGTAGAGGCTTCTGACTTTGGTGTAAGTGGTGAGGCAGTATGGTACGACCAGAACAACGAGGATGTAATCCTTGCAGTTGGCGAATCATACGAATTCCACGTTGTAATTGACAATATGCTATTAGGTTGCAAGGCTAACGACGACGGCACTTCAATGGATGGTAAGGCAGTTGTTACAAACAGCTACTACGAACTATCCTACAACAACGGCACTCAGAAGTTAACTCAGAACTTCTACATTGTTGATTACTACACAGGTGTTGCTTATGACGATAACGGCAACGTAATCGCAGGTGCTACAAACGTTCAGTTCTTGGGCGGTGGTGTAGTTTACTACTCAATGAGTAACGCAACTGCTTCTGCTTACTTAACAGGTGCAGATGTTGCTAAGGAATTTATCATTGATAAGATTACTGCTAAATCAGCAACATATTCAACATCTATCAATGTAACTACTGATTCAACTACAAAGGTTGGTTACAGATATCTAACACTCGCTGACGGTGGCGATATTTACCGTTACTCAGATACACTTGAAGCATATCAGTACATCTTTAATCTAACATTCACAAATACAAGTTCTAACGCAAACAAGGATGTTGCACTATATTCATACTATGTATATAGTTACGAACTTAACGGAGAAACTCAGTATCAGGTTTCTGTATCTGATACATATGCAGTTGCAAGCATGTACGAAGCATCATAATAATAATTGAATAATCTACCTTCCCCTTAGTTGGGGAGGGTAGAATCAATAAATTATTATTTGATCT
The DNA here is from genome assembly GCA_964629465.1 of uncultured Ruminococcus sp. Taxonomy (GTDB): domain Bacteria; phylum Bacillota; class Clostridia; order Oscillospirales; family Acutalibacteraceae; genus Ruminococcoides. The sequence continues at coordinate 86,161 of CAZVRE010000001.1, read as the reverse complement.
ACCTTTAGCAATATTAAACAAAATTCATACACTATTTTATATATTTTTACTACATTTATTTTTACTTTTTCTCTTGCATTTTGTAAGATTAAGGTATATAATAGTAAAGTATTATGAGGTTTAGTGCGATTTTGATATAGGAGGTAAAGCATGATGCTTAAAAAATTGTATATTTCTCCTGAATTTGAATGGTTAGAAATCGATTTGCTTGATGACGTTTTAACTCCAAGTTATCCTGATATTAACGATGACGAAGAGGATGCCGATGATTCTCTTGAAGGCGATGGAGGTATTGGCGAAGACGGCGGTGGCGACGATGGTGGCGACGGCGATGCCGGCGACGATTGGTGGTAAACACCCCTTTAAGTGTTAAATTAAGTGTATAAGGACTGACGATTTTCGTCAGTCCTTTTTTATTTTAACTCAATACCATACCCTTTGTGTGATTTTGTGTAAAGTTGTGTAGTTATGTGGGCGGATGATATCCGCCCCTACGGTGTTTATGTCTTTTTTTGTAGGGGTGGTTATTAACCACCTGTTGCAGTTTGTTTTTTGTTTGTAGGGGCGGTTATTAACCGCCCGTTGTAGTTCGTTTTTTTGTTTGTAGGGGCGGTTATTAACCGCCCGTTGTAGTTTTGTTTTTCTTTAAAACCAAGTTTACGCTCCACACCAAGTCCCCTTTGCTAAAACGCACAAAAGCCTTGCCTAAAGGGGGGAAGTAAGGCGTAAGCCTTACAGGGGGGATTTAATAAAACAAACCTATTAGTAATTTTGACTATAATTTGTAACGTAATTTCACTAAAACAACACTTATAATGCTAATTTAGAAATATAATTCTGCCTTAAACCTATTATTTTATATATTTACACAAAAACCCATAAAATTTAAATAAAATTTATCAAAAAGTCTTGCAAAAACTTGCCAATTTGATGTATAATACTATGGTAAATAAGTATGTGGTAGTGTGCCCAAATGTTCCTTTAAGCAATGCCCTGATTATTTCAAATCGGTTTATTTAATCAGATTTGTGCATTCCTTAAATACTGAGGTCAGGCGGTATCCGAACTATACGCTCACTTGCTCATACAAACTCTAATTTATGGAGGTAATAAATATGAGAAAATCATTTAAGTCTTTTAGCAAAAAGGCTATTGCGTTAGTTTTGTCATTATTGATGTTAATGTCATCTTTCGCTTTTACTTCATTTACTGCTTTTGCTGAAGATGATACTTACACTGTTTATTATAAAGACGTAAACAACTGGGGCAGTGTATTCGTTTACTTTGGTGCTTATTGGGATGCTTACAACAGTCCAAGTAAAGGTGCCGGTGCTGCAGACAGAAATAACTTGCATCAGATGACTTTAATCGAAGGTTCAGATAATGTGTATAAGTATACATTCTCTTCTTCAACCCCAAATTATTCAAGTACTAATATTGCTTTTACAAAAGCAGGACAGGCTAGTTATGATAACTTCTGGAATACTCAGGTTTCTTATCGTGGCGACTTTAGTTATTCTTCTGGTAAGATGTTTGTACCTTCAACAACAATTTCAGGAACTTATAATGACTGTACATACTATAACAATGGTAATTGGTACGCTTTTAACGAATATCCTACTTTTGGTATTTATAACAGCGCTGATTCAACAGAGTTTGCTGAATTAACTCGTACAGGCGAATCTACTTACACAGCAACTGTTGAGTTTACTGAAGATATGCTCGCTGACACATATAGTTTCTACGTATATGATTCTGATTTTAATTACTATTACAATGCGCCTGCTTCTACAACTATCACATCTGATAACTCAAGCGCAACTTTAGATTATAACTCTACTGTTGATAGTGCTTCTTATTATGAGTTTATCCCTACTGTAGCAGGTACATATACATTCACAGTTAACACTTTATTAGGTGATTATGATAGTAACGCAGGTACATTCTCCGTAACATATCCTGTTGATGCTTCTGATGTTGCTATTGATATGACAGACAGAACTTTGTACCTAATTGGTCCTAACTTTGGTAAAGACGTTACTGATACAAACTATCCACTTCAGGCAGTTGCAGGTGTTGAAAACTATTATTGGTATCAGGGTGTACCTCGTGACCTACTTACAGATAGCAACGGTACATTCTACTTCTCCGATGGTACAACTGCAATCGGTGCTGCATCAAACACAGTTTTAGCAGATACAGATAGTAACGAAAACGGTTCATACTATACAGATAACGATAGTTTTGCTATTGTAGGCAAGACTGGTACATTTATTTGTAGCACAGTTCCTGCTGGTTGGAACTACGTTAATATTACTGTAGATTCCGTAACAGGTCAGGTATGGATTTTCGAAACACCAGTACGTGACTACGATATCTCTAATGCTGTTGCAAATCTTACTATTGAGTTAAATAGCACAGATGTTGATGATGAAACAAACACAGAGGGAGATACAGAAACTGTTGTTTCTAATACTTCTGTTAGCGCTTCATATAACGATTCCGTTACACTATACGCAAGTGTTTCAGGTGTTTTGAGAGATGGTGAAGATTACACAGGTAACATCATATATAACTTCTACGAGATGGTTGGTGGTACTCTTACACCAACAGAAGACACTTTCTTGGGTTCAGTTACTTCTGATTCGGGTGAGGCTCAGTTAGTAGTAGACGGTATCAAGTCTGATTCCACATTCTACTTTGTTGCTGCTCCTTCTTCAACACCTTCTGCGTCATTCTACTCAAATATGACTTACGTTAATATCTCTGATGAACTTGTTGTTGTTGAAGATGTAGATGTATACTTTGATTTTGATACAAACACAGTTGATGAACCAGTTTACATTTATACAATGGAAAATGATGGTACTACAACAATTACTCAGATGACTCTACTTTCAGGTACAAATATCTATACTGCAAAGGTTGATGCAAGTTATTACTTGGATCCTGACGGTAATATTTATACAAACTTTAAGATTTACAAGGTTACAATGGGTGATGTTGAAGTAGGTCTTAAAGATGAAGACCAACCGGATATCAACAAGATTATCTCATCAAAAACTGTTTGGTATAAAACAACCGGCGAAGTTGAAAGTAACTTTATTGAAGGTACACCTTTCAGTTATGATGATGATTTAATGTTAGATGAGAACGACACTCCTTACTACACTAATTCATATGTATACTACAACACAGTTCGTATTTATTTAACCAACGTTTATTGCTACGAGGGACTAGCAGTTCGTTGGGGTGAAACTCTTGATGATGTTGCAAATAACGAATATGTTAATATGTCTCTTGTTGCTGTAGATAACAAGTACGAACAGGATTATTATTACTATGATATTCCAAAGACTGCTAATTATGTTCAGTTCAAGGGTGTTGGCGAGGCTTCTTTCTCACCAAGTGAAGGTGTAACAATAAATGCTAAAAAGGATCACGAATTCCCAGCAGTTAAGTTATCTACTGACTTGGATAGTGATACTGATAACGCTTATTATATGGATTGGCAAGGTTCAACTCGTGAGTTGTTCTACACAGTTAAATTATGGCCAGACTATGATACTCCTCATTCTCCTCAGTTAATTTCATATTATAGCAATACAAAAACTACTAAAAATACAGCAACAAGCGTAATGCCTACAGAGTTCTATGCTACACTTAGCGTTTCTTATGATGGCACTGAACTTGAAATTGGTGATAACCCAATCTATGATTCAGAAGACAATCTACTTTACAACGTTGAGTTAGTAGAAGGCGCTTACACATTAGGTGATAATACTTATACTGGTGTTGTTGATATTATCGTAACAGGTTATGTAACTGGTGAAGATAATATTCTTACACTTTCAATTACACCTGAAGGTGACTTGCTTGATTCTTATGATCCAACTGATATTACAGTACAATTCTTTGATAAAGACGAACTTAATAATGCTCTTGCTAACGCTTTAGCAGTTATTCAGGATCAATCAGCAACTCCTCATTATACAGGTGATTCTTTCTATGCTGTATCAAATGCTTACTATGAGTATTTGTCAGTATATCGTTCTTCTTTTGACCAGGACGAAATTGACGCAGCCGCTGCTACTCTCAAGGAAGCACTAGATAACCTAGAGCCTCTTGCTGTTGCTGATCCAAGTTGGTTTGATATTATTTCTTATAAATCTGCTACTATAACATTCACACATAATGGCTATGGCTCTGTATCTAAGCCAATTTCACGTGGTTATGTACAACAGATTACAAACGGATACTCAGTTCTTTATGCTGCATATGACGGTACAGCAACATTCCCATTCACTGTTACTGACATAGCAACTCGTACTTTACAGGCATGTCCATTTATGTATTGGGCTGCTAACTCTTCAACAGTAATCACTGATACAACCGTATCTATTGCTTCTGCTGTTTATACTGACGCAAACTATGTTGCTTACTTCCAACCTGAAGATTCATATCCTGTAAAGGTTGTATATCATTACAATGTATATTCACCAGAAGATTCCAGAACATATGAGTACAAAGAAGGTTATACTGTTCCGGCTACTTACACAACTACAGTTGCTGACATTGCTGTTGAATCAATAGACAATGAAGCAAACTGGAATTCAGTTGTTGTTGGTATGGCTCCAATAATTGCAAATGAGTATTTCGATTATGAGTTGGATCTTACAACTGTAACTCTAACTGACTATTATAACGAGAATGCTGCTGAGGGCGAAGATATTGGTTACTATCAGTTCGACGCTTATCTCACTGAAACTCCTCATATGTACACAGTATCTGTAAACGGCAGATCAACAGGTGAGACATATCACTTCCAGGAAATGATTGATATTTCTGCTTCTACTTACACATCTGCTTCAAATGTTTATTGGTATAATATGACAGATTCAACTGCAGCAATTTCAACTAAAGCAACTTACTCTGTTCGTGTTACAGAAAACCTTGAATTAGGTGTAACAGAAAACATCAATAACCTTGACGTTCTCTTTACTTCTGTAATAACAAACGGTTATGCTGAAATTTCTTATGATGATAATCAGACTAAGAAATTACACCAGAACTTCTATATCCAGAACTTCATAGATGCTAACGATGATACAGTTAAGTATCTTGGTTCAGGTGTATTCTATTATGCTTACAACACATCTACAGGCAAACCTGTTAAATCACAGGTAACTTCATCTGTTCTTTCCAACATCAGCACATATGCTATGACATTTGCTGATAAAACAGAAAAGACAAGTGGTTCTGCATTTGTTCAAAACTACAAGTCAACCGGTTTGTCATATAGTTACATTCCAATTACTGACGACTGGCTCGATTACGGCGATGATTATGAAACTACTTGGGATGTTTACGACTCACCAGTAGTTGATTATCGTGGTATGACTGATGTTCCATATCCAGAGGAAGTTATTGTTCGTTACTCATCTAAGTTAACTGCATTCAACTACTTCTTCGATGCTGTTAATACTTATAACGTAGACAATGTTAACCTCAGTTATATGGTTTACTCATTCTTCTTATATGAAGACGCTAACGGCGAAGTTCAGGTTGCACTTTGTGCTAACCCTGCATCTGCTGCTTGTTATGTAACTGAATCAGACATACTTGGTCAGTAATATTATTCAATAACAAATAGGGGACTGCATATGCAGTCCCTTTTGTTTTGTAGCGATTTTTCACTTGACTAATGTATAACCCCAATGTATAATTAACTTGTATAACTCTATTGTTTTTAGGAGGTTTACTATGAAATTTTCAAAGCGGTTATTATCATTAACATTTGTAGTTATGTTGATTTTCTCTATGGTTTCTGTGTCAGTTGTTTCAACTTCTGCTGCAACAACTTTTACTGAGGGAGATTATACATATTCTATTACAGGCACTGATGCCTATTCAATACATAAGTATAACGGTGCAGATACAGATATTACAATCCCTTCTGAGGTGTATGGTGTTAAAGTAACAGGAATTGACAGCAATGCGTTCCAAAATAATACTGATATTGTAAGTGTTACATTACCAGATACTATCACAAGCATCTCTACTTCTGCTTTTTATGGTTGTTCAAATCTTGAGTCTATCAAAATCCCTAGCAGTGTTGATACTATTGGCAACTATAGTTTTGCTTATTGTACTTCTCTAACTGCTCTGGATATTACTTCAACTGCAGTTACATCTTTGCCGGCTGGTATGTTGCAGGGCTGTACTGCTTTGGCTTCATTTACAGTTCCTAGTGGTGTAACTACTATTGGTAGCAATTTCCTTAGTGGTTGCACTAGCATAACCTCAATTGTTATTCCTGATACTGTAACTGTGTTGGGTTCTTATGCTTTTAATAATTGCACTAGCCTTGAATCAGTTACTTTATCTGCTAATCTAACAACTATTGGTGAATATACTTTCTGCAATTGTACTTCACTAAAGTCTGTTGAACTACCTGAGGGCATTACTTCAATAGGTAACCGTGCTTTCTATTATTGTTCATCATTAACTTCAATTGATATTCCTTATTATTGCACATCATTAGGTGTTCGTGCATTTGAGGGTTGCACATCATTAACATCAGTATTTTTGTCAGATAATATATCTACAATAGGTGCATATTGTTTCTATCCAATGTCATTGTCCAATACAATTACTGCTCAGGTATATGCTGATAGCGATGCATTAGAGTATTGTTATCAGAACTATGTACCTTACGAAGTTGTGGAAAAATTAACAGGTGACTCAAACGGTGATGGCGAAGTAAATATTACTGACGTTACTTTAATTCAAAAATATCTTGCTAAGATTGGGTCATTTGATTCTTATGTAAATCAAGGCTTGGCAGATACTAACGGTGACGGTGTAGTTAATATCCGTGATGCAACACTAATTCAGATGTACCTTATTGATTTAATTGAATCACTATAATTTAAAGCGGTAACTTTTAGTTACCGCTTTTTGTTGCCTTTTGTTTTATTTTAATATATAATGTATTTAATGTAGAGTAAAGGACTGTTATTATGAAAATTCGTGAAGATTTTATCCTTCGCAAAATTGCAGATACAAATGTAGTAGTACCTGTGGGCAAAGCGGTTGTTGATTTTAGTGGTATGATTAACCTTAACGATTCAGGTGCTTTTTTATTCAGGATCTTACAACAAGGCGCAACGGAGCAGGAGTTAGTTAAGGCTCTTACTGATGAATACGACGTACCTACCAATATCGCACAACGAGATGTTGCCTTATTTGTTGCCAAAGTAAAGGATGCTGGCATTCTTGAATAAGGTAGAAATTAAGGACCTTGTTGTTCTCCTCAAAGAGCAACTTGACAACGGCAAAACAGTATCTTTTACTCCCAAAGGCAAAAGTATGAAGCCTATGCTTGATGGCGAAAATGATGTGATTTTTCTTAAAAAACCAACAGAAAGACTGCATTTATTTGATGTTGCTCTTTACTATTACAAGGAAAACGATGTTTATTCTGTCCACAGAGTTGTAGATTTTGGCTCTGACGGTACCTATGTGTTTCTTGGAGACAACAACTTCAAAAAAGAGCACAACATCAAAGACGAAGATATAATTGGTATCGTCACCAGTTTTTATCATAAAGGTAAACATATTAGCACAAATTCACTTAATTATAAATTTTATTGTGAATTGTGGTTTTATTCACGACCATTTAGACAACTTTTTGCAAAAGTTAAAAGTAAATTTACAAAGGATAATTAGTACACAAAATGAACATTACTCTTTCAGATAGCCAAAAAAGAATATATGTTTATTACATTCATTTGCTTTCATCAGCAATCAATTCTGTAAAGCCACAGGAACCACCTGAAGACTTTAACTGGGAATTAGTAACCAAGCACGCTATGCGTAATTCTGTGCTTAATTTACTTGCATATAGCGTTAAAAACATCAAAAACAAACCGGACGAGTCTATACTTAAAGTTATGGAAAATGAGCGAAGAGTGGCAATTTTAAAAGAAACTTCTCAACTTTTTGATATAGAAAAAGTCTTGCAAAAGTTCGATGATGCTGGCATTTGCAATATTCCACTAAAAGGTTATTTTATAAAGCACTTGTATCCTCAAAGTGATTTTCGTACAATGACAGATGTTGATATTTTTGTCAACAAAAAAGACTTTAAGACTGCTACCAAGATATTTACAGATTTAGGTTTTACTCAGCCTGCTGTAATTAAGGCTGATGAACTGCATTTTCAAAAAGATCTACTCTATGTTGAGTTGCAGAGCAATATCAATGACGGGGATGATACCTATTTTGATGATGTTTTTAACAAAACCATATTAAGAGACGACTATAATTATTCTTACAAATTAAGCGATGAGGATTTCTATATTTATATGGTTTATCATTGTGCCCACCATTTTAAAACAGGTGGCATTGGTATTCGTATGCTTATGGATATTTATGTATTTTTATCTCAGCATAATGATTTAGATTTCAACTATATAGATAATTCTCTAAAAGAATTAAATCTTGTTGATTTTGAAACTCAAATTAAGTCACTTTCTATCAACTGGTTTTCATATAATGAAACAAAGATTACTCCACTTGGAGAGTTTGTTTTGTACTGTAGCACTTACGGTACAAGGGATATCTATTTCTACCAAGAGAGCAAACGGCAGGGAAAAGGCTTTGCGATAAAACAAATCTTTATTCCGTATTCAAAAATGAAAAATACCTATGGGTATTTAAGGAAAGCACCGTTTTTACTTCCATTTGCTTGGACTCAGTATTGGTTTACACGTTTGTTTGTGCATAGAAATATCAACTTAAAGCAAGGTATTCGCTCAAGAACTGCTGTATCAGAGCAAAATGCAGAGTTTGTATCCAAGATTATGCAAGAACTAAATATATAAAAATAACCCCTCACTTAAAAGTGAGGGGCATTTGTTTGTTATTTAATAAGGTTTGATATTATATCGTGATGTTGCCAGATTTTACCACCATAAACTCTACCACCTGTTAATACATTGTGTAAAGTTTTTGAGATTTTTCTTACTATCGCACTTACAAAAATGCAAAAGTAAATTATACAAATCGGCATAAACACAAACAGAACAATGTGTGAAATGTTGTCGTCAGTGCCTATTCTCAGCGAAAGTTGATAGCAAAAATGTTGCAATGGCTCGTGCAAAACATATATAAAGAACATATTGTTAGATGCTCTTACTAACGCTTTCTTATCAATAAGTCGCTTAAATATATGGTCAAACAACCACCACATTGCAATAACGCCCACAGCCTCGTTTATCTTGTATAAGAACAAGCGAACAATATAAGGTGCATTGTTAGTTACTGCAAAGTAGGTTACAAGTGCTGATAGCACTATCCATAGCATTGTCCAGAATAGTGTGTACAGTTTGTTATCTTTTTGAGTAACAAACATCTCTTGCTTAAATATTGCAATAGCAGCGCCTATACAGAAGAACAACAATCCTTGACTGTTAATTAAAAAATTGATGTCAAATAACCACAAGAATATCAAAGGTATTATTGCAATCGCTTTAGTATATTTAATTGCAAGGTAGATAATAGGTGAAATTACAAAGAATATCAGCAGCTGTTGCATAAACCATAATTGAAATGCAGCAGGAGATACAAAGAAGTTCATAAAATCACCAAAATTATTAACAAGGTTTTCTTGAACTATTTGTGTTTCTCTGGCTACTTCAAACTGAGAAGCCAAAATTACTAACAAACCTGAAATTATCACCCAACAAATGTAGGGAATAAGTACGCTGAAGCATCTTGATTTAAGTTTTTTAAGGTAACTTTCTTTAATACTCACAAAGTTTCTGAAGAACAAATAACCTGAGAATATAAAGAACATAGGAACTGCAAATCTGCACAAAGCATTACTTATAAAGTACTCAAATATTGCATAAGGGTTTGTGCCTTCACTTATAGTTGTAGTTGGTAAAAGAAAGTTATCTTTATAATTATAAGCGTGTATGAACACTACAGCAAACATAGAAAATAAAGAAAGAAATCTTATTTTTCTGCTTAAATGTTTGGTCATTTCTGTTCCTCTGTTTCGTTGATTCTATAACACAATGTCATCATTAAATCTCCAAGATGCACACTCTCTACCGTAGTATCAGGGTAATCTTTTTGAATGTAATAATGAGTAAAGTTCCAGTAACATTTTACACCACAATTGTATAACCTCTCAACGGCATGAGGAGCAGCCGAACTTGGAATACACAAAAACGCAGTTTTAATGTTGTTTTCAAGACAAAACTTCTCAATATCAGCGTCATTCTGAATCATAAGATCCCCAAGATATTTGCCCACAAGTCTATCATTGTTATCAAATACGCCCACAAGATCAAAACCTAACTTCTCAAACTTTAGGTGAGTGGCAATAGCGCTACCCAAGTTACCTGCACCTAACAAAATTGCCTTATAGCACTTATCAAGTCCCAATATCTTAGCAATTTCGTTTTTAAGGTTTGCAACAGGATAGCCGTAGCCCTGATGTCCAAATCCACCAAAACAGTTCAAGTCCTGGCGAACCTGACTTGCAGTTAATCTCATAATTTCAGCTAATTTGTTAGAACTTATGCGCTCAATATTTTGACTCTCAAGTTGACTCAAAAATCTATAATAACGTGGCAAACGTCTTATAACTGATTTGGAGATGTTTTGCTTGCTCATAAAAACCTCTGATTTATAAAATAGTTTTTAGTGTTTCGTTTACAGCCTCAAGGAATTCAGTAGTGTTAACTTTCTTTTTGTTTTCTAAAGTAGAAATCAAGTATAAGTCACCTGTCATAATTCCGTTTTCAATAGTTGTTATAATTGCTTCTTCAAGTTTATCAGCAAAGTTTACAAGGTCACCAAGACCATCTAATTCGCCACGCTTTCTCAAAGCACCTGTCCAAGCAAACAAAGTGGCAACAGAGTTAGTAGATGTTTCTTCGCCCTTTAAGTGCTTGTAGTAATGTCTTTGTACAGTACCGTGAGCTGCCTCATACTCGTAAACTCCGTCAGGAGATACAAGTACAGATGTCATCATAGCAAGTGAACCGTATGCAGTAGCAATCATATCACTCATAACGTCGCCGTCGTAATTCTTACAAGCCCAGATGTAACCACCGTTAGAACGGATAACACGAGCAACTGCGTCGTCAATAAGAGTATAGAAGTACTCAATACCTGCTGCTTCAAACTTCTCTTTGTATTCGTTTTCATAAATTTCAGCAAAAATATCCTTAAATCTATGGTCGTATTTTTTGCTGATAGTATCTTTTGAAGAGAACCAAACATCTTGTTTTGTGTCAAGACCAAAGTTAAAGCAAGCTCTTGCAAAAGAAGAAATACTATCGTCAAGGTTATGCTGACCCTGAATAATACCGTCGCAGTTAAATTCGTGGATAAGGCTTGTTTCAACCGTACCGTCAGCTTTTGTAACCTTTAATTCAGCAGTTGAGCCTTTTTCAACAGTCATTTCAGTGTTTTTATAAACATCACCGTAAGCGTGTCTTGCAATAGTAATTGGCTTTGTCCATGTAGGAATGTATGGAGTAACACCTTTTACAAGAATAGGTGCTCTAAATACTGTTCCGTCAAGAATGGCACGTATTGTACCGTTAGGTGACTTCCACATCTGTGTAAGGTTGTACTCAGGCATTCTTGCTGCATTAGGAGTAATTGTTGCACATTTCACTGCAACGCCGTATTTCTTAGTTGCTTCAGCACTATCAAATGTAACCTGGTCTTTTGTCTTTTCACGATTTTCAAGGCCAAGGTCATAGTATTCTGTTTTTAAATCAATATATGGTGTGATCAAAATATCTTTAATCTGTTGCCATATAACTCTTGTCATTTCGTCGCCATCCATCTCAACGAGAGGAGTTTTCATCATAATTTTGCTCATTAGTTACACTCCTTTGTGTAGTCCAATAGACCACCGGAAATAATAATTGCTTTAGTTCTTTCTGTCAAATCACAAACTGCAGTAATTGTTTCGCCGTTTGTCTTGTTAACCACTGTAATGTTTTCGCCGTTCAAAATTTCAGCCTTAACGTTTGGCATTACAAGTTGGTCGCCCAATTTGATTTTGTCATAATCATCAGGGTTAACAAATGTTAGTGGCAAAATACCTGCGTTAATTAAGTTAGAACGGTGAATTCTTGCAAAACTCTTTACAAGAACGGCTTTTACTCCTAAGTATAGAGGAGCAAGGGCAGCGTGTTCACGAGATGAACCCTGTCCGTAGTTTTCGCCACCAACTATTATACTCTGTCCCAATTCTTTTGCACGAGTAGGGAAGTCCTTATCGCATACTGTAAAGCAATGTTCAGAGATTTTTGGAATATTAGAACGTAGTGGCAAAATCTTTGCGCCTGCAGGCATAATGTGGTCAGTAGTAATGTTGTCGCCAACTTTTAAACTACAGTTTGCAGAGATCTCATCTGCAAGTGGAGTAGTCTTTGGATATGGCTTAATATTTGGACCACGTAGAATTTCAATGTTGTCCATTTCATCTACAGAAGCAGGCTCAATTACCATATTGTCGTTAATTAAGAACTTCTCAGGCATTTCGATTTCAACATCTGCACCCAATGTTCTTGGGTCTGTAAACACACCGGTTAACGCTGAAGCCGCTGCAGTTTCAGGAGATACAAGGTAAATCTGTCCGTCAGCAGTACCGCTTCTGCCTTCAAAGTTTCTGTTAAATGTACGTAAAGAAATACCACCGGAGTTAGGTGATTGTCCCATACCAATACAAGGACCACAAGCACTCTCAAGAATTCTTGCACCTGCTGCAATCATATCACCTAACGCACCATTTAATGCAAGCATATTAAGTACTTGTTTACTACCGGGAGCAATAGACAAACTTACACCGTCAGCAACTGTTTTGCCCTTTAGTATTGCAGCAACTTTCATCATATCTCTATAAGATGAGTTTGTACAAGAACCAATGCTTACCTGATGAATTTCTTTGCCTGCAAGTTCCTCAATAGTCTTAATGTTATCTGGAGAGTGAGGACAAGCAGCAAGTGGTTGCAATTCGTCTAAGTTAATTTCAATTACTTCGTCATATTCTGCATCAGCATCAGAAGATAATTCTACAAAGTCTTCCTCTCTGCCTTGAGCCTTCAAGAATTCTCTTGTAATCTCGTCAGACGGGAATATAGAAGTTGTAGCACCCAATTCAGCACCCATATTTGTAATAGTTGCACGTTCAGGAACAGACAAAGTTTTAACGCCTTCACCTGCATATTCAACAATTTTACCTACGCCACCCTTAACTGTCATAATCTTAAGCACAGCAAGGATAATATCTTTAGCAGATACCCAAGGCTTCAACTTGCCTGTTAGATTAACTTTAACCATCTTTGGCATTGTTATGTAGTAAGCACCGCCGCCCATAGCAACAGCAACATCAAGTCCGCCTGCACCAATAGCAAGCATACCAATGCCACCACCTGTAGGAGTATGGCTGTCAGAACCAATTAAAGTCTTACCAGGTTTGCCAAATCTCTCAAGGTGAACTTGGTGACAAATTCCGTTACCGGGTCTTGAAAAATAAATACCGTGCTTTTTACATACAGATTGAATAAATCTGTGGTCGTCAGCATTTTCAAAACCTGTTTGCAATGTGTTGTGGTCAATATATGCAACACTTTTTTCTGTCTTAACTCTTGGAACACCAATAGCCTCAAACTCAAGATAAGCCATAGTGCCAGTTGCGTCTTGAGTTAAAGTTTGGTCAATCTTTAGACCGATGTCTGTTCCAACAATCATTTCACCTTCAACAAGGTGATTTTTAATGATTTTTTGAGCAATAGTTAAACCCATAAAAATACCTCCATATCATAAAATAAATACATTGTTAATTTTATCACATTTTATCTGTAAAGTAAAGGAAAAACTTAAACTTTTAAAACCTTATTGAATTTTATTATCCATAGTGATATAATACCTAAGTATGAAATTTTAAGGGATGATTTTATGGGTACAAGAGAAGATTTAAGAAATATAGCAATCATCGCCCACGTTGACCATGGCAAGACAACTTTGGTTGATCAGTTATTGCATCAAAGTGGTATTTTCCGTGCTAACGAAGAAGTTGCAGAACGTGTTATGGACTCCAACGACTTGGAACGTGAGCGTGGAATTACAATTCTTTCCAAAAACACTGCAGTAATGTATAAGGGTACAAAAATCAACATTGTAGATACACCGGGACATGCAGACTTCGGTGGTGAAGTTGAGCGTATTCTTATGATGGTTGACGGTGTTGTACTTCTTGTAGATGCTTTTGAGGGTTGTATGCCACAGACAAGATTTGTACTTAAGAAGGCTTTAGGCTTAGGCAAAAAGCCTTTGGTTGTTGTTAATAAAATCGACAGACCTGGCGCAAGACCTGAAGAAGTTGTAGACGAAGTTCTTGACTTGTTCATTGAACTTGGTGCTGACGATGATCAAATTGAATTTCCTGTTGTTTATGCATCAGGCAGAGATGGTTATGCAAGTCTTGATCCTAACGAAAAAGGTCAGGATATGACTCCGTTACTTGATGCTATACTTGATGAGATCCCTGCTCCACAAGGCGATATTGAAGGTGGTTTGCAACTTTTATTTTCCAATATCGATTATGATAAATTCATTGGTAGAATTGGTGTCGGCAGAGTAGAACGTGGTAGTGTAAAAAGTGGACAAACTGCGGTTTTGTGCCATAGTGACGGTACTACAACAAATGTGCGAATTCAAAAGTTATATCAATTCGAAGGACTCAAGCGAGTAGAGAGTGACTCTGCTTCTTTAGGTGATATCGTATGTGTAAGTGGTATTGCAGACATCAACATTGGTGAGACTGTTTGCTCACCTGATTGTATCGATCCTTTACCATTTATCAAAATAGACGAGCCTACCGTTACAATGAACTTCATTGTAAATAACTCACCATTTGCAGGACAAGACGGCAAGTATGTAACTTCTCGTAATATTCGTGACAGATTATTTAAAGAAATAGAAACCAACGTTGCCTTAAGAGTAGAGGAAACAGATTCTTCAGATACTTTTAAAGTATCAGGCAGAGGCGAGTTGCACCTTTCTATCCTCATCGAAACAATGCGCCGTGAAAATTACGAATTTCAGGTTTCTCGTCCTGAGGTTATTTTCAAAACTATTGATGGCGTTATGTGTGAGCCTATTGAATATTTAATGATAGAAGTACCTGATTCATATGTAGGTGCAGTTATGGAGAAGTTAGGTTCTCGTAAGGCAGAACTTGTTAATATGGGTACTCGTGAAAGTGGAGTTACTCATATTGAGTTTCGCATTCCATCTCGTGGACTAATGGGATATCGTCAAGAGTTTTTAACCGATACCAACGGCAACGGTATTATGAACCACGTTTTTGATTCTTACGAGCCACACAAGGGTGAGATTATAACTCGTCACCAAGGTTCACTTATTGCATTTGAAACAGGCGAAACAGTTGCTTACGGATTATTTCAGGTGCAGGAGAGAGGCCGTCTTTTCTACGGTCCAGGTGTGCCTGTTTATGAAGGTATGATAGTTGGAGCATCTCCAAAAGCAGAGGATATGACCGTCAATGTTTGCAAGAAAAAACATATGACCAACACTCGTGCTTCAGGTTCCGATGACGCCCTCAAACTTACTCCTCCAACAATTCTTTCCCTTGAGCAGTGTCTTGAGTTTATCGCTGAGGACGAACTTGTTGAGGTAACTCCTAACCACATTCGTATGAGAAAAGTAATTCTATCCAAAGAATTGCGTATGAAGAACCAATTTAGAAAGAAATAATATATGAACTATGTAATTTTAGACTTGGAATTCAATGGTTCATACAGTCGCAGGCACAAGCGTTTTGTTAATGAAATTATAGAGTTTGGTGCTGTTAAGGTAAACTCAAAGTTAGAGGTCATAGATTCTTTTTCTATGCTTATTAAACCTCAGTTGTGTAAAAAACTTTCCAATCATATTACTGAACTTACTCACATCACTAACGAGGAAATATTCAGCAGTAATAATTCATTTGGAACAGTTGTCAACCGCTTTAACAAATTCGTAGGCAATTCAGTATTGATCACTTGGGGCACAACAGATATCCTCACTCTAATTGATAATTTCAAGTATTTACTCGATTCAGACAAAATTAAATTCCTTAAATATTATTGTGACTTACAGGACTATTGTCAGCGTAAAGTTGGCTTTGAAGTCGCAAATGCTCAACTCAGTCTTCAGTCTTGCGCTGATATGCTTGGTATCAAAAATAATCAAGATGAAGTGCATCGTGCATATACCGATGCTTTATTGAGCCTTGAATGTCTCAAAAAACTCTACAATAAGGCTGATTTTAAAATGTCTATCAGCAAGGCTAACAGTGAGTTTTACAAGAAAGTCACCTTTAAAACCAAAACTCTCACGGACCTTTATAACCCATTGGTGGATAGGAGAGAGTTGTATTTTAACTGTGATAACTGTGGTCATCTTGCAACTGCAACATCACACTTTAAGTTGCGCAATAAATGTTTCTTTGCAGATTATATCTGCCCAAATTGTCACAAGGAATTCAAAGGCAGAATTACCCTCAAACTAAAGTATGAGGGAGTAATAGTTAAGAAAAAAATTATTGAAAAACCTCCCGAAGATGAGGAAAATAGCGATAAGAATTAAGAGCAGACTTTTCTGCTCTTTTTTTGTTCTATTTTACAAAGTCCGTACAAAGGGACTTTGTTTTATCTATACAAACAAATGTTCGATAAATAATTGAAATACCAAAATATACCTGCTACAATAATAATGCAAGGTTATTGTGCCCCGAATAAACTTGTGAAATAAAACGAATGTATAAAACTAAAAACTAAACAACAAGTGTATTGAAAGGATGTCAAAATGGATTATTTCACATGGTCACAGGAATATTATCGTGATGCAGAAAACTTGCTGAAAACTATTAGAAAGTATGAATTGATGCTCAAGGAAGGTAATGTTAAAAATTTAGAAAAAATCAATTCAATTATTGCTAAGTATAGAGGCATCTATTACGATGTGCTCAATACTGCAAGAATGCTTGAGGAGAGGGCTTTGGTGCAGACCAATGCGGCATAGATACATATCTTTGTCAAGCAGAAGTGCCGATCTAATCTCGTATTCTGATTTCGGCAGTTACAACACAAATGCTTCAGATATTTCAAAAATGAAAAAAATCTTGCAAAATGCTATTGCCAACGAACTTACAGACAAGCAACGTTATTGCATATGTGAGTACTATTTAAATGGAAGGAATATGAAGGATATCGCCGACGATTTATGTGTTAATCCTTCAACGGTAACACGTCATATTCAAGGTGCAAAGCGTCGTCTTAAGCGAGTAGCAAAGTATTACTAATTATATGAATTTTTCATATAATACAAAAGGGCAGAGTCAAACTCTGCCCTTGATTTCTATGTAATTTTATAGTTCAAACTCCTCACGGCTGAACTTCATCATAGTAGGCTCAACCTTTGGCACTCTCTTTAGAGGGTTGTAGTCAAATTTTCTACATTTATTATTGTTAATAGTTTTGTTTTTAACGCATTTACTTTCCACAAAATTATGGCAATAAGTACAATCAGGCGCAATGTTATTACCAAATAAACTAAACTTCATAATTTTCACCTCGTTTATATAAAATATTATAACAAATAATTTTTGTCCTTGCAAGTTATTGTTTATTAGTTTACAATTAAGTAGGTGATATTTATGAATAGTAAAGTTATGACATTAAATAACATTGAGTCAGTTCCATATTTAACATATAATTCTTTATCAGAAATAAAATTTATCAAGCACGGTTTTTCCACTCGACTTGGTGGTGTAAGCAAGGGTATTTTTGACAGTATGAATTTGGCATTTAATCGTGGGGATAATTATGATGACGTTATGGAAAACTATAATCGTCTCAGTAAATCAATCGGTTTGAGTTTTGATACCTTAGTAGCATCAGCACAAGACCACAATACCTTCGTTCGTGTGGTAACAGAGGATAATTACGGCATAGGTATTACCAAACCTCGTGATATTCAGAGCGTTGACGCATTGGTAACAAACAGAAAGAACGTAACTTTAGTAACTTATTATGCAGATTGCACACCGTTATTCTTTGTAGATGTTAAGAGCAAGGCAATAGGCTTGGCTCATGCCGGATGGCGAGGAACAGTTGGAAGAATAGGTAAGAAAGTTATAGAAAAAATGACGGAAGAATTTGGAACTAGTCCAAGTGATTTAGTTTGTGCAGTAGGTCCGGCAATTTCAAAGTGCTGTTACGAAGTTGACAAAACCTGTGCAGATGAATTTTACAAGTTAACTGAACTTGATACAAGTAAATTTATATTTCCATATAAGAATAATAAATTTATGATTGATTTACTTGAGACAAATAGACAAATACTTATCAATTCAGGTGTAAAGCCTGAAAATATCACAGTATCTGACTTATGCACTCGTTGTAATAGTGACTTATTGTGGTCTCACAGAGCCACAAATGGTCAGCGTGGCACAATGTGTGCGATGATGTGCATAACAGACTAAAGGGTTGTTTATTTGATGCATCATAAACGTTTAGTAATTTCATTACTATTATGTTGTGTTGTAGTAATATTAAGTTTAATTTCTGTCTCCTCATACTCACTTGATACTTCTCAAGGTGTAGTTGTTAACTGCAAAGGTAATAATTATATATTTTCTCCTCAAAATTTTGGCAACAGTATGGGCAGAGCGCTCTATAATGCCCTCAAGTTTGCCGGTAGCAAGTCATCTGATTCCAGCATTGCAACTGTAACTGTGCCACAAGGAGAATACAAATTAGACAGAACTCTCAAAATATATAGCAACACAACTTTTATTGCAGAAAATTGCAGTTTTACTTTATATGACAATATGTTAAGCAACGGTTATGACGATGGCAAAACCGTTGCTTTTGATTATAATGGGGCCAAAAACATCACCGTTATTGGTGGCATATGGAATATGAACGTTCCATTTGAAAACGCACAATCTACAGAAAAAGAATTAACTCACTCAACTTTTCGTTTTGCACATTGCAAAAACATAGTCATAAAAAATTGTACGTTTCTTAATAACTACAACTGTCACGATATTGAACTTGGAGGAGTTTCTGATGTTACCATAGAAAATTGTATATTTGAAAATGAACGAAGCCTCAACAAACTCACCCTTGACGGTGGCAGAGAAGCACTACAAATTGATATAAACACAGAGGTTTCAGTACCATATTTCAAAGCCTACGACAAAACAACTTCCAAGAATATAACTATTAGTAACAACACTTTTCGCAACAAAGCAAGAGGAATTGGCAGTCATCACGGCATAATAGGTAAGCCTTATGATAATATTATCATCAAAAACAATAACTTCTATAATATTTCAGGGGCTGCAATATATATGATTTATACTAATAATGTAACTATTAGTGATAATGTTATGAATAATGTAGGTGTGGGGATAGACCTTTATTCTGTATCTAATATTCAATCTAAAAATCTTCTAAACCCACTTAATTATTCATATACTCAATCAGAAAACACCGTTACAAATTCTACTATCAAAATTTATAACAATACAATTAAAATTCGAAATAAGAATAATAAATTCAACACAAAATACGGTATCCGTCTGTCAGGAAGCGACTATGCAGCAACTGACACTCAGACTAATATCAAATCTGGAACTTACTATATCCACAATGTAAATGTTGTAAATAACATTGTCACAGGTTACTATGATTATGGAATTGTCCTAACAAACGGAGCATATTATAATTTTGCAAATAATCAAGCAGAAAACACTAAAATTATAAACTCATATAACACAAAAGCAGAGTAAAATTTTACTCTGCTTTTATCTTTCCGTTTTTTGCAAACCAAACATCTTCAACGCTGAATTCTTTTCCATTTAAGTAGTTCAACTTACCGGCATCAGTAGTAAAGTTAAACACTAATTTGTAGGAATATAATGCTTGATATTTGTATTTATTGATAAAGTTCTTTTTGTTTTTGCCATATTTACTGTCACCAACCAACGGGTGTCCTATATGAGCCAAATGCGCTCTTATTTGGTGAGTTCTTCCTGTGAGTAAGTGAACTTCAGTAAGTGCCATTTTACCGTCAAAATCAAGAATTTCATATTCAGTTTTTATGATTTTAGCGTCAGGAGTTTCATTCTTGAGCACTTTTACAGTATTTGTTTTCTCGTTTTTAACAAGATAATCAGTAAGCAAATTCTTGTTGTGTTTTGGCTTGCCACATAGCAAACATAAGTAATACTTATCTAGTTCACGGCTTTTCATTTTTTGATTTAAAATACGCAGACTCTCTGCGTTTTTTGCACCTATAACAATTCCGCCTGTATTCCTGTCAATTCTATTTACAAGAGCAGGAGTAAATGTTTTCTCGTTATCCGGGTTATATTCGCCCTTACTATACAAATAATGCTGTAGCCTCATCACAAGACAATCAAAGTGGTAGTTTTTGTCCTGATGCACAAGTACCCCTGGCTTTTTGTCTATAAGTATAATGTTTTCATCTTCATATATTATATCAAGTTTCTTTGGTGCTTTCATAAATTCATAATTCTTTTCTTTGCTTTCCTCAAAGAACTCATCTTTTATGTATAGAGTAAGCACATCTCCTGCTTTTACAAAGTCACTTTTATCACATTTTTTGCCATTTAGTTTTATGTATTTTGTTCTAATGTATTTATACATCAAAGATTTAGGCATAGTCTTAAATCTTTTTGATAAAAACTTATCAAGTCTTTGACCACCGTCGTTTTCGTTAATCTCAATAGTACGCACTTACTCACCTCATTTCATTGATTTATTATATCAGCAATTACTAAATTTATCAATAATAAGTAACACAAAAATTGATACTGTATATTATGGTAGAGGGTGATGAAATGAGATGCCAACATAGATGCTTTTCGCCGGCAGTAGCGTTTTCTTTGGGTTTAATTGTTGCATATATACTGCCCCTTAAGTGTGTATTGGTAATATGTGCAATCACCATAATTGTTATCGTTCTTTCACTATGTAGGAGGTAATTATGAAAGTAGTACTTATTGAAAAACCAAAGTTCATATCAGGAATTCTTCGCAAAATTTTTAAAATTAAAAAAATACCTGAAGTTCAAACATATTAAATATTCATAAAACCGTTCACAATTTTTGTGAGCGGTTTATTTTTTTTGTTCTAAACAAGTCCATATCATAATATAAATCTAATAGCAAAAAGAGTACAAGGAGAGATAAATATGGAATATAACTTATTAAAAACTTCTGTGGGTTCTCTTGTAACACATTTAGATACAGTTATGGAGCAACCTGTAGATTTGGATTTTACACTGCCTGATTATTGCCCTGATATCGAGAGAATCTTACGCTGTAAAATTACTCCCAAAATCTATAACCGTAATTTTAGTGGTGGCCAAATCACGGTAGATGGAGCAACACTTGTTACCGTGTTATACATAGATAGTCAAAATAATAATCTGCGTGCTTGTGAACAGTCCATACCTTTTAATGCTACATTTCAGGTTAAAGATGCACCACAATTTGCAGTAATAAATACAAATACAAAGGTTGAATACATAAATTGCAGAGCTTTAAGCCAGCGCAGACTTACTGTTCACGGTGCGTTTTCTTTATATGTAAAGGCTATGAGTATTGGTAGCACAGACTTATATTCACCTAATGATAACGAAAATCTTGAGTGTAATTCCAAGGATGTAGAAGTTAGCGTGTTATCTGCATTATCACAATGTCAATTCGCAGCAGGCGATGACATCACAATCACCAACAAACCACCTGTAGAGGTAATTTTAACATCTGATGTAAAGGCAAATATCACAGACTACAAAGTGATTGCCGAAAAAATAATGTTAAACGGTGAACTTTCCGTAAAACTATTATATTTATCAAATACTCAAGAAGGTCAAATTCAGCAGATAGACTGCATCATACCGTTTTCACAAGTAGTAGAATGTGAAAACCTCACTGAAGATGCCACTACTTGCCTTATGCTAAAAGTGATGTCTTACGAAATTCGCCTCAAGTCCGAGATGTTATCCGAAAATCCTATTGTATCAGTAGATACCAAACTTTGCGCTACAATTTTTGGCTATAATCAAAAGACTGTATCTGTTATTTTTGATGCCTATAGCACTGAATATGCAACTGATATTGTTTGTGCTCCTGTTAATATTATGTCAAATACAAATGTTATAAAGGACACGTTTATGGAAAAAGAGTCCATAAATTTTGATGATATAAATATTTCCTCAATATGTGATATTACAAGTGAATTTTGCACCATTACACCAATGATTACAGATAATGGCATTTCACTTAATATAAAAGTTAACCTATGTGTGCTTGTTCTCGATGAAAACAATGTTCCTGTGTATGTAGAACGTGTTCTTGAATTTAACAAAGACATTGACTCTGCTTGTGATTTTAATAATATTCTTAACTCCACAGGCAGTATTGTTAGCATAAGTTACAGAATTAGTGACAACAACACATTAGAACTTCGTGTTGAAATTTGCTACACAATCACAACTTCAGTTACAGAAACAATAAATACAGTAATAAGCGCAAAATCTGATGAAGAAAAAAAGATAACAAAATTACCTTGTGCACTTACGCTGTATTACGGAAAAGCAGGGGAAAGACTATGGGATATAGCCAAAGAGTACAAAACAAAATGCCACTTATTATATGAAGAAAACAACCTGAATTGTGATACTTTAGAAGACTCACAAATGTTACTAATACCAATGGTTTAAGGAGGATAAAATGGAAGAACGCTCAGTATATAGAGATATATCCCAACGTACAAATGGTGATGTTTACATAGGCGTAGTAGGTCCTGTTCGTACAGGTAAAAGTACCTTTATAAAGCGCTTTATGGATACAGTAGTTCTGCCCAACATCAAGGACGAGGGCATATATAGTCGCACAATCGATGAGTTGCCGCAGTCCTCGGCTGGCAGAACGATTATGACAACAGAGCCAAAGTTTATCCCTGAGGAGTCTATAGAGATAACTTTGGCAGACAAGGCTAATCTTAAAGTTAGAATGATAGACTGTGTAGGCTATATTGTAAACAGCGCGTACGGTTATCAGGAAGATGAAACACCTCGTATGGTCAAAACACCTTGGTTTGATGAGGAAATCCCTTTTGGTGAAGCAGCGGAAATCGGTACTCGTAAAGTCATTACTGACCACAGTACAATTGGCCTTGTAATTACTACAGATGGTTCAATTTCTGATTTGCCAAGGAATGAGTACCAAGAGGCTGAACAGCGAGTTATAAATGAATTAAAAGCAATTAATAAACCATTCATAGTGCTTCTTAATTCATTAGAGCCTCAAAGCACGGAGGCTGTAACTATGGCAAATGATTTGAGCCAAAAGTACCAAGTCCCTGTAATTCCTGTAAGCTGTATGGAACTTGATGAAACCGAAATCAAGCGTATTCTTGCACAACTACTCTTTGAGTTCCCAATTCGAGAGGTTAATGTTGATATCCCAAAGTGGGTGGTTTCTTTGCCATCTGGTAACGAAATTAAGTCCCAAATTTTTTCAACAATTAAGACGTCTGCACAAAAAATAGAAAAAATACGTCAGGTGCAAGATGTTCTTAACGAAGTTACTGCCTGCGATTTCATTGATTATTGTCAACTTACAAATCTAAACTTAGGTAAAGGTCAAGCAACAATTTCTATATCAATACCGGGCTTTTTGTTTTACAAAGTTTTGTCCGAAAAAACTGGCCTCAATATTTTTGATGAGTGTTCACTCCTTGACTGTATATCGGAACTTGCTGCCAAAGAGGTTGAATTCAACAAAATTGCTGAGGCGTATAAGCAAGTTCAAGACACAGGTTACGGCATAGTAATGCCAACCAAAGAGGAACTTTCTCTTGAAGAACCCGAAATCATCAAGCAGTCAGGTAAATATGGTATTCGTCTACGTGCATCTGCACCTTCAATTCATATGATGAAAGTTAATACAAAAACAGAGGTAGTACCAATAGTTGGCTCAGAACAACAGAGCAAGGAACTCGTTACATATCTTATGAATGAGTTTGAGGAAGATCCTGTAAAAATATGGGAGTCCAATATATTCGGCAAAAGTGTACACGAACTTGTAAACGAAGGTTTGCACAACAAACTCTACCGTATGCCTGCTGATGCTCGAGACAAAATAGGGGAAACCATAGAGAAGATAATCAATAACGGTTGTAATGGACTTATTTGCATAATTTTATAAAATAATATAATTCATAACAAATCATTAAAAATTTAATAAAATTATTGTTAATTTTAACAAAAAATAAAAAACCCTCATATTTAGCATTGAATATTGCCACAATAATTAGTATAATAAAGTGGTATAAATCTAAGTATGGGGGTTGTTCTATGAACTTAACTGCTCTAAGTGTAGCACAAACTACAAAAGATACAGCAACAAGTGCTTTAACAATGGCTGACAAAGGCATTATTTCTGCCAAAGTTGTCCTCACTGGTATTGTTGTTGTATTTGCTATGTTATTGCTACTTATTTTAATTATTAGTGTTTACGGTAAGATAGTTTCATCTTTTACTAACAGAGCCGAAAACAAAAGAAAGGCAAAAGAAGCCGCAAAGGTAGAGGCTACTCCGGCATCACCTGCAAAAGTTTCTTCTCCTGTAGTTAATACAAACGGTATTTCTGATGAAGTAGTTGCAGTTATTTCAGCAGCAGTTGCTTCAATGTACGGCTCTACTGACAAAGTAAAAATCAAAAGTATTAAAAAGTCATCTGCGTCTCGTTCTGCTTGGGCAAATGCTGGTGTACTTAACAATACACGTCCATTTTAGTAGGAGGTAGAGATTATGGAAATTCTTACAGGCTTTGTAGATGCCGTTAAAGGTATCTTAACATCTTCCGGTTTGTTCACTCTTACTTGGCAGAACTACGTTATGATTGCTGTATCTATCGTTTTGTTCTATCTTGCTATCAAAAAAGAGTACGAGCCATTACTTTTGTTACCAATCGCATTTGGTATGCTTCTTGTTAACTTGTATCCAAGCATTATGGCTGCACCTCAAACAAATATGCAGTTGTTATCTGAATATTTGGTAGAACATCCAGATTTAACTCGTGAAACTGTTCAGTACACAATCACAACTCTCAACGGAGCAGAGTATGTAAATGTTCCTACAAGTGGTGGTTTATTATGGTATTTGTATCAGGGCGTAAAACTTGGTATATATCCACCTTTGATTTTCTTGGGTATTGGTTGTATGACTGACTTCGGTCCTCTTATCGCTAACCCTAAGTCATTTATCTTAGGTGCTGCTGCTCAGATTGGTATTTTCGTAACTTTCGTTGGTGCGATTTTCCTTGGCTTCACCGAAGCACAGGCTGGTGCTATCGGTATCATCGGTGGTGCTGACGGCCCTACTGCTATCTTTGTTACATCAAAGTTAGCGCCTGAACTTCTTGGTTCTATTGCTATTGCTGCTTATTCATATATGGCTTTGGTACCTATCATTCAGCCACCTATTATGAAGGCATTAACAACAAAGAAAGAACGTTCTGTTGTTATGACACAGTTACGTCCTGTTTCAAAACTCGAAAAGATCATTTTCCCAATTATCGTTGTAATTGTAATTTCTATTTTGTTACCTGATGCTGCTCCTCTAGTAGGTATGCTTATGCTTGGTAACTTATTCAAAGAATCAGGCGTATGTGAACGTTTGAGCAAAACTGCGCAGAACGAACTTATGAACATCATTACAATTTTCTTGGGTGTTACAGTTGGTGCTACTGCTTCAGGTACAAACTTCCTCAAACCGGAAACACTTAAGATTATTGCTTTGGGCTTAATTGCATTTATGATGGGTACAGCATTCGGCGTACTGTTTGGTAAGTTGATGTATAAGTTTACAGGTGGTAAGGTTAACCCACTTATTGGTTCTGCAGGTGTATCTGCTGTTCCAATGGCTGCTCGTGTATCTCAAAAGGTTGGTCAGGAAGAAAATCCTGGTAACTTCTTGTTAATGCACGCTATGGGTCCAAACGTTTCTGGCGTAATTGGTTCTGCGGTTGCTGCAGGTGTACTTCTTAGCGTTTGTGGTTAATATTAAATTCATCAAGGGAGTGTCTTATGGCACTTCCTTGTTTTTTCTTTATCATAATTCTAATTTAGAATAATACTTTTGTATCAATAGTCTATAATTATGATATATGTATAATATTGTCTAAATATGCCGTTAGGGAGGATATGCTATGACAATGAATTTAACACCTCAAAGAATTTTAAGTATGCTTTTACGTCATGTAAAACTTATTATTCTAATAACTTTATTGGTTACATTGTTAACCTATGGCTATACATCTTTCTTTGTAGCGCCAACTTACTCTGCATCTGCGCTTGTAATGGTTCAGAACTATGACGCTGATGATGATACAGTAGTTAGTTCTACAACAGGTAAAGTAAGTTCAAGCGATATTTCTACTTCAGCTACAATGGCAAGTAACTGTGTAGTTTTATTCCAAAATTCTCCTGATATGACAAGCCTTATGACTTGCTCAGCATCAATATCTTTAGTTGATGAGAATAACAACTTCATCAAAATATCTGCTTATTCCACTAACCCTACTGAAGCAGCAAAAGTTGCAAATGAGTTAGCAAATCAGTCTGAAAAGTGTTTCCAAAGTGTGTTTGAATATGGTAAACTTTCCATCATTAGAGAGGCAAGCGTTCCGTCTTCACCATATGCTCCTAATGTGTCCAAAAACACTATGTACGGCTTTGTAATTGGCATTGTGTTGGGTATTCTTATTGCATTCTTTATTGAGATTATTGACACAACAATCAAGCCTGGCGACGATTTAGAGAAGATTTACAACATTCCTGTATTTGCAGAAGTTGTTGATTTTGAGCAGGAAGGTTAAGGTGAACACTATGAAAATTAAATTACCTGGTCAAAAAAGTAAGCACAATGGCCGTAGAACAAGAAACACAGGCAAAAATATAATTAACGAAAAGAGCAAATTTGCAATTGTTGAGGCGTACAAGGCTGCTCGTACAAACTTGGTATTCTCACTTTCTGCATCTAACAAAAAGGCATTTGCTATTACTTCATATTCTAAGGGTGAAGGAAAAAGTACTGCAGCGGCTAACCTTGCTATCTCTTTCTCCAAAATGGGCAAAAAGGTAGTACTTATTGACAGCGACCTTCGTAGACCTAACTTGCATAATATCCTTAAAATTGATAATCACGCAGGGTTTTCTGATTTATTAGGTAAAATGGTAACATTTAACGATGTTGTTAATCGTAATGTTTTACCTTGTCTTGATGTGGTAACATCTGGTACTATTCCACCAAACCCATCAGAATTACTTTGTTCCTCAGAAGTAGAAGAGTTTGTTGAAAAACTATATGATGAGTATGATTACATTATTTTTGATACACCTCCAATTGGTGTTGTAGCTGATTCATTGTTGCTTAAAGATTACATCGCTGGTTATTTACTTGTTGTAAGAGAACGCACAACAACTCACGGCGATGTTGAGAGACTTCTCAACAGCATCAGGCTTGCTGATGCTAAAATTTTGGGATTCCTCAAAGTTGGCGTTAGTAACGAGGGCAAGCGTAGCAAAAGTGGTTACTATTATCAATATTATTAACTTTTATTTAATTCCACCGTATTATAACGGTGGAATTATTTTTTTAAAATATTTACAAAATTGCAAGAATTAAAAATTTATCTTGCAATTTTTTGCTAAATATTGTAAAATAGGCAAGGCGATTTTTAGAATTTTGAATTTTACATTTGAGGAGTAATCATTATGAACTATTTGAACTTCAGTAAAGAACAACTCAAAAACGAGCAAGAAGTTCTCGCAAAAGAGTTCGAAGAAATCAAGGGCAAAGGTCTTTGCCTTAATATGGCAAGAGGTAAGCCATCAAATGAACAACTTGACCTATCTATGAAAATGCTGGATGTTGTAACAAGCAAAGATGTCATTAATTCTGTAGACGGCACTGATTGCCGTAATTATGGTGTTGTTGATGGTATCAAGGAGTGCAAAGAGTTATTTGCACAAATTTTACAGGCTGATGTTAACGATGTTTTTATTGGTGGTAACGCAAGCCTTAATATGATGTTTGATACAATTTCTTGTTTTATGACTAAGGCAATGTATGAGGATACTCAGCCTTGGATCAATGTTGAGGACCGTAAGTTCTTGTGTCCTGTGCCTGGTTATGACAGACATTTTGGCATCACAGAATATTATGGATTCAAGATGATTCCTGTCCCAATGACAAATGATGGCCCTGATATGGATGTTGTTGAAGATTTAGTGTCAAAGGATGCTTGTATCAAAGGTATCTGGTGTGTTCCAAAATACTCAAATCCACAGGGTATCACATATTCTGACGAAACAGTTAAGCGATTTGCTGCTCTTAAACCTGCTGCCAAAGATTTTCGTATTATGTGGGATAATGCTTACTGTATTCACGATGTTACTGACACTCCTGACACACTTCTAAATATTATTGATGAATGTAAAAAGTGTGGTAACGAAGATTTACCACTCGTTTTTGCTTCAACTTCCAAGGTTACATTTGCCGGTTCAGGTGTTGCGGCTATGGCAGCATCTCCTTTTAATATGAAGTTGCTCAAAGCAAGATACAACTATGAAACAATTGGTTATGACAAAATCAATATGCTTCGTCACGTTAAATTCTTCAAGAATTATGAGGGCGTTCTTGAACATATGCAAAAGCACAAGGCTATCCTTAAGCCAAAGTTTGAGATTGTTTTAGATAAACTTAATGCAGAAATCAAGGACAGAAACATTGCCCAATGGTGTAACCCTAACGGTGGTTACTTTGTAAGTGTAGATGTATATCCAGGGACTGCAAAGAGGGTAGTGGCGCTTTGCAAAGAAGCAGGCGTTACCTTAACTGGTGCCGGTGCTACTTATCCATATGGCAACGATCCTCAGGACAGCAACATCAGAATTGCACCTTCATACCCAAGCGTTGATGAACTTTCAATGGCTATGGATGTGTTCTGTATTTGCACAAGATTGGCTGCTGTAGAAAAACTTTTGTCAGAATAATTTGCTTTGTGTAGTTTTACAAAAAATATTGTGAAATAATACTATAAATCATTGACTTTTTATCGAAAAAATTTTATAATAACTCTGTTATGTATGTGCAAAAGTACGCATAGCAGAGTTATTTTGCTTATATGCACATATTTTATATTATATTTGGAGGTCCCGTAACATGAAAAGAATTCCAAGACCTGTCTTTTTCATTGTTGCAATACTTATCCTCTTGTTCTCCTTTACATCGCTTTTTGGTGTAAGTTATTACGATGGTGACAACAAGAAAACAGTATTATATGGCATCAATGACATAAGATGGGGTACTGACATTAAGGGTGGCGTTGAGGCTACATTCCAGCCCGCTAACGGCATTGACGCTACAGATGAAGAACTTGAATCTGCTAAGGCGATTATCGAAACTCGTATGGTAAGTTCAGGTATCACAGACTATGAACTTTATGCTGATACAAATTCCGATCGTATTATCGTTCGTTATCCTTGGAAAGCGGACGAAAAAGATTATGATGCAAGTGCCGCTATTGAAGAAATAAGTTCTACTGCACAGTTAACTTTCAGACCTGGTATGGAATATACTGATACTTCTATTGACGCTAATGGTGATTATGTATATTCTACTCCAACAGGCGATAGTGAAACTGTTCTTATGGATGGTTCTTATGTAAAAGACGCTTATGCAGCCGTTGATGAATCAGGTAACTATTGTGTTGCTCTAAAATTTAATGAAGAAGGCGCAGAACTTTTTGCAGAAATTACTTCTACATATCTCAACGATACAGTTTCTATTTGGCTTGATGATGTTATGATTTCTGCTCCAACAATTAACGACACAATCACTGGTGGTGAAGCACAGATTACAGGTGACTTCACATCTGACGAGGCAAACTCTCTTGCAACCAAGATTAAAGCAGGTGCACTTCCATTTGCATTAGAGACTACATCAAGTGGTTCTATATCTGCAACATTGGGCGAAAATTCACTACTTGCTATGGGTATTGCTGCTATTATTGCGTTTGTGCTGATTGCTGTCTTTATGATTGTTAAGTACAGATTACCGGGTGTTATCGCAGTTATTGCTTTAATTGGACAGATGGGTATCACAGTAGCCGCTGTTACAGGTTATTTGCCAATTTTTGATTCCTTTACTATGACATTACCTGGTATTGCAGGTATGATTCTTTCAATCGGTATGGGTGTTGACGCCAATGTTATTACATCAGAACGTATCAAAGAAGAATTGCGTGCAGGTCGTACACTTGACGGTGCTTTAGACCGTGGTACAAAGAGTTCGTTATCTGCTATCATTGATGGTAATATGACTATCGTTATCGTTGCAGTTATTCTTTTATTGGTATTTGGTCCTACAAATATTCTTTCAAGTGTCTTTGGTCAGTCAACAACAGGTACAATCTATTCATTCGGTTATACATTGTTAGTTGGTGTTATTTCCAACTTTATTATGGGCGTTGGTTTGAGCCGTGTAATGCTTCGTTCAGTAGCAGGTTACAAATGGGCACGTCACAAATGGTTGTTTGGAGGTGCTAAAGGTGAATAATAATAAAATTAACGATGAGAGATTTTTAGTTAATGGCAAAGCGCCAATTGATTTCTTTGGCAAAAGAAAGATTTTCTTTATTATTTCTCTTTCAATTATTGCTTTAGGTTTAATTTTTAACATTGTATTTGGTACTACTCTTGACATTCAGTTTACCGGTGGTTCAATGATTAAGTACACATATCAGGGTGATATTGATTCCAATACATTAAAAGATATCATTCAGAGTGCTACTCCTAATGATACAGTATCTTTCTCAGAGTCAAGCGACCTTGTAAATGGTACAAATAAGATTACTGTACAGTTCTCTGGTACTGATGCTGTTTCTACAGAAACTATTGATAAATTAACTGCTGACATTCAGGCACAGTTCCCCGATAATGATTTTGTTTTAGAAGAGTCAAGTTCCGTTGATGCAACAATGGGTGTTAACTTCTTCTTAAAGTGTTTGGTAGCAGTTGTTATTGCTGGCATTTTAATGGTACTTTATGTAACAATCCGTTTCAGAAAAATCGGTGGCCTTTCAGCAGGTGTATTTGGCTTGGTAGCATTATTCCATGATATTTTTGTAATTTATGCTTTCTATGTAATATTCCGGTTACCAATTGACTCAAGCTTCATTGCAGTTGTTCTTATGATTTTAGGTTACTCACTTAACGATACAGTTGTAATTTATGACCGTATCCGTGAGGAACGCAAGAGATTGGGCGTTAGGACTGAACTGGTTGATGTATTCAATGTGTCTTTAACAAAAGTTTTTGGCAGAACAATTATCACTACAATTACAACTGTAATGGCTGTACTTACAGTTTATGTTGTTGCAGTTGTATTCAACCTTGATTCAGTTAAGGGTTTCGCACTACCAATGATGATTGGTCTTGTTTCTGGTTCTTATTCCTCAATTTGTATTTGTGGTCCACTATGGGTAATGTGGCAACAGCGCAAGGAGAAAAAGTCAAAGAAGAGATAATTTCACAAATTAAGGGGTACACAGTCTTGTGTACCCTTTTTTTAAAAGAAAGGCAGTACTATGAAAAAGTTAATATGTATAATTTTGTCAGTATTAACCGTAGTACTGTTACTTTGTTCTTGTACTTCGGTTGATGTTGATAGTAGCAAAATATCCATTGTAACAACAATTTTTCCTTATTACGACTTTACTCGTGAGATAACAGGGGATAAAGCGAGCCTCACAATGCTTGTTTCACCTGGAGTAGAATCACACGATTATGAGCCATCACCTCAGGATATAATTAAGATAAATGACGCTGATTTGTTTATTTATAACGGTGGAGAGTCCGATGAATGGGTAAATACTATTCTTAGTTCTATCAATAGTGATGTCAAAGTCTTGTCTATGTTTGACTATGTAGAGCATCTCTGCTTAGACTCTGATGACCACGAACATAGCGAAGAACATCATCACGAAGAAGACGAGCATATATGGACTTCGCCTGTGAACGCTATTATTTTGGCTGATATTATTTCCAAGGAAATACAGTCAATAGATGTAGAGAATTCTGCTTACTATCAGTCAAATACTAATAACTACCTAAGCAAACTTACTGAACTTGACAATTCTTTTAATCAACTCGTAAATAACTCAACTCGAAATACTATTGTTGTTGCAGATAGATTTCCCTTACTATATTTTACAAACGAGTATAATCTTGTGTATGAGAGTGCATTTTCAGGATGTTCCTCAGACACACAGCCATCTGTTAAAACCGTAACTCATCTTATCGATTTTACCAATAATAATAACATTCCTGTTGTGTTTAGTATAGATTTCTCTAACGAAAATTTGGCAAAACTAATTGCGGAGGATACAGGAGCAAAGGTCTCTAAGTTGTACTCCTGTCACAATATAACATTTAATCAATTTGAAGACGGTGCAACTTATTTTTCTCTTATGGAATTAAATTTTAAATCATTAAAGGAGGCGCTGGAGTAATGTCACTAATAAAATGTATTGATCTTAAAATGGGATATCAAAGTCAAATAGTATTTGACAAAATTTCTTTTGAAGTCAAAGACGGCGACTATCTTTGCATAGTAGGCGAGAACGGCTCTGGCAAAACAACTTTAATGAAAGGTTTGTTGGGGCTTTCTACTCCTTTGGGTGGCAAAATTGAGTATTCTGATGGCTTAAAGCAAAGGTATATTGGCTATTTACCACAGCAAAAAGATATCAAAACAGACTTTCCTGGTTCTGTTTATGAGGTTGTGCTTTCAGGAACTCTCAACCGCAGTTTTATACCATTCTATTCCAAAGAGCAAAAGAAACTTGCCCTTGATAATATGGAAAAAGTTGGTATCAGTAACCTCAAAAAGAAGTCATTTCAGCAACTTTCCGGTGGTCAGCAACAGCGTGTGCTTTTAGCTCGTGCCTTGTGTGCTACAAGCAAGTTGTTAATTCTTGATGAGCCAACAACCGGTCTTGACCCATTGGCAACTCAAGATTTTTATGATTTAATCAACAAATTAAACCATAACGGCATTACTATTGTTATGGTTTCTCACGATATAAATTCGGCTGTAAAAAACGGCAGAAATATCCTGCACTTATCATCTGACTCTTATTTTTACGGCTCAACTCATGAATATATGCATTCTACAATTGGCGCAAAGTTTCTTATTAAAGATTGCCCTTGTGACGAGTGTCAGCATTCCCACGGAGGTGTACTATGATAGAAATGCTTTCTTATTCATTTATGGTGAGAGCCATTATCGTAGGAGTATTAGTTTCATTATGCGCTGCTTTACTTGGTGTAATATTAGTTCTCAAAAGATACTCAATGATAGGCGACGGCTTATCTCATGTAGGATTTGGTGCTTTAACAATAGCAGCGGCAGCAAATATTGCACCTCTTAAAATTGCAATTCCCATTGTGTTAATTTCTGCGTTTTTACTACTAAGATTGTCTGAAAACAGTAAAATCAGGGGAGATGCTGCTATAGCAGTTATCTCAAGCACTGCTCTTGCAATCGGCGTAATAGTAGCCAGCGTATCCGGACTCAATACTGACCTTAATAGTTATTTATTTGGTTCAATTTTGGCAACTTCAAACAGCGACACTATTATGTGCGTTATCTTGTCAATAGTTGTTATATTGATATTTATTGTTTTTTACAACAAGATTTTTTCAGTTACTTTTGATGAGACATTTGCCAAAGCCACAGGCGTGCGCCCTGATATTTATAACTTGATTATCTCTATTCTTACTGCTCTTACTATTGTTATTGGTATGAGAATTATGGGTACGCTATTGATTTCTGCCCTTATTATTTTCCCTGCGCTTACATCTATGCGACTATGCAAATCTTTTAAGTCAGTTATAATTGTATCAGGCATATTATCGGTTATTTGCTTCTTAATTGGTATAACTTTGTCTTACTATATAGACATACCAACAGGTGCAAGTGTTGTTGCAATCAATTTTGTTGCTCTTATGGTGTCTTTGTTAGTTTCCAAAGTAAAAAAATAATCATATAATATTCTGTATATTTATCAGTTCCTCGTCTTTTAAGGCTTGGAACTGTTTTTTTATAATTTCTTGTGTTACAAAATATCCTTCGTAATTCTTACATTCCAAGTGTTTTTTTGCAGTTGTAATATTACTGCTGATTTCTTCAAGGTTATCATGATTATAAAAGAAATTAAGTATGTTTTTCATAATATAATCGTAATTTTCTTCTGCTTCATTACAAATTTTCAAGGCTTCATCAATTTTGTCTTCGCTAATTTTTTCTTGTATTGTATCAAGATTATCTATACATTCATTTACAGTATGGTTAGTTATAAATATTTCCAATATACCAACAGATACAGTAATTGCCATTAGTAAAATCGCTATATATAATCGTTTCATATTATTGCTTCTTTATAATTTTATAGTCACCACTGCAATTTAAAGTCATAATAAACACATCGTTCAACTTTGTTTGCTCTTTATTAAGTATTTTAATAACTTTGTCCTTATCTGTTTGGCACAACTTAATAGAGTTATCAAGTATCTCTCCGTCATTTATTACTACTGCATCAATTCCGTTATCATTTATTGTGATGTTCAAGTCCTCGGCGCTTGGTGTCCTTTTGTTGGGCTTTTCAAGAACGCTGATTTTACCGTTAGTTTCCACAATGCAATATTGCACATCGTTTATAGAGAAAACTCCTTGTTGTCTTAATTGAATACACAAATCTTCAGTAGTAAGCCTTAACTGACGCATCATATTTTGGTTTAAAACTCCGTCTTCAATTATCATAATCGGATTACCACACACAGTTTTTCTGAATTTGCTATTTTTCATCATAATTACGCTTGCAATAATCTCACAACAAACTAATATAATAGTTGGAACAAAGCCTGACAGCAAAGATTTTGAATTATCCTCCATAGGTATAGATGCAATATCTGCAATTATTAGAGTTACAACTAATTCTGATGCTTGCATTTCGCTTATTTGCCTTTTGCCCATTACTCTTACGGCAAAAATTATAAAAATATACAAAATGATGGTTCTTATAATTGTAATAATCATATTATCACCAATTTTAATATGCGCTAATTCTATTTGAATATTTATTTCATAAAGGAGTAAATTACTATTGGTGGTATTATGTTCAAAAACTTACGAGAAAATATAGATTATCTCAAAAATATAACACATAACTCTGCTGACTTTACTGTTCGTAATTTTACATTAACAGACAAAAATCGTACAAAGTGCGTAGTAATAACAACAGAGGGAATGTGTAATAAAGAGAGCCTTGCTATTTCGGTTATAAACCCTATAATTATGGCTGATTATGAATCTTTAATTTCAGATAATATCTATGATTACGTATATAATTATATTTTATCAGCAAGTGAAATTGTTGAGATTAAAACCTTTGAGGAAGTACTTACATTTTCTATGTCTGGCTTTGCAGTTTTAGGTTTTGACGGTAGCGACAAAATGCTTGCTATTGGTGTGCAAGGCTTTTCATTTAGGAGCGTTTCAGAGCCAGAGAGCGAAATTGTGCAGCGTGGTAGCAGAGAAGGTTTTACAGAGGCTTTGCGTATAAATATGACGCTTATACGACGCCGTATGAAAACTCCTAACTTAGTATTCGAAACCTTAACAGTAGGCGAAGAGTCGCAAACCCAAATGTGCCTTTGCTATATCAAAGGCAAAGCCTCAGATTCGTCAGTAAATGAACTGAAAAAACGGCTTAATAACTGTAATTTAAAGACTTTGTTAGGCAGTGGATATTTAGTTCCTTACATTGAGGATAGTGGAAAAAATGAGATTTTTACAGGGGTTGGTATCACCGAACGACCTGATACTTTGTGCGGCAAAATGACAGAGGGTAGAATTGGAGTAATGATTGATGGCACTCCGTCAACTTTGATAGTTCCTCACTTGTTTATCGAGAACTTTCAGTCCGTTGACGATTATACCAATCGTCCGTATTTTGCTACTTTTATCAGACTTCTAAAATACTCTGCTTATCTTATAGCAATCTTTCTGCCGGGTGTGTATCTGGGCTTTATAACATTTCATCCTGAGTATTTTCCTCAGGCACTACTCGTCAAAATTGAGGAAGCAATTCAAAACACCCCTTTACCTATATTACTTGAGGTTTTGCTTATCGAGTTTATCTATGAGATTATGCGAGAAGCAGGCCTACGACTTCCAAAATCATTAGGACACGCCGTTAGCATAGTAGGGGGCCTTGTAATAGGGGACTGTGCCATAAATGCAGGTCTAATTGGAGCGCCAACTTTAATGGTTGTTGCTGTATCTGCAATAGCAAGTTATGTAATACCTGATTTATATCCTCAAATTACTGTACTTCGTCTGTCCTACATCCTTGTGGGTGGAATTTTTGGGGTTTGGGGCATCGTTTTATTGTCTGTCATAGTAGTAATATCAATGTGTTCCAAGTCAACATTAGGTGTTATTTATATGTCGCCTTTATCACCGTTTTCTCTCAAGCATATGCGAGATGTGTTTGTGAGGTTGGGTTGGAAAAGGCTATCTCGTCACACGGTAAATGTTCAAAATCTAAAAGGAGGCAGTATGTATGAAGAATAACACTATTACATCTTCTCAGTTTTATATTGCAACCTTTATTTCAATCCTTTCTTCCTTACTGTTTATCGATAATACTACCTCGAATTTTCAGATTTTTTTATTGTTACTATCAATACTTCTTTGTATGATATTCACTTTGTTTTATAACGGTAAATTCAATAAATTTACAGAGATAATAACTCATATTTATTTTATCCTTATGCCTGCAATAGTACTTGCTTATTTTGTGAATTTTATGAATTCAGCAGTTGATTCGGGTCCATATTGGGCAATTTTACTTTTAATTGCAATCACTATTTATTTTTGTTCTATCAAAGGCATCGAATCTTTGTGTAGAGGTGGCACAATACTTCTATTTTTTATTGTGTTAAGTTTGCTGTTTATATTTGTGGGCTCGTTCTCTAATATTTCCGTAAAAGAATTAAAAAATAATGGTTTTTTAAAACTAACACCTGCGCTCATTATGTTTTATCCACTTGCAACTTATATCTCCAACAAAAGTCTAATTAAAGACAGTTCTAAGTATCCATTGGTTGTATACTCATTAGGTGCATTACTTGTAGTAGGTTATTTAATTTTTTATTCAAATTCAACTCAGGACAGGTTTCCACTATTCATTTTATGCTCTAAATTACAAATCAGTGTTTTCAAAGGGGGAGACTGCCTCTTAATGTCAATAATAACAATTGCAGTAATCTATTTTGTGTCTTTTGCCCTTAATTCAATCTCTACTATTCATAACAAAAAGACAATTAGTAAAACAAGTTTTGTTTTAATTATATT
Source organism: uncultured Ruminococcus sp. (assembly GCA_964629465.1). Taxonomy (GTDB): domain Bacteria; phylum Bacillota; class Clostridia; order Oscillospirales; family Acutalibacteraceae; genus Ruminococcoides. The sequence continues at coordinate 48,532 of CAZVRE010000001.1, read as the reverse complement.
TATAACGGCTGTTTTGTTGTATTCTGGCTTGATTAAAAGTGTGATATTTTCACAAACCACAATGATTATATTAACAGTTCTAATAGTTTTGAGCGCAATATTTAACAATATTTCAAATATAAGCAAACATAATGCATAAAAATTCAATTTTATGGCAAAAAAATTGCAATTTTACTTTTCAAATCTACTGTTTTGTAGTATAATAAATCTGTATATTTATGCCTAAATACTTACAAAGGTGGATTTGCTATGGCTACTGAATATTCTGTTGAATTAAAAAAGATCATTGATGAACTATCTTTGCAATCTATTTTTATGCCAACTGACCCAAGCGAAATCAAAATAACAAGTATTGATATCAGCAGACCTGGTTTGCAATTAACAGGTTTCTTTGATTTTTTTGATAAAACTCGTATTCTGCTTTTTGGTAACACAGAGTTTTCTTTTTTATCAAGATTTGGTGTAGAACAACAACGCCATGTTATTGATTCTATATTTAAATTTGGGCCTCCGGCTATTATTTTGTGCCGAGGTTACGAGCCAACTGACGTTATGCTTCAGTCTGCTTATGAGCACAATATTCCTATTTTGCAGTCAAGTGAGAGCACATCATCTCTAACTGCTGACTTGGTTACATTCCTCAACGTTGAACTTGCGCCTCGTATTACTCGTCACGGCGTACTTGTTGAGGTTTACGGTGAGGGCTGTCTTATTGTTGGTGATAGTGGTGTTGGTAAGAGTGAAACTGCTATTGAATTAGTTAAGCGTGGTCACCGTCTTATTGCTGACGATGCCGTAGAAATTCGCAAAACTAACAACAAAACTCTCATTGGTCAAGCGCCACAGAATATTCGCCATTTTCTTGAATTACGAGGTGTAGGTATTATCAATGCGAGGAATTTGTTCGGCATAGGTTCTGTTAAACTAAGCGAAAAAATAAATATGGTAATAAACCTTGAACTTTGGGATAACGCAAAAGTTTATGACCGTATGGGACTTGAAAATAGTTATATGAATATACTAGGTATCGATGTACCTACTATGACAATACCTGTAAAGCCCGGTAGAAACCTCTCCATTATTATTGAGGTTGCTGCTATGAATAACCGTCAAAAGAAGATGGGTTACAACGCTGCCCAAGACTTATTGAGTGGTTTGGGTATGGATATTGACGAAACTATGGTTGAAAAGAAAATCGTAGATACTTGGGAATAATTATTTAAGGAAGATTTTATGAGCAAATTTGACTCTATTTTTAATTTATCCAAAATCATTGGTTGCAATGTTAAATACAACGAACCTATGTCTTTACATACAACTTTCAAAATTGGTGGTAACGCTTCACTTTTTGTTGAAGTTTTTAAAACTTCTCAATTATCACAAATTATCAAACTGTGTAATGAACAATGTGTAAAATATTTCATTTTGGGCAAAGGCAGTAATCTGCTTGTGTCAGACGATGGACTTGATATGGTAGTGATCAAACTATCCGGTGACTTCAAGTCTATAGAACGACTTGACGATAACACCTTGTATTGTGGAGCAGGTTTATCTCTTGCTTCTATGTGCAGAGATGCCGAGAATAATTCACTATCCGGCCTTGAGTTTGCTTGGGGTATCCCTGGTTCTGTAGGTGGAGCAGCATTTATGAACGCAGGCGCTTATGGTGGCGAGATGAAAGATGTTATCTATTCCGTAACACATATTGATAACCAAGGTAAAGTTGGTACTATCAAAGGCGCTGCTCTTAACTTTGGATATCGTACAAGTGTTTATAAAGAGAACGGCTACACGATTATTGGCGTAACACTCAAACTCAAATTGGATAACAAAAACAATATCCGTAACAAAATGGACGACTTTATGCAACGCCGTAAAGATAAGCAACCTATAGAGTATCCATCAGCGGGTTCTGTGTTTAAGCGCCCAGAGGGTAATTACGCAGGTACGCTTATCGAAAAATGTGGTCTCAAAGGCAAAACTATTGGTGGTGCACAAGTTTCCGAAAAACACGCAGGTTTTATCATAAACATTGGCAACGCTACTCAAAAAGATGTAACCGATTTAATTAAGTTTATACAGCAAACTGTCAAGGCAAAGACAGGTTACGACCTTGAGAGAGAAATTATTTTTTTAAATTAAGTAGGTAATACTATGGAATTTGTAATTATAACTGGTCTTTCAGGTGCAGGCAAAACTGCAGCACTTCACGCTATGGAAGACATAGGCTATTATTGTGTAGATAATCTACCATCAACTTTGTTTGCTACATTTTATAATCTTTGTGAGTCATCAACTGACATGGCTATGAAGAAGGTTGCTGTAGTTATTGATGCTCGTGGTGGCGACAACTTACAGCAACTATATGTTGATTTGGTTAACTACAGACTTGAAAACAAAAAATTCAAACTTTTATTTTTAGATGCAAAGCACGACACTCTTGTAACTCGTTACAAAGAAACTCGTCGTCGTCATCCTTTGGCTGACCTTGTTCACGATGGTTCAATGGAAGGGGCTTTAATGCTTGAGATAAGTTACCTTGACCCACTCAAAAAGATTGCAGATTATGCCATTGACACTACCAATATGTCTTCAAAACAACTTACAGAACGAGTTAAGTCAACATTTGTTGATGACGAAGTCCAGAGTATTTTGCTTACATTTTTCTCGTTTGGCTTCAAATACGGTGCTCCATCTGACTGCGACACTATCTTTGATGTTCGTTGTTTACCCAACCCTTACTATTTACCTGAATTAAGGGAGCAAACTGGGCTTGATACTCAAGTCAAAGATTATGTATTTGGCTTTGAAGACACTACAGTATTTGTAAACAAAATGCTTGAATACCTTGATTTTGCTGTTCCTCTTTACAGAAAAGAGGGTAAAGCCGAGTTAGTTGTTGGCATAGGTTGTACAGGTGGTAAACATCGTAGTGTGGCAATTTCCAACTTGCTCAAACAGCATTTTGAACACAAAGGATACAAAACACAAGTTTATCACAGAGATATCAGAAAAAACAAAGAATAGGGGATTTAGATGTCTTTTTCATCTGATGTAAAGCGAGAACTTTGTATGACTTCCAATTTAACTTACGAGCAACAGTTTGCTCAATGTTACGGAATGATATTGTTCGCAAAGCAATTTTCTCCACGAAATATAATTTTTAAAACTGAAAATACCTATTCAGCTTCTTGTTTTGAGGAGTTGCTTACTGCTTTATTTAACCCTATTATTGAGAAGCAATCCACATTAAAATTAAAGCGTTCAATGACCAAACTTTACAAGTTTTCTATCATTTCCGAAAACGACTGTAAAAATATTTATGATAAATTTGGTCATAACATAAAAGATATAAACCTCAAAATTAATCGTGCAAATATCGAAAGCGAGAATCTTTATACATATTTTTTACGAGGAGTATTTTTGAGTTGTGGTTCAGTAACAGACCCTCAAAAGGGGTATCACCTTGAACTTGCCGTACAGCACAAAACTTTGGCAGAAAACTTGATTTTATTTCTTAACGAAATCGAGGTTCTTAATTCCAAGGCGAAAATTTCAGAGCGCAAGGGCAATTATGTTGTTTACATAAAGGGTAACGATTCCATATGCGACTTTTTGGGTTATATTGGAGCAGGTAGTTCGGTTATGGCTATGATGGAGGCGTCTGCTCTCAAAGATATACGCAATAAAATAAATCGCCAGCGCAATTCAGAAATTGCAAATTTGCAGAAACTCGCTTCTGCAGCAGCAGTACAAACAACTGCAATCAATAAGATTATAGACGCAAAGGGTATAGATTCTTTGCCTGATGACTTAAAAGAACTTGCACTTTTAAGAATAGACAACCCTGATATGTCCCTCAAGGAACTTGGCGAGAACTTATCTCAACCAATTTCTCGAAGTGGAGTAAATCATCGTTTGCAGCGTATTCTTAAAATTGCTGACGAAATTTAGGAGGATATATGGCTGAAAAATTAACATTTGAACAAGCAAACCTCAAACTTGAGGAACTTGTTACTAAAATGGAAAGTGGCACACTAACTCTTGATGAGAGTATGAAAACTTACGAGGAAGCCTTCAAACTGCTAACTTTTTGCTACGAAAAATTAGAGAACTGCAAAGGTCAGATAGTTGATATAAACACACGAATTGATGCTATAAAAAATAAAGAGGAATTATTTAATGACTGATTTAAAATATATAGAACAGGCTTTATACAGTTATGTTCCACAAAATATGGAACTCGAAAAGAATCTGATTGATTCTATGTTATATAGCCTCGAAGCAGGTGGCAAGCGCATACGTCCACAACTTGTGTTGGAATTTGCCAAAGTTTGTGGTGGCAACATAGATACTGCGTTGCCTTTTGCTTGTGCTGTAGAGATGATTCACACATATTCGCTTATTCACGACGATTTACCTTGTATGGATGATGACGATTTGCGTAGAGGTAAACCGTCAAATCACATAGTTTTTGGCGAGGATATTGCTTTGCTTGCAGGTGATGCATTACAGAGCCTTGCGTTTGAAGTTATGTCAAAACCTGAAACTATAAAAGCCGTTGGCGCAGATAATGCTATAAGATGCGTAAACATTTTGTCTGATTATTGTGGCGCTAAGGGTATGGTAGGTGGACAAGTTATTGATATTGAAAGCGAAGGCAAACAAGTGCCCATTGAGGTTGTTTCTCAAATTCACCGTGAAAAAACAGGCGCATTGATTAAGTCAGCTTGTGAAATGGGCTGTGTCTGCGTAGGTGCTAGCGAAGAGCAGATTATAGGCGCTCGTAATTACGGCGAAGCCATTGGACTTGCTTTTCAGGTAATGGACGATATTCTTGATGTTACTGCTACTGACGAAGAACTTGGCAAGCCTATTGGCAGCGATGCTGATAATAACAAATCAACCTATGTAACTTTGCTTGGTATTGACAGGTGCCGAGAAATTGTCAAAGAACAAACAGAAATTGCAATCAATTCTTTATCTGTATTTGATTGCAATACAGATAACCTTGTTGATTTAGCCTTAATGCTTGCAAATCGACAAAAATAATTTGGAGGTAAGGATTATGGATGATAAGTACAAAATCCTTTCTACAATTAAATCTCCTGAGGATATAAAGTCCTTGTCCGATATTGAAATCACTGTATTATGCAGCGAAATCAGAGATAAACTTATTGAAGTTGTATCAGTAAACGGAGGACATCTTGCACCTAATCTTGGTGTTGTTGAACTAACTGTAATGCTACATAAGTGTTTCAATACTCCTGTCGACAGTATTGTGTGGGACGTTGGACATCAAAGTTATGTGCACAAAATGATAACAGGCCGTTATGACAAGATTAATACCATTCGTACCAAAGATGGTCTTGCAGGTTTTCCAAAGAAAAGTGAGAGCGAGTATGACGCATTTAATGCAGGTCACTCAAGCACTTCTATTTCTGCGGCTTATGGTATTGCAAAGGCAAAGCAACTTCAGGGCGACAAATCTTATACTATCGCTGTAATAGGTGATGGCTCGTTCACAGGTGGTCTTGCTTATGAAGGACTTAACAATGCAGGAAGATTTAACAAGAATTTTATAGTTGTACTCAATGATAACAAAATGTCTATCTCCAACAATGTTGGTGCAATGGCAATGTCACTATCTCACTTAAGAGTTAAACCAACTTACATTCGTGTTAAAAAGAGGACAGAGATTATTTTGTCCCATATTCCAATTTTAGGTAATTTCTTTAAGAAAATCTTAAGGCATAGTAAGTCAAAGATTAAAAATCTAATTTATAAGAACACCTTGTTTGATAACTTAGGTTACACTTATATCGGTCCCGTTGATGGTCACGATATTGACGAACTCAATAACGCATTTAATCTTGCCAAGAAAAACAACTCTCCTGTTGTAGTACACGTGGTTACCAAAAAAGGAAAAGGCTATGAACCAGCCGAAAATAACCCCAAAGAATTTCATGGTATTGGTAAGTTCGATATCAACACAGGTGAGCCTTTATCTCACAGCAAAGGCTTTTCTTATGAATTTGGCAAAACTATTTGTAAACTTGCATATAATGACAAAAACATCTGCGCTATTACTGCTGCAATGACTACTGGTACAGGACTTAGTGATTTTGAAAAAAAGTACAAAAACAGATTTTTTGATGTTGGTATCGCAGAAGAACACGCAATTACTTTTGCCTCCGGCCTTGCTTCACGAGGTATGCTTCCTTTCTTTGCAGTTTATTCATCATTCTTGCAGAGAGGCTTTGACCAACTTATTCACGATGCTGCTATCCAGAAGTTGCACATTGTATTATGCGTAGACAGAGCAGGTATTGTTGGTGATGACGGCGAAACACACCAGGGTGTGTTTGACGTTAATATGCTTAACACTATTCCTAACACTACCATATACTCGCCTTGTTATTATGATGAGTTAAGAAGCACACTCAAAGCAGCGGCTTACGAATGTGATAATCTTGTTGCAGTACGTTATCCACGTGGTGTTCAGTTATACAAGCCTGATGATTACAAAAGTGCTTCCAACAGTTTTGATGTATATGGTAACGAAAATGCCTCAATTATGCTTGTTACTTACGGCAGACTTTTTTCATATGCGTGTAAAGCAAAAGAAAAACTTGCTGAGGAAAATATCGACGTGTGTATCATAAAACTCACTCGTATCAAGCCTATTGACAAAGAAGCAGTAATAATTGCTTCCAAAGGTCAAAAGATATTTTTCTTTGAGGAATCTTTGCATGTAGGTGGTATTGGTGAAACATTCGGCTATGAATTAAAAAAATACACTAACGATTATTATTACAAAATCCATGCTATCAAAGATCGCTTTGTTCAACATCAGACAGTTGATGAGGCACTTCAGGAATGTAAACTTGATGCAGAAGGTATGATAGAAATTATTAAAGGTAATACATGAAAAAAAGATTAGATATATTAGTTTTTGAAAAAGGTTTTGCAGAAAGCCGAGAAAAAGCAAAAGCCATTATAATGGCAGGGGATATTTATGTTGATAACCAAAAAGCCGATAAATGTGGCCAGTCTTATGACGAAAACGCCAATATCGAGTTTAGAGGTAACGCTCCTCGCTATGTGAGTCGTGGTGGCTTAAAATTAGAAAAAGCAATCAATAATTTTAACCTTGATTTAACTGACAAGATTACTATGGATATTGGTGCTTCTACCGGAGGCTTTACAGACTGTATGCTCCAGAACGGCGCCAAGAAGGTGTATTCAGTTGATGTGGGTTACGGTCAACTTGCTTGGAAATTGCGCACAGACCCCCGTGTAGTGAATATGGAACGCACTAATATGCGTTATGTAACTTATGAGCAAGTACCTGACAAAATAGACTTCTTTTCTATTGATGTTAGTTTTATTTCTCTCAAGTTATTACTTCCTGTTGCACGAGAGTTGTTGTCAGATAACGCTCAGGCAGTGTGCCTTATCAAGCCTCAGTTTGAGGCCGGTAGGGATAAAATCGGTAAAAAAGGTGTTGTGAGAGACCCTGAAGTGCATATTGAAGTTGTAGAGTCTATCTATGATTTTTGCCTCAGTAATGGCTATTCTGTATTACATCTGGATTTCTCACCAATCAAAGGTCCTGAGGGTAATATTGAGTATCTTATTCATCTACAAAAATCTGATGAACCAAAATCATACATAGATTTTTCGCCCAAAACTTTAGTTGAAAAATCTCACCAAGAACTTGATAAATAGGTGTTTTATGAAAGTTGCAATTATTGTAAATTTATGCAAAGAAAAGGCTGTTAATTGCGCCAAAGAAATTTTTGGTTTACTTCATAATAACGGCGCAGAGGTGCTTATGCCTGTTGATTATAAAACTTGCATAAATGACGCCAAAATTGAATATTGTGATACTTTGGAGCGTCTTTTCGATTTGTGCGATGTAGCAGTTACGGTTGGTGGTGACGGTACTATTATCCATACTGCCAAGTATGCTGCCAAGTCTAACAAACCACTTATAGGTGTTAATGTGGGACGTTTGGGCTTTGCTGCCAATTTAGAACCGGAAAACATTACTGAACTCATTCGACTTTTAAATGGTGAATATGAAACAGAGAAAAGAATGTTATTGCAGGTTACCGTTACTGATAAAGACGGAAACAACAGCGAATATATCGCCGTTAACGACGCTATAGTTGCACGTGGTCAGTTATCAAGAATTATCGATATTTCAGTTTATCTTGATAATTCTGTGATTTCTACATACAGAGCAGACGGACTTTTGTTTTCAACTCCAACAGGATCTACTGCTTACTCACTTTCAGCAGGTGGCCCAGTAATTTATCCTGAGATGGACTGTATTCTGCTCACACCTGTTTGCCCTCACTCTTTAATATCACGTTCCGTTTTGTTTGATAGTAACGCTTGTTTATCTGTCACAGTTAAATGTCCCGAAAATGCTTCGGTTGTCCTTACTGTTGATGGTGAGAAGAATATAAAAATATCCGAAACAGACGTGGTTACTATCAAAAAATCTCCATACGAGTTGAATTTGATTAAACTTAACAACACTAATTTTTATCAAATATTAAACGAAAAACTAAAGGATAGAGAAACCCAATGAAAACAAGACGACAAGCCAAAATACTTGAATTTATAAATGGATATTCCATCGAAACTCAAGAAGAGTTGCTCGACAAACTTCGTGAGGATGGCTTTAATGTAACTCAAGCCACAGTATCTCGTGATATCAAGGAACTTCGCTTACACAAGTCACTTTCAAGTGATGGCAGATATTGTTACACCTCTATGAAAAACGTAGCAAATGATGTTCGTACTAACTTTTCAGGTTTTTTCAAAAATTCAGTAACTTCTATTGTAAGCGCCCAAAATATAATTATTATCAAAACCTTACCGGGTATGGCGCAGGCTATTTGTGCTTCTCTTGATAACTCGGGTTATAGCGAGATATTAGGCACAATTGCCGGTGATGATACTATTTTTGTTGTGTGTCCTACAACTGACACCACCCAAACTTTAATTTCAAAACTCAAGAATTTAACATAAGGATAATATTATGCTTACTTCACTCTATATCGAAAACATCGCAGTTATTGAAAAATCGAATATAGACTTTTATTCAGGGCTGAATATCCTCACAGGTGAGACAGGCGCAGGTAAAAGTATAGTAATTGACGCTATCAATGCTATAACAGGTCACAGAACAAGCAAAGAAATCATTCGTAACTGTTGTGATTCTGCCACGGTTTACGCTACTTTTAGCGATGTTAATAGCGCTGTTGTTTCTACCCTTGAGTCAAATGGATATTCACTTGAGGACAACGAACTTGTTATAAGCAGAACCTTGTCTTTATCAGGTAAGAATACTTGCAGAATCAACGGCAAGCCTTGTAATGTGTCTTTGCTCCGTGATTTAGGTACAAACCTCATCAATATACACGGTCAGCACGAGAGTTATGAACTTTTTACTCCTGAAATGCACATCAATTATATTGACAATCTTGCAGATAATAGTGACTTGCTTAATCAGTATAAAGTAGCATATTTACAATATAAAAAACTACTAAAAAAACTCAAAGAGTTTGAAACTGACGACTTTCAGCGTGAACAACGAATAGATATTCTTACATATCAGGTAAATGAAATAGAAAACGCAGATTTACAGATAGGTGAGTACGAAGCGCTTGAGGATGAACGCCGTGTACTTATGAATAGCGAGAAAATCACTGATTATTTACATAAATCTAAGATTTATCTTGAGGGTAATAACTCAAGTGGTGCTATTGATTTTCTTGATGATTCTGTTGTTAATTTGCAGAAGGCATCTTCTCTTAACTCAGAATTAGAACCAATTAGTGAAAGATTGGTTAATTTGCTTTACGAATTGCAGGATGTTAACAACGAATTAACTGATGCTATTGATAATAGTGAATTTAACCCTTACAGACTTAATGAAATCGAAGAAAGATTAGATTTGCTCAACAAACTTTCTCGCAAATATGGCAAAACCACAGAGAATATTATGGAGTTTTATGCTAACGCCAAGGCAGAGTTAGATACTTTGTTGCAGTATGACGACAACCATAACTCGCTAATTGAAGCCTGCGATAACGCAAAATCTAATGCACAAAATCTTGCCGATAAATTAACAGAAGTAAGACTTAATACTGCTAAAGATTTTGAGAAAAAAGTAAAAGACGAAATGACTTTTCTTGATATGCCTCGTGTGGAACTTGTTGTTTCACACGAAACTGTGGAATTAACAGACAATGGGCAAGATAAGGTCGAACTTTTGATTTCTGCAAACCCAGGTGAAGTGCCAAAACCTGTTGCCAAAATCGCATCAGGTGGCGAATTGTCACGTATGATGCTTGCTATCAAAACTGTACTTGCATCAGTAGATTTAATTGACACATTGGTGTTTGACGAAGTTGATACAGGTGTATCAGGTTCTGCTGCACAAAAAGTCGGATTCAAATTAAAAGAAGTTTCCAAATCAAGGCAAGTGCTTTGTGTTACACATCAGGCTCAGATCGCTGCTTTGGCTGATAGTCACTTCCTAATTTCCAAGGAAGTCAAAAATGATAGAACATACACTAACATAAATCTGCTTGATTATAGTGGCAGATTAAATGAATTAGCACGTATTATTGACGGTGTTGCGATTACTGATACAGCACTTGCTCATGCTGAAAGACTAATGAATTATAACGGAGAATAAGTAATGAAACAATGGACAGTTGCAAAATTGAATAGAGAAAATGCAAGTGCCATTTCAGAAAATTACAACTTGCCACCAATTATTGCAACCTTACTTGATATTAGAGGTATATCAACAGAGCAGGATATTAACAATTTTTTGTACAATGAATGTGATATTGATAATCCTTTTGAGATAAAAGATATGGACAAAGCCGTACATCGCATTAAATTATCTATTGAAAACGGTGATTTAATCTGTGTTTACGGTGATTATGACGCTGACGGCGTAACCTCAACTGCCTTGCTATATTCCTATTTGGAAGCTTGTGGAGCGAATGTAATGTTTTATATTCCAAGCCGAGAGAATGAGGGATACGGACTTCACAATGAGACTATAGATATATTGCACAGTAAAGGTGTCAATCTTATTGTTACTGTAGATAACGGAATAGCGTCAGTTAATGAGATTGCTTACGCAAATTCTTTAGGTATTGACACGGTTGTTACGGACCACCATCTACCTGGTGATACTTTACCTGAGGCTGTTGCAGTAGTAGATTTGCATCAGGCTGATTGTGAAAGTAAGTTTAAATCGTTGTCTGGTGTAGGCGTAGCCTTTAAATTGGTTGTGGCGTTAGAGGGCGAATACGCTGACATTGATATGTTACTTGAAAATTATGCTGATTTAATTTGTTTGGGTACAATTGGCGACATTGTCCCTCTTATTAAAGAAAATCGTGTTTTTGTTAAGCGTGGTCTTCAAGTTTTATCCAACACAGATAGGGTAGGCATATCTTCTTTAATTAACAATTCAGGACTTGTAAATAAAGAACTTACTGCTGGTAATGTTTCTTTTACTTTAGTACCTCGTATTAACGCAGTAGGTAGATTGGGCTCATCCGAAAAATCAGTTGATTTACTTCTTACTGACGACGATGCTTCTGCAGAGGAAATGGCAGTTTCTTTGTCAGAAGATAATTCGCAACGTCAAAAAATCGAAAAAGATATTCTAGATAAGATAAATTCCTACATAGCCCAAAACCCAACTATTGCTCAAGATAGAGTTATTGTTATTGATGGTGAAAACTGGCATCAGGGTGTCGTTGGTATTGTCAGTTCAAGAGTTAAAGAAGTTTACGGCAAACCTTGTATTGTACTTTCCACTTGTGATGGTTCTTGCCACGGTTCTGGTAGAAGTATTGAGGGCTTTGATTTGTGGGAAGCAGTAAATTATTGTAGTTCTTTGCTTACTCAATTTGGTGGGCATCCTATGGCAGTGGGTTTGAGCCTTGAGCCTAAAAATATCCAAGCATTTAGAGTTAAAATTAACGAATATGCACAGAATACATCTATGCCATATCAAACTCTTGATATTGACTGCAAGCTCAACCCGCAATTTTTGGACGTGAGTTTAGCAAAGCAACTTCGTATGTTGCAACCATTTGGTGCAGGTAACCCAACTCCTGTATTCCAACTTTGCAATATGAAGATTACTAATGTTGTGTCTTTGTCAAACGATAAGCATCTCAAAATTCATTTTACTAACCGTAATGCTCATATTACAGGTATGTATTTCTTCTGCTCTTCCAATGATTTTCCATATAGTATTGGAGATGTTGTTGATTTGGCAGTTACATTAGATGTAAATGAATACAAAAATACAGAATCTTTGTCAGTTGTTATCAAAGATATTAAATTCGCTCAAGTTGACAATACTATTTACTTGGATAGTTTGCGAATTTACGAGAGATTTTGCAGAGGCGAAAAACTTACAAAAGATGAAGTTTTGTCTATATTCCCATCAAGGGACGATTTTGCCATTGTGTATAGATGCCTCAAGCAATATGAATATTTAAGTAATTTAAAAATCGAAGTTCTTGCCTACAGATTTAACAACCAGTTGTCATACGGCAAAATCAAGGTTATACTTGAGGCTATGAATGAGCAGGGACTTATTGCCATATATGAGGATATGAACAAACTATCCGTCAAAATTTTGCCTGTAAGTTCCAAAGTTAACTTGCAAGATTCTACTATAATCAAAAATCTAAAGGAGGTGTACCAAAGTGAGTAATTATAAAGGTATTGCGCATTATCAGGACTTTTCAGAACTTATGCGAATTTTACAGAAAAGCCCCTACAACTATGATTTTAAAAGAATTGAAAAGGCATATTCTATTGCAGAAAAGCACCACGGTGATCAACGCAGAATTTCTGGCGTACCATATATTTTGCATCCGGTTTCAGTTGCTTGTATAGTCGCTCAGTTTGGTATGGATACAGATAGTGTAATCTCCGCTTTATTGCATGATTTAGTAGAGGATACTTATGTAACACTTGAAGATGTGAAGAAAGAATTTGGTATAGATGTTGCCAATATAGTTGATGGTGTTACCAAAATTTCTAAAATCAAATTATTCACTCGTGAAGAACAACAAGCAGAGAATGTGCGCAAAATGCTTATTGCTATGTCTAACGATATTCGTGTAATTATCGTAAAACTTGCGGATAGACTCCATAATATGCGTACTATCGAATGTATGCCGGAACAAAAACGTAGAGATAAATCTAAAGAGAATATGGAAGTTTTCGCTCCCATTGCTCACCGACTTGGTATGAAAAACGTCAAAGATGAATTGGAAGATTTGTCTTTGCAATATCTGGATCCTGTTGGCTATGACGAGATAGAAAAAGCAATTTTATTACAAGAAAAAGACCGTGAAAAGTTTATCGAAAGCAAGAAGAAAGAAATCCTCAAAGCGTGTAATTTGCCATCAAGTAAAGTAACAATATATGGCAGAGTAAAGAGCGTTAACAGTATTTATCGAAAAACTTTCGTTCAAGGTAAAACCTTTGAACAGGTTTACGATGTGTTTGCTTTGCGTATAATTGTTGATTCTGTTCAAGATTGTTACAATATGCTTGGCGTAATTCATGATATATATAAACCTATTCCTATGAGGTTCAAAGACTATATTTCAACTCCAAAGCCTAATATGTATCAATCATTGCACACCACAGTAATTGATACAAATGGTATTCCTTTTGAAGTTCAAATCAGAACTTGGGAGATGCACAATACTGCCGAAAACGGTATCGCTGCACATTGGAAGTATAAACTTGGCTTTACTCGTATGGCTAACAAAAATAAAGCAAAAGAACTTGATGACAACATTAACAAAATCAAAGATGTCCTCAAGGCTCAAATTGATGCTGATGATTCCACCGAGATTATTAAGAATATTAAAACTGACTTTGACCAAAACGAAGTTTATGTATTCTCTCCAAAAGGCGATGTGTTCAGTTTGCCTAACGGATCAACTGTAATCGACCTTGCTTATTTGATTCATACCGAAGTAGGTAACCATATGGTTGGTGCAAAAGTTGATATGCGCATTGTGCCTATTGATTACAAACTCAAAACTGGTCAGATTTGTGAGATTATTACTCAAAAAGATTCCCAGCCTCGTCGAGATTGGCTCGCTATTTGCAAAACCTCATCTGCTCGCTCTAAGATACGCCAATGGTTTAAGAGAGAAAAACGAGATGAAAATATCATCGAAGGCAAGATGCTATTAGAAAAAGAACTCAAGCGAAGCAATATTTCTCTTGCAGATGAACAACTTGAAGAACTTTTGCAGTTTATGCTTAAGAAGAACAAGTTTAACACAGTAGAAGATCTGTACGCTTCAATAGGTTACGGTGGTCTTCAGTTGTGGAAAGTAATGCCTCGTATCAAAGAAGAATACAATAATAAATTCAAGAGTCCTGATGATGTTGTGACTTTGCCTCGACAGATTGCACCAGCAAAACATCGCAAGGCAACATCTGGCGTAGTTGTAGAGAATATGGAGGACTGCCTTATTAAGTTTTCACAATGTTGCAATCCTTTGCCGGGCGATGATATTATCGGCTTTATTACTCGTGGATACGGCGTGTCAATTCACAAACGTAATTGTTCTAATATCCCTAAGGATATATCCAAAGCAGAAGAGCCTGAGCGTTATGTAAATGTTACTTGGGAAAATGAGATTAAAGAGAATTTCCGTGCAACTTTGGAAATATTGGTTAACGACCGTACAGGTTTGCTTGCTGATATTACTATTGCATTGTCATCTCTTCGTATTTTTATTCATACTCTAAATTCTCGTGAACTTCCCAATAGTCAGGCTTGCGTTACCGCAACAATTGATGTATCTGGCAAAGAGCAACTTGAGCTTGTTGTCAAGCGTATAGAAAGTATCAAGGACGTTGTTTCCGTAAAAAGGTTTTAATTATGAGAGTTGTATTACAACGTGTAAGTAAATGCACAGTAAAAGTTGACAATAAAATCACAGGAAAAATAAGCAAAGGCTTTTTGCTTTTGTTAGGTGTCAAAGACGGAGATACTCAACAAGATGCAATAAAACTTGCCAAGAAAATTTCAGGTTTACGTATTTTTACAGATGAAAATGATAAAATGAACCTATCTTTAGCCGATGTCAATGGTGAGGTTTTAGTTGTATCTAATTTCACTTTGTATGCTGATTGTTCTCACGGCAGACGACCAAGTTTTATAAATGCTGCAAGACCTGAAGTTTCTGACCCTTTATATGAGTTTTTCTGTGAAGAAATGAGAAACTATGGCATCAAAGTAGAAACGGGAATTTTTGGTGCAGATATGGATGTAGAGTTAAATAATGATGGCCCTGTAACGCTCGTTATTGATTCGGAGGATATCAAATGATAGAAATTCAGTTATATACCGTTACTTCTCTTTCAACTAACTGCTATCTGCTTACTGACAAAGAAACCGGAGAGATGGCAGTAGTAGATCCAGGTGATAAAAGTGACGAACTAATAGAAGAAATTAAGAGCAAAGGCAACAAACTTATGTATATTATGCTGACCCACGGTCATTATGACCATATTGGCTTTGCAAATGAACTTGCCAAAATGTTTGATGCAAAGATTGTATGTAGCACAAATACCGATAAGTTTTTATCCGATAATATGCTTAATCATTCAATGTATCACGACGACATTCCCAATATTAAGCCTTTTAAGGCAGATGTTTTATTGTCAGACAATGATGTCTTTAATCTTGGAAGTACCCCTATTTCATTTATTACAACTCCTGGCCATACAGACGGTTGTGGATGTTATTTATTTGATAATAGTATGATTTCTGGTGATACATTGTTCTGCGAGACCTTTGGCAGAACGGATTTGCCTACAGGTTCTTTGGGTATGATGATATCAACTTTTAGAAAATTAAAGGCAATTGAGCAGAACTATACTGTGTATCCTGGTCACGGACCTTTTACTACTCTTGATCACGAGCGTAAATATAACCCACTTATGAGAAGATTTTAATATGAATTTATATATAAATAATCATAATTTTCATTTTGAACTTGAAAATTTAACTCGTTTATTTTTTCCTAACGAAAAGATTAACGTAATTAAAGAATACACACAGTTGGAATCACCTTATATTTTAACGGAGGTAAATTCAAGTGTTTGTGTATCTGTTGCGCTTGAGAGCTTTACCGAAAGTGCTACTGCTAATGTAAGTAATGATGAAGAAAACGAGCGTTTGATTTGTGAGTTGCTCTACAAAATTCTATGTAAATACACAGAAGTCACACCACCATGGGGTATGATTACAGGTGTTCGTCCCGTAAAACTTTACCGTAAGTTAAAGGAAACTGAGGGAGAGGACTCTGCAGACAAGTATTTTACAGATAAACTTTTTGTAAGTAATTCAAAATTAAACTTTGCTAAAATTACTGAGAAAGTTGAGAAGAAGATACTTGATTTGTCTACTGATAAATCATTTAGCCTGTATCTTGCGATTCCGTTTTGTCCAACTCGTTGTAATTATTGCTCTTTTGTACAATGTTCTGTAGAAAAGTCCAAGCATTTAATTGAGCCTTATGTTGATTTGCTTTGCGAAGAGATCAAACTAACTGCCGAAATTGCTAACAATCTTAATCTAAATTTGGAAACTGTTTATATGGGTGGAGGTACTCCAACAACATTAAGTGCACAGCAGTTAGACAAAGTTCTTTCTACCATAAATTCCAGTTTTGACATCAGTAATTTGCGAGAATTTACTGTTGAGGCAGGCAGACCTGACACAATCACAAAGGATAAACTTATTTCTTTAAAAGAAAATAAAGTTAATAGAGTTTCTATTAACCCACAAACACTTAATGACCAAGTGTTGGAGGCAATTGGTAGAAAGCATACTGCACAGCAAGTGATAGATGCCTATTATCTGGCACGTAAAGTCGGGTTTGATAGTATAAATATGGATCTTATTGCAGGTCTTACTAATGATACATATGAAAGTTTTGTTAAAACTTTGAATAATATTTGCAATTTAGACCCTGAATGTGTTACAATTCATACACTTTCTATGAAGCGAAGTTCAAATCTTACTCAAGATGGAACTAAAATTCAGCGTGAAAGTGCGCTGCTTACTGCACAGATGCTTGATTATGCTCAAGATAAGTTGTTTGCAAATGATTATCTTCCTTACTATTTGTATAGACAAAGTCGTATGGTTGGCAATCTGGAAAATACAGGCTGGTCTAAGCAGGGTAAAGAAAGTTATTACAATGTGTATGTAATGGACGAAACTCACACAATTCTTGGTTGTGGCGCAGGTGCAGTTACAAAGTTGAAATCTTGTTCTTACGATTATTTGCAACGTATATTTAATTTTAAATATCCATATGAATATATTGGTCGATTCGATGAAATGAAGGCTCGAAAAGACGGAATATATGATTTTTATAAAAAATATTTTTCATAAAAGAAAGGGAATATTATTATGAAATTTTTTGATAATGTTTTAGACAATGTTAAATCAGCTGCTGACAAAGCAGCGGACAAAGCAACTGATTTGTATGATATTTCTAAAATTAAGGTTAAGTCCGAATCTTTAAAGAGAGAACTCAACAAAAAGTATCATCTCTATGGTAAGGCTATGTATCACAATGCACCTGACGGTGTAGCAGAAAAAATCAAGGGACAAATTGATGAACTCCTTGACGAAATCAAAGATAATGATAAAGATATGGACAAGACAAAAGAGAAGTTATATTCAAGAAAAAATACAGATTCTTTTGATGATATTGACTTTGATTTTACAGATGAAGACATTTAATAGGTGATAAAATTGTCAAAAAAATATAATGCAATAAAAACTGCTAACTCAAACGCTTCTAAAACTTTTTTCAAAGGTGCAGCAGTTCTTTCTTTGAGTATGGTTGTAGTTAAGTTGATGGGTTTCCTTGATAAAATTCTTATCAATAACCTATTTGCTTATCTTGGTCCGGAATATGCGTCTGTAGGTAGTGGTTTGTATAGTAACGCATATGAGTTGTATATTCCTCTGTTTACTATTGCGACTGCAGGTTTTCCAATTGCAATATCAAGACTAATATCTGAGAGTATTGCTCAAAAGCGTTATAAAGATGTAAAACAAATACATAAGGTATCAATACCTTTCTTTGCTATTATGGGTACTGTGTGCTTTGTGATTATGTTTGTGGGTAGTTTTTTCTATATTCATGTCATAGAGTCACCATACTCATTGTACGCTATGTTAATGCTTTCACCAGCCATATTGTTTGGTTGCTTGATTTCCATTTATAGAGGTTATTTTGAGGGCCAGAGAAATATGGTTCCTACTGCTATATCAGAAATTATTGAGGCAGGTTCAAAACTTGTATTTGGTTTGGTTATTGCATACTTAATTATGGTAAATACCTTTAAGGAATATCAAACTAAAAATACAGTATTTGGTCTTACATTTAGTGGTGCTAATGCAGACGAACAAGCAATGAACACAATTCTAGCTTTTTCTGTTGCTGGTGCAATATCAGGTATTGTAATTGGTAGTTTCGGTGCTTTTTTATACTTAAAATTAAGATATAAAGTCGGTGGCGACGGTATCCCTGAGGAATATTACGAAAGTTCTGTTGATGCAAGAACAAAAAAAGAAACATTTATAAGAATTTTCAAAACTGCTATTCCTATTGGCTTGACTGCATTGATAATGAATCTTGGTACTTGGATAGATTCTATAGTTATCCAGAAGGTTTTGTATGGTATGGCAGAAATTAACGGTGATGCACTTATTTCACAGTATAAAGTCATTGGTGCTGATTTAACTACTAATCTTGAATTAAAGAATGTTCATACTGCGTTGTGGGGTTGTTATGGCGCTGCTTTACCTTTGATGCAGATGATTACTGCAGTTACTCAAGTGTTTGGAACCGCTGCAATGCCTAACGTTGCAAGTGCTTGGACAAAGAACAATAAATCAGAACTAAAAACTGCCATTGAATCGGTACTGAGAATTACTATGTTATTTGCATTGCCTGCTGGTTTAGGCTTATCTGCACTATCAGGTCCGATTATGGACTTAGTATACACTGACCCTAATGTTGCAATAATTGGAGGAAAAGTGCTTTCGGTAATGGGCATTACAGGTATATTTATTGCTATGGTAACCCCTGTTTGTAGTATGCTACAGGGTATAGGCAGGGTGGATTTGCCTCTCAAGATATATGCAATAGGTATTACCCTTAAGGTTTGCACAACTTGGATGTTTGTAAGTAATGTAAACATAAATATTCAGGGTGGATCAGCAGGTTCATTGGTTGCATACTCCGTGATGTTCTTAATTGCCATTTATATGCTCATAAAACATTCAGGTGTTATGCCTAACCTTGTGTCTATTATTGTTAAGCCATTAGTGTCTGCCGTTGCGTGTGCGGCAACAGCATATTTTGTTCAAATGTTGCTATCTAATTACCTTGGAGTTTTCTTATCAACAGTGATTTCTATCCTTGCAGGTTGCTTAGTTTATGTCATTTTATTGCTTATTTTACGTACTTTTACCAAAAATGACCTGAATTTTCTGCCAAAAGGTAAAAATATTGTAACATTTCTTGAAAAATTACATCTAATAAGGTAGAATGTATAATTGTAAAATATCCCATTCTAATGGCGTTTTATTAAGGTGTGTTTCTATTGAGTTTTGCTATTAAAGATAAGTATAATTTTGATGACTTAATTGAAATCATGAAGTTCTTAAGAGCACCTGACGGTTGCCCTTGGGACCGTGTTCAAACTCATGAGTCAATTCGTAGTAATATGATAGAAGAAACCTACGAGGTTATTGAGGCTATCGACACTAAAGATGATGACTTGTTGAAAGAAGAACTTGGCGATGTTTTGCTTCAAGTCGTTTTTCATTCAGAAATGGCAAGCGAAGAAAACAAATTCACTATTGATGATGTTGTAAATGATATTTGTCAAAAACTTGTAATTAGACATCCTCACGTGTTTGGCGATGTAAAAGCAGAAAATTCTCAAGAAGCACTCAAAAGTTGGGACGATGTTAAAATGGCAACAAAGTCTCAAAACAAACAATCACAGGCTATGGATAGTGTGTCCAAGGCATTACCATCTTTAATGCGCGCAACTAAAATTCAAAAAAAAGCGGCTAAAATCGGTTTTGATTGGGAGAATGTTGACGGTGCATTAGAAAAGGTACAAGAGGAAACAACAGAGTTAATCACTGCAATATCTAATAACGATATTGCTAACCAAAGCGAAGAACTTGGTGATTTGTTGTTTTCAGTTGTTAATGTTGCAAGATTTATTGATGTAGATGCCGAGAAGGCTCTTTACGATGCTTGTGACAAATTCACAAACCGTTTTCGCAAAGTCGAGGAACTTGCTAATGCAAGAAATATCGATATGAAAACGGCATCACTTTCTGAACTCGATTCCCTTTGGGATGAAGTTAAAAAATAAATGGAGGATATTCTCATGAAAAAAACAGATTTAATTGCTGCAATCGCTGAAAAAAGCGGTCTAACAAAGAAGGATGCAGAAAAGGCTTTAGCTGCTACTGTTGATACAATCGTTGAAACAGTTGCTGCTGGCGACAAGATTCAGTTAGTAGGCTTTGGTACATTTGAACAGCGTCAGAGAAACGCTCGTACAGGTATCGACCCAAGAACAGGCAACAGCATTCAGATCGCTGCTTCAAAAGTTCCTGCATTCAAAGCAGGTCAGGCTTTCAAAACTGCTGTTAATAAGTAATTTTACTTGTGATTTAAGCCGACTTTAGTCGGCTTTTTTCATTGTTTAATGGAGGAGTTATGAGATTAGATAAATATTTAAAGGTTTCAAGAATAATCAAACGTCGTACTGTTGCCAACGAAGCCTGTGATGCTGGCAAAATTGTAGTAAACGGTAATGTAGCAAGAGCATCATACAATGTCAAAGTTGGGGACATTATAGAAATTTCATTGGGTTCTCGTGAACTTAAGATAAAAGTTCTGCAGGTAACAGAATATGCTACTAAAGAAAATGCCTCAGATATGTATGAAATGGCATAAACATAAATTCATTATCCTCTCCATATAATGTAACAAAACTATGGAGGGGTTATTTTATGCCTGAAAATACAAACAAACGTCATAATTTAATTTTAGAGAATAGAGAACATCTATCATTAAGCGGCGTCAAAGATGTGTACGGTTTTAATGAGGAAATTATAAATGCCGGTACTGAACTTGGAGGCATAGTCATAAAAGGAGTAAATCTACATATAAGCAAACTTGACTTGGATAGTGGTGATGTGGATATAGAAGGCACTATTAACTCGTTGCAGTATGTTAACAGTAAAGATAAAAAGTCTTTGGTTCAGAGGTTGTTTAGTTAATGGAATTTACTTTAATTGAGTTATTGTGCTCTTTTGTGTTCTCTGTGCCTTTAGGATTTGCTTTTGGCATATTGTACGAGCCTTTTGCGATATTCCATTATTGTGGGTTTAACAGCAAAAATATATATCTAATCTGTGACATTTTGTTTATTATCGTTTGTGGCGTTATTACTTATTTTTATCTTATAGTAACATTGGAGGGTAGCGTCAGGTACTTCGTTTTTGTTGGTGAAGTTTTGGGTTTTATTCTTTATAAGCAGACTATGGGTAGATTAACTAAATGTATTTACGGTTTTATAATAAAAATTTGTAAAAAAATATTCACAAATCTATTGAAAATCAGTAGAAATTTAATGTATAATGTATTTGCAAAAGTTAAATTGTTATTTGAATATATAAATAAAGTTTTTATTAGGGTTATAAATTATGGAAAAAGAAAGAAAAAGTGCAAGAAAACGAAGTCGAAAACAAGATATAAAAGAAGTAACACCCAAAAAACTAAAGTTTCAAAAACGTAATTTGTTACTTTATTTTGCAATTTTTGCGTTTACTTTGTATGCTGCAATTACTATCATAAATCAAAATATTGAAATTAATAAAAAGAAAGCAGAACTTGCAGAACTCGAAGAACAACTGAGTATTATTGAAATCGAAAACGATGTTCTTGATGAAATCAAGAATTATGAGGGTGAAGACCTTGACGAGTATATTGAGAACATTGCTCGTGAAGATTTAGATTATATCAAAAATGGTGAACGCGTGTTCATCAATATATCTGGGGATTAAAAATGGGGACAAAATCAAAAATTGAAGTAGGAACAATTGTGGAAGGTAAAGTATCAGGTGTTACAAAGTTTGGCGCTTTTGTAGATCTACCTGATGGAACTACAGGTATGGTGCATATTTCAGAAATTGCATCATCGTATGTTAATGAGATAGGTGATTTTGTAAAAATTGGTGATGTTGTTAAAGTGAAAGTTTTGCCTACTGATAATGGCAAAATTGCATTATCCATTAAACAAGCAATGCCAAAGAAGGATGTGGATAATAAAAAACCTCAGAAACCACGCAATCGTAAACCTTACAAACCATTAGACCCTGTAACAAGACCAGGGGACTATGTATGGCAACCTACATTAAACAATTCAGGTTCTTTTGAAGATATGATGTCTAAGTTCAAACAAACAAGCGAGGATAAAATGTCTGATCTGAACAGAGCAAATGGCGAATCTCGTGGCTATAGTCGCAGAGGTGGCTCAAGAAGATAATTATTAGGGTATCGGACATCCGATACCCATTATTTTGTGGAGATATTATGGGAAAATTTACATTCTGCGCTCCTTGCCTTTTGGGATTGGAGGGCTTGTGTGCTAATGAACTCAAATTTTTAGGTATAGAGGATGTTAAGGCTGAAAATGGTAGAGTGTTATTTAACGGTGATTATAATACTCTTGCAAAAGCCAACATCAACTCCCATTATGCACAAAGAATACAAATACTTATAGGGGAATTCAATGCTTATTCTTTTGAAGATTTGTATCAGGGAGTTAAGTCGTTACCATGGAATAAGTTTATATCAAAGTCTGATGCTTTTCCTGTGAAGGGTAAAAGTTTGAATTCAAAACTGTATTCTATTCCAGATTGTCAAAAAATTATCAAAAAAGCAGTTGTTGATAAACTTTCTTCCGTTTATATGTTACCTTGGTTTGAGGAAACTGGCGCAGTTCATCAAATTCAATTTTTAATAATAAATGATAAGGTGTCTGTAATGCTTGATACTACTGGCCCTGCTCTTCATAAAAGAGGATATAGAGGGGACGCTAACGATGCCCCTATCAAAGAAACTCTTGCAGCGGCTATGGTGGACTTGTCAAGAGTAAGAAGTAATCATTGCGTAGTTGATCCAATGTGTGGTAGTGGCACAATTCTTATTGAAGCCGCTATGAAAGCCCTTAAAATTGCACCAGGACTAAACAGACATTTTTCTGCTGAAAATTGGGCGCAAATTCCTAAAAAAGTATGGGAAGATGAGCGTAAAGATGCAAAAAGCAAGATCGATTATAATTGCAATTTTAAAGCAATAGGTTATGATATTGATTACAGAACACTAAAAATTGCAGAAAATAATGCACAAAAAGCAGGAGTAGCAGATAGGATTACATTCAAAAAACGTGATTTAAGAGATTTTGAGTTTGATTTTGATTATCAAACCGTAATAACCAACCCACCATACGGTGAGAGATTATTAGATATTGATGAAGCAGAGGCTTTATATAAAGTTATGGGTGAGAAGTTCTTGCCGCATAAAGGCAAGAGTTATACAATAATCAGTCCTGATGACGATTTTGAAAAGATTTTCGGCAGAAAGGCTGATAAACGAAGAAAATTATATAACGGTATGTTAAAGTGTCAAGTGTATATGTATTACACGTATTAAGGAGTTAAGATGAAGGAAAATATAAAAGTGCTCAAAGTTGCGTTCCCTTTGACAATACCTGTATTGTTTGGGTATTTGTTTTTGGGTTTTGGCTTTGGAGTGTTGCTTGCTAAAACAGGATATAACTTTTTGTTGGCAACTTTTTCTGCATTAACTGTATTTTCAGGTTCATTACAATATGCAGAGGTTGATTTGTTAAAATCAAGTTTTAGTATTTTGTCTGCTATAGTTATGACTATAGCAATAAATATTAGGCATATATTCTATGGTTTATCAATCATTGAACAGTACAACAGAATAGGTAAGTTCAAGTATTATTGTATCTTTGGACTTACTGACGAAACATATTCACTTGTTGTATCTCAAAAATGTCCTGATGATATTAACGAGGGTAAATTTTACTTTTTTATTACTCTGCTTAATCATTTGTACTGGATATTAGGTTGTACTTTGGGTGGACTGTTTGGCCAGTTTGTTGAATTTAATTCCAAAGGTATTGAATTTGTAATGACTGCTCTTTTCGTTGTTATTTTTATAGAACAGTGGGAGAGCGTCAAAAATCACGAACCAGCTCTTATTGGTTTAATATGTTCATTAGTACCTTTGGTTTTAATTAAAGCATTTGCACCACATATGATTTCTTATTTTTTGATTTTTGTGCTTCCACTTATATTTATTGTATTAACAGTGTTACAGAAGCCTCTTAAAAGGAGGTTGAGTTAGTAATGCAATCATATTTTTACGCAATAATAACAATACTTATATTAGCAATAGTTACTCTTATAATTAGAGCATTACCTTTCATATTATTCAGAGGCAAAGAAGTACCTGCTTTTATTACATATCTTGGCAAGGTGTTACCATATGCTTTAATTGCGATGCTTGTTATTTATTGTTTAAAGGATGTATCTTTTGCAAGTGGCGGAACATATATGATTCCGGAAATAATTTCCATAATATTTATCGTAATTATTCACAAATTAAAACATAATATGTTGCTATCAGTTGGTTGTGGAACGTTGTTATATATGTCACTTGTTCAGCTTGTTTTTTAAACATTGGTAATTTTTTGTCAATATACTATTGTTTTTAGCGCAGAAATGTATTATACTATATAGGTAAATTCCTGATTGGAGGTAGTTTTATGGCTAAAAAGAAGATTGCTGTTTTAACCAGTGGTGGTGACGCACCTGGTATGAACGCTGTGGTTCGTTCAGTTGTACGTTCAGGCATTGCAAAAGGTATGGATGTATATGGCGTATATCGTGGTTATAACGGCTTGCTAAACAGCGACGTTGAACAAATGAATTTACGTTCAGTTTCAGATATAATTGGTCATGGTGGTACAGTTCTTTATACTGCTCGTAGTGAAGAATTCAAAACTTTAGAGGGACAGAAGAAGGCTGCCAAGCATTGTGCAGAGTTAGGTATCACAGGCGTTGTAGTAATTGGTGGTGATGGTTCATTTGCAGGTGCTAGAGCACTTACAAATGCTGGTGTTAACTGTATTGCAGTTCCTGGTACAATTGATAACGATATTGCTTGTTCTGAATATACTATTGGCTTTGATACTGCTATGAATACTGCTATTGATATGATAGATAAAATTCGTGATACTGCTCAGTCTCATGACAGATGTTCTATAGTTGAGGTTATGGGTCGTCGTTGTGGCGATATTGCCTTGCAGGTTGGTATTGCAACAGGCGCTACTGCCATTCTTGTTCCTGAAGTTGAGTACGATGTTGAAAGAGATGTTATTGCTCGTATTATTGATACTCAAAAGACAGGCAAAAAGCACTTTGTAATTGTTGTTGCTGAGGGTGTAGGTGGTGTTAATGATCTTGCTAAGTATGTTGAGCAAAGATTAGGTATTGAGGCTCGTGCTACAGTACTTGGTCATGTTCAGCGTGGTGGTAATCCAACACTTCGTGATAGAGTTGTGGCTTCTCTTATGGGACACAAAGCAGTTGATTTACTTGCTGAGGGCAAGGGTAATCGTGTAGTTGCTATGAAAGATGGCAATATTGTTGATTATGATATCACTGAGGCTCTTGAAATGCCTCGTGTATTTGACAAGAATCTTTACGATATAGCAAAAACAATTTCAATCTAAATTTTTTGGCACAATATATGCGAGTATATTGTGCCTTTTTTATAAAAGGTGTTAGTATGAGTATTATATTTTATGGTGTTGCTTACGGCAAAATTGATGTTCTTGATTTCAGAACTGATTTTTTAGCAGGAATTAGGGCTAATTACTTTAGCAGCGGTAACATTCAACAGACTAATGATTCCGTTCAGACGGTTGATAATAATGAATATCATTTTGTGTATAACCTAAGTTATTCTGGCGCATTAAAGTGGAAGCAGTTTGTTAACGGCACTTTAAATCAATTTTCGAATGCTGAGATTGACGGTAGTTACTTTGTTTCGTGCCTTAATAGCAATAATATATTATTTAAAAATATTTATTTTAACAAATCACATATTTGGACAAAAACAGATTATATTGAGAATAATCAGGTGATATGTTCAGTTTATCCCGATATTTTAGATAACGAAGATGTACTTGTTATTAAGTCATATAACGCCAATAACACAGTAGTGAATTATCTGTATCCTAAGTTCTCTTTGCCTAATAATAATCAATATGATGTCTTAGCATTTACTAATAAAGGTTTTGTGTATTTTAATTCAATTCCAAATAACGGAACAATGCCTAAATCAATGGTTATTGAACAAGAAGTTGCAGTTGGGTTTGAATTTGACTATAATGATTTTGATTTAAATCGCAATTTTAATGAAAATTATACTATTGATACGGCAGAATATTTGACTCCAGAAAATATAAAAAAGGTATCAATTCAGGAAACAGTTGAGGAATATTCCGTAATTGGGGATATACAAAATCCTGATACAGTTGTAGACAGTTGTGGAGATAAATACTCTTATTATGGTGAACTCTCTGCTAATGGCAAGAGAGATGGCTATGGTAGAACAGTAACGCCTAAGGGAATAACTGCTTATGAGGGTAATTATAAAGATGACAAGCGCAACGGTTTTGGTGCTTTCTATTATAAAAACGGTGATATCAATTATGTTGGTAATTGGCAAAATAATTACCGAGAAGGTTATGGTGTTGGCTTTAGGAGTTCCGACTTCACATCTCATATTGGCAGATGGCATAACAACATCCCTGACGGAATAGGTGCTCGTTTTGACAAAAACGGCAACTTTATATTCCTTGGTAATTTTGTTAACGGCAAAAAACAAGGTTTAGGTATTACTATTGACGAAAAAGGTAGATTTATAGTATCTTATTTTGAAGACGACGAGATTATTTCGTCCAAGCCTCTTGAATAATGTATATGTAACTAAATAATGCTAATAATATTACCGTTCCTATTGGAGCGGTAATATTTTATTTAAGGTGATAAATTATGAAAAAATTATTAGCGATACTTTGTGTTTCTTTAGTAGCGATGTTTACATTAACTGGTTGTGGCAATACAAATAAAGTTGTAAACGATGCTGAAAATATGGTTACTGATGCAGTGGACTCAGTAGAGGATGCGGCTGATTCTGTTGGCGATTCACTTAAAGGTGATAACAATAATGGTACTGTAACTGACGAAGATGGTATTATCGATAACGATGATAACAAAACTACTGATTCAACTAATGACGGCACTACCAACTCAGCAACAGAAGATACAATGATGTAAAAGAAAAAGCACCTTTATAGGTGCTTTTTTTATACCACTTTTTCAAGTTCTTTCTTGAGCCTGCGTATTATCTTTTTCTCAAGCCTTGATATGTAAGATTGGGAAATACCAAGCAAATCTGCAACTTGCTTTTGAGTATGTTCTTTTTTGCCGTTTAGTCCAAATCGTAATTCCATTATCAGTGATTCTCTGTTGTTTAGTTTTGATACTGCACTTAATAGAGAATTGCACTCGATTTCGTTTTCTATATTTCTATTGATTATGTCAGGCTCTGACCCTAATACATCGCATAGTAATAATTCGTTACCATCCCAGTCTGTATTTAGAGGTTCGTCAATAGAAACTTCGTTTTTAAGTTGACTGCTTTTCCTCAAGAACATAAGAATTTCATTCTCTATACAACGAGAGGCATAGGTAGCAAGTTTAATGTTTTTATCTGGCTTAAATGTGTTGACAGATTTTATAAGACCAATTGTACCTATTGATATTAAGTCTTCAATATTTGCTCCTGCTGTTTCAAATCTTTTGGCTATATATACAACAAGACGTAAATTGTGTGTTATAAGTTTTTCTTTGCAATCTGTGTTGCCGTTTCTCATTTGTTTTAGAATATCTGTTTCTTCTTCTTTTGTTAACGGAGGAGGCAGAGTATCATTACCATTTATGTAATAGACTTGAGTGTCAGTAACAAACATTTTTATTAGTTTAAGTTTAAGTTTTTGTAATATCATATCAAATATCCTCCAATATAGCAGTGGGTACAAGACCCAAAATATTATTTTTAAATACGTTGTGACAAATTCCGACATACACTTCTTTGTGTATTCTAGTATTATTTATGTAAACGCTATCAGGCTTAAAGCCAAAAATTATACCTTTACCACCCAAACTTTCAAAAGGTATAACTCTCATATTGCTTTTTGGTATATCAATTTCGCTAAAGGCTTTGTTTTCTATAATTATTACATTATTACCCGAAAACGGTTCTTTAACGTTACATCCACTATCGATTTTACATTTTACTTTTATATTATTATCTTTGTAATTTATAGTGACTTCTGCAATTTCAATTGATTTTGAATGATTAGAAAATAATTTTCTATAAATTATAAGAATAAAATAAATAACAAGAGTTAATATTATTAAAAGTAGGGGAGAAATATCAAAATAAACTTTATCGTTTAAAACTATCATACCATTAGGTTTTATTGCCAAATAGAAGAATATCAGAGCACCGTTTACAAGGAATGATAATATAAATAAAGTGAATACATTTTTTATAAATGTATTTTTGTTTATTAAGCCAAAGGTAATCAGTACTAAGATTATTGCTGTGACAATTTGAATTATAAGACTTACGATAAAATTGGTCGTGGGTAATATAGCCACCAAACTTGATATCCCACCTGCAAGGCTACCTAGTAGTAATCTATAATATTTTGAATTAAGGTTATGTATTTTTTTGACACATATCAAGTACAAAAAATCTTGAAAAATATTAGTAAATATCAATACATCAACATATACCGTCTGCAATAATACCCCTCCCAATAGTATTATTGCATTTGTTGTTAAATTTAAATGTCACATTTAGGAGGGACTTTTATGATTTTAAATGTTATATTAGGACTATTTTTTGGAGTATTTATCGGTGTAAGTTTTGTGGCAATATATAACTATTTTAGTTAGCAGGTGTGTTATGGAAAATAAAAAAGCGAAAAACATAAAAATAAAAGATTCAAAAGCAACAAAAGAGAGCCATCAAAAATCTATAAAATCATTAGCAGATAAAAATAAGTACGATAAAAAGAGCACGGTGGATAAAATTATATAAGTAATATATTTTAATTAGCAATCATAACTTTTATCAGGTGATATTATGAATTGCAGATTAGTTGAATTACGTAACAAAGAGGTTATCAATAAAGAAAACGGTTGCAGGATAGGCTTTGTTGATGATTTGATAGTTGACACAAATAATGCAAAGGTATGTTCAATAGTAGTATTTGGCAGAAGTGGTGCGCTAGGCAGAAGAGATGAATTCATAATACCTTGGGAGAAAATCGACATAATAGGGCAAGATACAATACTTGTATGTGGTTGTAATCGTAACCCTGATGTAAGTAGAAAAAAGCATAATTTATTCAAAAATTTTCAAGTTTAACAATTTCTGCGCTGTTATCAAAATATATAAATGGAGTTCATATTTTTTGTGCAATTTATATAACGTAATTTTCTGATGGATAATTTACTCTTACAAATTGTAATAGTTGTAACCAAATTTTTTGGGAGTATGATTTGCAATTTATTTTAATTTGTGTTTAAATACATCACGGAAATTGTGTGAACCCCAAAATATAAACCACTAAAGATTTGTTATTTACAGATTCAATAGGAGGAAGAAGTTTTGAGACGTTCAAATTTAAAGCATTGTAAGAAAAGGCAATCACCTGCAAAGTTGTGTTCACTGATTGTGTCATTGGCAATTGCTATTTCTGCTGTGATTATTCCAAGCACAATTTTAATTCAGAATGTTCACGCTGTAACTTTAAGTGATGCAAAGTTAAACGAGGTTAATGCTGTTGTTGAACCAACAGATGTAACACAGGAAACAACTAACCCTCAAAAAAACACAAAGAAAAAGAAAGTAAATAAATCTACTTCATCAGAAGTTGAGGCCCAGGACTCAACGGAAAATGCAACTACTATATCTGATGCCGGCTACTGTCCACAGTATGTTGAGTTATCTGATTATGACAGAGATTTGCTTGAAAGACTTGTAACTGGTGAGGCTGCCTCATTAGGTTATGAGGGTTGTGCATTGGTTGCACAAGCAGTTCGTGACACAATGAATATGACAGGTATAACTTCTGTTGAACAGATAATCAATGAGTACAAGTACACCGGTTCTACCGATTTAAAGGCTACAAATACTGCTAAAAAGGCAGTATCTGATATCTTTGACAAGAACGGATATGCCGTAAATCACAGAATTATTTATTTCTATGCTCAAGATTTAGTTCAAAGTACATGGCACGAAACACAGAACTTTGTAGTATCTTGTGCAAATATGAGATTTTTTGATGAAGTATAAATTATAAAAAATGTCAAGTATTTAGCAATAAATACTTGATTTTTTTTATTTTTGTGATATAATATTAGAGCATTTCGCACGCAGAGTTTGTCGATGTGGTGTTATGGGTGGGATACAACCCGTAAATTAGTCGATAAAATCAAGACTTTGCGGAGGTTTTAACCTAAGGAGGAATTAATTATGGCAGTAGTATCCATGAAACAACTTTTAGAGGCTGGCGTTCACTTTGGCCATCAGACAAGAAGATGGAACCCAAAGATGTCAGAGTACATTTTTACAGAGCGTAACGGTATTTACATTATCGATTTACAGAAAACTGTAAAAAAATTAGATGAAGCGTATAACTTCATCAAGGAAGTATCAATGGAGGGCAAGAATGTTCTTTTCGTTGGTACAAAGAAGCAGGCTCAGGATTCTGTTAAAGAAGAGGCTGAACGTGCTGGTGCATACTATGTAAACGCAAGATGGTTAGGTGGTATGTTAACTAACTTCACAACTATCAAAAAGAGAATTGCTCGTCTAAAGCAACTTCGTCAAATGCAGGAGGACGGCACATTTGATTTACTTCCAAAGAAAGAAGTTATCAAACTAAATCTCGAAATCGAAAAGTTAGAGAAGTTTATGGGCGGTATCAAAGATATGCCTGAAATGCCTGGCGCTATGTTTATCGTAGACCCACGCAAGGAAAAAATCGCTGTTGCAGAAGCAAAGAAATTAGGTATCCCAGTTGTTGCAATTGTTGACACAAACTGCGATCCTGACGAAGTTGATTACGTTATTCCAGGTAATGATGACGCTATCCGTGCAGTTAAGTTAATTGCAGGTGCTATGGCTGATGCTATCATCGAAGGCCGTGAGGGTCAGATGGGTGCTGCTGCAAGAGACGAAGAAGTTTCAGAAGAAGAAACAACAGAAGAATAATTTTATACAATAATCGAAAGGATTGAAATATATGAATTTCACAGCACAGGATGTTAAGGCTTTAAGAGAACAGACAGGCTGCGGTATGATGGACTGCAAGAACGCTCTTGTATCATCAGAGGGTGATATGGCAAAAGCTCTTGACTTTTTACGTGAACAGGGCCTTGCAAAGCAGGCTAAAAAGGCTTCAAGAATTGCTGCAGAAGGCGTTGCTTATGCTATGACTGCTGCAGATAACAAGTCAGGTGTTGTTGTAGAAGTTAATGCAGAAACAGACTTTGTTGCAAAGAACGCTGACTTTATGTCATTTGTAGAAACAGTTGCTACTACAATACTTGAGGGTAACCCAGCAGACGTTGATGCTTTAATGACATTAACTGCTGCAGGCACAGATATGACTGTTGAAGATTTACTTCGCGAAAAAGTACTTGTAATCGGCGAGAACATCAAGATTCGCCGTTTTGCTCGTTATGATGGCCCTTGCGTTGCTTATGTTCACGCAGGTGGTAAAATTGGCGTATTAGTTAATTTTGATACTGATGCTGCTGATAACGATGCATTTGTAACTTGTGGTAAGGACGTTGCTATGCAGATTGCTGCTTTAGGTACACAGTATTTAAACAAAGAAGATGTACCTGCAGAAATCATTGAGCACGAAAAAGAAGTTATGAAGACTCAGGTTATCAACGAAGGTAAGCCAGCGGCTATTGCTGATAAAATCGTTATGGGTAAAATCGGCAAGTACTACAAGGAAAACTGCCTTGTAGAGCAGGAATTCGTTAAGGATAATAAGATGACTGTTAAGCAGTATGTTGATTCAGTTGCTAAAGAAATTGGTTCTGCTATCACAATCAAAGGTTTTGTTCGTTTTGAAAAGGGCGAAGGCTTAGAAAAGAGACAGGACGATTTTGCTGCTGAAGTAGCAAGTATGGTTTAATTTACAGAATTTAAGGACAGACTTTAGGGTCTGTCCTTTTTTGTTACAAAAATGTAGTAAAATAACGGCTTATAATTCCTTTATAGAGTTATTATTTATTACTTTTAGAGTAAAATTATTATAACCATATTTTTAACTTGGAGAGGAATACTATGGAAACTAAATACAAAAGAATTTTATTGAAACTTTCCGGCGAATCTTTGGCAGGTGCAAACAAAACCGGTATCGATTTTGATACAGTTGCTCGCATTTGTCAGCCTATAAAAAAACTCAATGAATTAGGTTGTCAAGTCGCTGTTGTTGTAGGTGGTGGTAACTTCTGGCGAGGACGTAGTTCTGGCTCTATGGATAGAACTCGTGCAGACCATATGGGTATGCTTGCAACAGCTATTAACGCATTAGGTGTTGCGGATCAACTTGAGGCTATGGATGTTGATGTTAGAGTACAGACTGCTATCAGTATGCGTCAGGTTGCAGAGCCTTATATCAGAGGCAGAGCAATTCACCATATGGAAAAGGGCAGAGTTGTTGTATTCGGTTGTGGCACAGGCAACCCGTTCTTCAGTACTGATACTGCTGCTGCGTTAAGAGCAGCAGAAATTGAAGCAGATATCATTATGAAGGCTACTATGGTTGATGGCGTTTATGATAGCGACCCTAAGAAGAACCCTGGTGCTATCAAGTTTGATCATGTATCTTTCCACGAAGTTCTCAACAAAGATTTGGCAGTTATGGACAGTACTGCTGCTTCACTTTGCAAAGATAACAACATTCCAATTTTAGTATTTAGCATAGAAGACCCAGAAAATATCTATAAAGCAGTATGCGGTGAGAACGTAGGTACTCTCGTAGACGCTATTGACTAACGGAGGATTTATTATGAAACAGACTTTAACACATATGGAAGAAAGAATGGGAAGAAGAATCAACCATCTAGAATCTGAATACAAAGCAATCAGAGCAGGTAGAGCCAACCCTAATGTACTTGATAAAGTTAAGGTTGATTATTATGGAACACCTACTCCTGTAAATCAGGTCGCTTCTGTATCAGTTCCAGAGGCAAGAACAATTACAATTCAGCCTTGGGATGCATCGATTCTTAATGATATTATGAAGGCGATTCAAATTTCTGACATTGGTATTAATCCACAGAATGACGGCAAAATGTTGCGTCTTACATTTCCACCACTAACAGAAGACCGTCGTAAGGAAATAGTAAAAGATGTTTCCAAAATTGCTGAGGATACAAAAGTTCAGATTCGTAATGTACGTCGTGAAACTATGGACGACCTTAAGAAGATGAAAAAAGATGGCGATTTAACAGAAGACGATCTAAAGAACGGCGAAAAGAAGGTTCAGGATATTACTGACAAGTTTATCAAAAAAGCCGATTCTATGTGTTCTGACAAACAGAAAGAGATAATGGAAATCTAATATGGCTATTTTTAGAAAGCAAAATTCCACCCTTGACACTGACAAATATAAACTACCTGAACACATTGGTATTATTATGGATGGCAACGGTAGATGGGCTAAAAAGCGTATGTTGCCTCGTTCAGCAGGTCATAGCGCTGGCAGTAAGGTGTTTAGAACTATTGCTCGTTACTGCAGTGATATAGGGGTTAAACATTTAACTGTTTATGCTTTTTCTACTGAAAACTGGAAAAGGCCGGCTGAAGAAGTTAACGCACTTATGAAACTATTTAAGGAATATCTTGAAGAGGCTTTGCGTGACTTCAAAGATGATAGTATTGTAGTTAATTTTATTGGTGATAAGTCTTCATTTGATAAAGAACTTGTTGATTTAATGATAGAAAATGAAGAAAGTTCCAAAGACAGAACAGGTATGATTTTGAACATTGCTATGAATTACGGTAGTCGTGACGAAATAGTAAGAGCAGTCAAATCTATTGCTGGTGGTGTTAAGGACGGAAGTATAGACATAGATTTAATAGATGAAGATTTGATTTCCGTTAATTTATATACTGCTAATCAGCCTGATCCTGACTTGATTATAAGACCGTCAGGGGAATACAGACTTTCTAATTTCTTGTTGTGGCAGTCTGCTTACACAGAATTTGTTATTATGGATAAACTTTGGCCTGACTTTACCACTAAAGATTTAGATCAAGCAATTATAATTTTTAATAACCGAAACCGTCGTTTCGGAGGAGTTTAAGAAGGATATTATTATGAGTTCATTAAAAGCAAGAGTAATTACTGCAGGCGTTGCAATTCCTTTCATAATTGCATTACTGATATTAACAGAATATTTTCCTTGGATAATGACAATTGCAATAGCAATATTATGCGTTATTATGTCTTTTGAAATTTTATCTGTACGAAAACTTCAGCATAATCCTGTAATTTTAATCAGTTGCATATTGTTTGCATTTGTAACTCCATTGATTATTGCAACAAAGTATAACTTTTTAGCAGTATATCTATTTATTTTGCTTTTGTGCGTAACTATGATTTTTATGCATAGTAAAGTGTCATTAGGCGATATTGCATTCACTTTTTTCACATTGTTCATTGTTGTGTTTGGAATGTCCTGTATTTTGCTTTTGTCTAACGCTTTGCAGGGGTGCGTAGCATTTTCTTTTGTGCTTTGTGTAGGAGTTCCTTGGTTATCTGATACAGGCGCTTATTTTGCCGGAGTATTTTTAGGTAAACACAAATTATGCCCCAAAATTAGTCCTAAGAAGACCATCGAAGGCTTTGTTGGTGGTTTAATAGTAGGTACATTAAGTGCCCTGCTTATTGGCTTTGTTTTTACATTGATTTACAAAGATGTTGAGTTTAGTTATGTCGCTTTGTTAGTAATGGGCTTTTTCGGAAGTTTGATATCTGTTGCAGGTGATTTAACTTTCTCTTTAATTAAACGTTATTGTGATGTAAAAGATTATGGCTCACTGTTTCCTGGGCACGGTGGTATGACTGACAGATTTGATAGCGTTGTACTGGTTGCTCCTATAATGTACTTTTTTTGCACAACTTTTAATGTGATTACTGTATAAGGTGATACATATGGTTAAAAATATATCTATTTTAGGTTCAACAGGTTCAATAGGCACTCAAGCATTGGATGTAGTTGATAATTTGAATTTAAGTGTGTCTGCAATTACTGCTAACACAAATGTAAAGATTTTAGAAGAGCAGGTAAGAAAATACGAGCCTGCTCTTGCAGTCGTTTATGACGAAAAAAAATATTCTGAATTAAAGTCACTTATTGCAGATACTAATACTAAAGTGTCCTGTGGTATGGAGGGTTTAATTGAAGCAGCAACCATTGAAAGTGCTGACCTTGTACTTAATTCTGTAGTTGGAATGGTGGGCTTACAGCCAACCATAAGCGCTGCCAATGCTAAAAAGAATATTGCTCTTGCTAACAAGGAAACTTTGGTTGCAGGTGGCAAACTTGTTATGGATGCTGTTAAAGAAAACGGAGTTGATTTGTATCCGGTAGACAGTGAGCATTCTGCTATTTTTCAATGCTTACAAGGTATGCCTGAGAAAAAGGCTTTAAACAGGCTTATATTAACTGCTTCCGGTGGACCTTTCTTTGGTAAGAAAACTGAAGAACTTAAAGATGTAACTGTAGAGCAGGCGCTGAATCATCCTAACTGGGATATGGGTGCAAAAATTACCATTGATTCTGCTACGATGATGAACAAAGGCCTTGAAATTATAGAGGCTGCTTGGCTTTTTGATATGCCTGCTGAGAAAATCGATGTAGTAGTTCATCGTGAGAGTGTTATCCATTCTCTTATAGAGTATGTTGATAATTCAGTAATTGCTCAATTAGGTTTGCCTGATATGAGGATTCCAATTCAGTATGCAATAACTTATCCTAAGAGATATCCTTCTCCTACAGGTCAGTTATCTCTTACAGATTATAAGAATTTAACATTTTACGAACCTGATTATGATACTTTCAAGTGTTTGCGTGCATGTAAAATGGCAATTCAGCGGGGTGGTCTTGCTCCTGCTGCTGCAAACGGCGCAAATGAAGTTGCAAATAAATTATTTAGGGATCGTAAGATTTCTTTCCATGACATCGGCGACCTTGTTATGGAAGCAATGCTTAATCAGAAAGATATTGTTCCTAAAACTATTGATGATGTTTTGTTATCTGACCAAAAAGCCAGAGAATATGTTTTAAGTAAAGTAAATTAAGTCATTTTGGAGTTGAATTTTGTTGACAGTTTTAGCACTTATTATAATAGCAGTTCTATTATTTGAGCTGATTATTTTATTCCATGAGGGTGGACACTTTGTTAGCGCAAAGTTGAGTGGGGTACAAGTTAATGAATTCGCATTAGGTATGGGTCCAAAGTTATTTGGCTTTAAAAAGGGTGAGACTCAGTATTCTTTCAGATTATTTCCCATAGGTGGTTATTGTGCTATGGAAGCAGAAGATGAGGAAAGTGATAGCCCTCGTGCGTTTACTAATGCAAAAATCTGGAAGCGTATGATAATTATAGTTGCAGGCGCATTTATGAATATTGTTTTAGGTTTGATTTTGATGTTTGTTATTGTTATTCAAAGTCCTTCATATTCGTCTACAACCATCAATTCTTTCCCACAGAATTCTTATTCTGCTAATTGTGGCTTACAAGTAGGGGATAAGATACTTGAGATTGACGGTTATAATGTTTATTGTGCTAACGATATTTCCTATGCAGTTGCAACTATCAAATATGATGATTATGAAGGTGATTCTCTAAATATTTATAAGCAGGATTGTGCTTCTACCCTTACCAATGCTTTTGTAAATATTTATTATGCAGAGGATGCTGATTATACTGAACAACAGTTAATCGATGCAGAGGAATTACTTGCATCAGGTGTTAGTAAAATTAATGTAGCAAGTTCTAATGATGAGGCCAATTCTCATTTTGTAAGCACATATAATGCTATTTATGAATTTGCAGGAATAACAATTGGCGAAATTCCTAAAATTACAATCAAAGATTCTCGCACAAGATATAGAACAGATGTAGTAGTTGAGCGTGAAGGTGAGAAAATAACATTAGAAAACGTTGATTTTTTCACTTATCTTGAGAGCGAAGATGCAGAATCTCCTTCAGTTTCTGTTGATTTTTACGTTGATGCTATAGACAAAAATATCTTAACCGTTCTTTCCCAAACAGGTGCTCAAACCGTGTCGGTTGTTCGTATGATTTGGGATTCTTTAGTTGGTTTGTTAACAGGACAGTTCAGCATCAATGATGTATCAGGACCTGTTGGTGCTGCCTCTGCAATCACTCAAGTTGCATCTCAAGGTTTAGAGAGAAGTTTTCTTGATGCAGTTAATAATATAATTTATATTATGATGATAATATCTGTGAATTTAGGCATATTCAATATGTTACCTTTCCCTGCACTTGATGGTGGTAGATTCTTATTCTTGCTTATTGAAGCGATATTCAAGAAACCTATCCCAAGAAAAGTCGAATCTATCGTTAACGGCGTGGGACTTTTAGTATTATTGATATTTATGGTTTTGATTACTTTCAAAGATGTATGGCAATTAGTCACATAAAGAGGTGTTATTATGGGAAGTAAGTTACAAGTTACTGCTGGTAATGTTAAAATAGGTGGCGGTGCAAAAGTTACTATTCAATCTATGCTTAATGTACCTGCCGAGAATATTGAAGGCTCAGTTAAACAGGCTGTTGAGCTCGAAAAAGCAGGCTGCGAGATTATCCGTGTCGCTATACCTAATAAGGACGCTATTAAACTTATTCCTGCCTTGAAGAAAGTGGTTAATATTCCTGTAGTTGCCGATATACATTTTGATTATAAACTTGCATTGGAAGCAGTAGAAGCAGGCATTGATAAGATTAGAATTAACCCGGGAAATATTGGCTCTGAAGATAGAGTTAAAGCAGTTGCAAATGCATGTCAAAGTAAAAATATTCCTATTCGTATTGGCGTAAACAGTGGCTCTCTTGAAAAGGAAATACTCAAAAAATATGGTAGTCCAACACCGCAGGCTCTTTGTGATAGCGCACTTTATCATGCTTCTCTTTTAGAAAAGTTTGACTTTAATAATATTGTTTTATCAATGAAAAGTTCAACAGTTTCAACAATGGTAAAAGCGTATGAGTTAGCATCAGAACAGTGCGATTATCCCTTGCATCTCGGTGTTACTGAGGCTGGAACAGAGCGTATGGGCATAATCAAGTCCTCTGCGGGCATTGGTTCTTTGTTATTACACGGCATAGGTGACACTATCAGAGTGTCTTTAACAGCTGACCCTGTGCAGGAAATTTATGCTGCAAAAGACATCTTAAAAGCTATTGATATAGAGACAGGTGGAGTGAAATTTGTTTCTTGCCCAACTTGTGGCAGAACACAGATAGACCTAATCAATCTCGCTAATGAAGTTCAGGAACGCCTCAAAAACTGCAAAAAAGACATCAAGGTTGCAGTAATGGGTTGTGTTGTAAACGGACCAGGCGAAGCAAGAGAAGCCGATTTTGGAATTGCTGGTGGCGTCGGTTGTGGTCTTGTATTTAAAAAAGGAGAAATATTATACAAGGTGCCTGAGGAAAAACTTGTGGACGCCTTAATTGAAGAAATAGAGAAAGCATAAGGATATAATGAAGACATTTAGAGAAGTTTTAGGAGATTTCCTTAAAGGTCAAGTTAATAATGATGTTTTGGATGGCGTAATTACTGATTTACGTGTTAATTCTGCACTTCGTACACTAGAAGTATCTTTAACATTAAATAAACTTGTACCTCGTGAACAATTACATAAAATTGAAAATGACTTAAAAAAATCTGCTTTATCCTTAAATAAAGTGATTATTAACCCATATTTTGGCAGAGATTTGTTTACAGTTGATTATTTTAATGATCTTGTATATGAGTTAAGATTATCAATTCCTCGTATTAACGGTACATTTAAGGATAGTTATGCACATTTACAAGGTGATACCTTGGTTGTAACTTTGCAGCATGGTGGCAAGGCGTTGCTTGATGGGGTCAAATTTGATATCGAATTAGCTAAGTTAATTTCAAAGGAATTTGACCTTAATTTGAACATTTCTTATGACGGTGTGCTTGAGATTGATGGCGATAGTCAAGACTATATAGATAGTCAAAAGAATACAGAAATTAAACTTCATCGTGAAAATCTTGAGAAAATTGCTGAGTTATTTGAGGAAGATGAAACTTCTGCCAAAGAAAGTTCGCAAAAACGTGCAGAATCGGTAAATAAAGAAATAGAAATCAGAAAAGATAAGTTCTTGTATCCACAGATTATCAATTCATCTATACGACCATTTTATGGCCGTATGATCAAAGGCAAAATTGTACCAATTGACACAATAATGTACGATTCTGGCAGAGTGACTATTTGGGGAGATATCTTTGAGACTGAAAAGAAAGTCACCAAGTCAGGGGACAAAAATATTTTTACTTTAGATATTACTGATTATACTGGCTCAATAACAGTGAAGGTGTTTGGACCTCTTAAAGAAACTAACGCTATTGAACAGTTAAATAAAGGACAGGCTATTGTTGTAAATGGTGATGTTGAGTTTGATAAATACGCTGGTGAATTAGTTGTAAACGCTCGGTCTATTGGTACTGCTGATAAAGTTAAGGTAGTTGATAATGCTCCTAAAAAGCGTGTGGAACTTCACGTTCATACTAATATGTCATCTATGGACGGTATTACTTCAGCTAAAGATTTGATCAATAGGGCAGCTCAATGGGGACATAGCGCTATTGCTATCACTGACCACGGTGTTTCTCAAGCGTTCCCAGATGCAATGAAGGCATCCAATGGCATAAATAAAGGTGAAGAAAAATTTAAGGTCATTTATGGCACAGAGGCTTACTTTATCGATGATTTAGTTGAGTCAGTAAGTGGTGTATCTGATGCTTCTTTAGACGGTACTTTTGTATGTTTCGATATAGAAACAACAGGTCTTTCTGCTAAAAAAGAGGCTATTACAGAAATTGGTGCAGTAAAAATTGAGAACGGTATTGTTGTTGATACTTTCTCAACTTTTGTTAATCCCGAAAAACCTATTCCTGCTCGTATTGTTGAGTTAACAGGTATAACAGATGCAATGGTCAAAGATGCTCCATCTCAAAGCGAAGCAGTAAGTGATTTTCTAGATTTTGCAGGCGA
Organism: uncultured Ruminococcus sp.; assembly: GCA_964629465.1. Taxonomy (GTDB): domain Bacteria; phylum Bacillota; class Clostridia; order Oscillospirales; family Acutalibacteraceae; genus Ruminococcoides. The sequence continues at coordinate 7,827 of CAZVRE010000001.1, read as the reverse complement.
CAATGTTTTGGTTGCTCATAATGCACCTTTTGATATGGGATTTATTCGTGTTGCGTGCAAAAATATGAATAGACCATTTAATAACGTTTCTATTGACACTGTTGCAATTGCTCGTGCAATTTTACCTGATATTAAAAATTGTAAACTTGACACAGTAGCAAAATACTTAAGATTAGGTGAATTTAATCATCATAGAGCCTGTGACGATGCAGAGATATTGTCAAGAATATTTGTTGCATTGTGTCAAAGATTGCAGGATGATTATTCAATTACAAAAGTAAGTGATATAAATACTAAGATTGTTGGTGGTGACTTCAAAAAATTACCTTCTTATCATCAAATCATTCTTGTTAAAAACAAAGAGGGCTTAAAGAACTTATATAAACTAATTTCTTATAGCCATCTTGATTATTTTTATAAACGCCCTCGTATTCCGAAGTCAGAACTAATTAAGCATCGTGAGGGTTTGATTATCGGCTCTGCCTGTGAAGCAGGACAACTTGTTCGTGCTATGATTGAGGGTAAATCAAAAGATGAAATCAAAAAAATCGCACAATTCCACGATTATCTTGAGATTCAGCCAACTGGCAATAACCAGTTTATGTTACGTAACGGTACATTCAAAACTGAAGCAGAACTTCAAAAGTTAAATAAAGATATAGTAAAATTGGGTGAAGAACTCAATATTCCTGTTGTAGCAACTTGTGACGTGCATTTTCTTGATCCTATGGATGCAGATTTTCGTATGATTTTGCAGGCAGGTCAGGGCTATACTGACGCAAAGGAACAAGCACCTCTTTATTTAAGAACTACTGCTGAAATGCTTGATGAGTTTAGTTATCTCGGAAAAGAGAAAGCATATGAAGTTGTTGTAGATAATACTAACAAAATTGCAGATTCTATTGACTTTATTAAACCAATTCCTGATGGTAACTATCCACCTTTTATTGAAGGCGCTGAGGAAGAACTTAACGAAATTACTTGGAAGCGTGCAAAAGAGAAGTACGGAGATCCACTTCCTAAGATTGTTGAAGATAGACTTAACAAAGAACTTCATTCTATCAATACTTACGGCTTCTCGGTTCTTTATATGACTGCACAAAAACTTGTTGCAGAGAGCGAAAGACACGGCTATCTCGTAGGTTCTCGAGGTAGTGTTGGCTCATCTTTCGTGGCAACTATGTCAGGTATCTCTGAGGTTAATCCACTTTGTCCACATTATGTTTGCCCAAATTGCAAGCATAGTGAGTTTATAGAGGATGGTTCATATGGTTCTGGTTTTGATATGCCACCAAAGAACTGCCCTGAATGTGGAACTCTTATGGACCAAGACGGTCACGAAATTCCTTTTGAAACATTCCTTGGATTTAAGGGTGACAAGGTTCCTGATATCGATCTTAACTTCAGTGGTGAAATTCAGTCAACTATTCATCGCTATACTGAAGAACTGTTCGGTTCTGACCACGTGTTCAAAGCAGGTACTATTGCTACTGTTGCTGATAAAACTGCTATAGGTTTTGTTAAGAAGTTTGCAGAAGAAAACGGCAAGGTGTTGCATAAAGCAGAGGAAAAGCGTCTTGCTATAGGTTGCACAGGTATTAGGCGTACAACTGGTCAGCATCCAGGTGGTATGGTAGTTATTCCACAGGGTTATGATGTTTATGACTTCTGCCCTGTACAGCATCCTGCTAATGATATGAAGAACCCTAATGTTACAACTCACTTCGATTTCCACTCAATTCACGATACTATTACCAAACTTGATGAACTCGGACACGATGTTCCTACAATTTATCATTATCTTGAGGAATACACAGGTATTCCTGTTATGAAAGTATCAATGAGTGACCCTGAGGTTATGTCTCTTTTTACTTCAACTGATGTCTTAGGTGTAAAGCCTGAAGATATTGATTCAGAAACAGGCACTTTTTCATTACCTGAATGTGGAACAAGTTTTGTTAGAGGTATGCTTGTTGAGGCGCAACCAAAGACTTTTACTGACTTGTTACAGATTGCAGGTCTTTCTCACGGTACAGATGTATGGCTTGGTAATGCACAAGAACTTATTAAGAATAATACTTGCACTATTTCCGAAGTTATTGGTACTCGTGACTCTATTATGACTTATCTTATGCACAAAGGCGTTGAGCCTGGTATGGCGTTTAAAATTATGGAAATCACTCGTAAGGGTAATGCATCAAAGTTATTTACCGATGAGCATTACAAGGCGTTCAAAGATAATAATGTTCCTGATTGGTACGTTGATTCTTGCCTTAAGATTAAGTATATGTTCCCAAAAGCTCACGCTGCTGCTTATATGATTTCCACTTTACGCTTAGGTTGGTATAAGGTTCATAGACCTGTAGAATATTATGCTGCTTATTTTACTGTTCGTAATGATAATTTTGACGGTGCTACTGTAATGAAGGGCAGAGAAGCTGTTCTTGAAAAAATGCGTAATATCAAACAAAAAGGATACGAAGCCACTGCTAAAGATAACGCCGAGTATGCTATGCTACAGATCATTAATGAAATGCTTGCAAGAGGAATTGAAGTGTTGCCAATTGATGTGTACAAGTCTGATGCACATAAGTTTTTAGTTGAGGATGGTAAAATTAGACTTCCTTTCTGCGCTTTGTCAGGTGTTGGTGGTGCTGTTGCAGAAAGTCTGGCAGAAGCAGGTCACAATACCACAGAGTATCTTTCTATTGAAGATATGCAGAATAAATCTAAAGTATCAAAAGCAGTTATTGAAACTCTTAAAGATTGTGGTGTTCTCAACGGAATACCGGAGAGTTCACAAATGTCATTGTTTTAGGAGAGTTTTTAAATGAAAAAGAAACTTGATAAATTGATTGGTATATTGATTTGTATTACCTTTACTGTTTTCCTTTTGTTTCTAAAGGATAAAATGGATGTTATTTGGGGAGCAGTACGTAATTTGTTTACAATACTAACTCCATTTATATACGGATTTGCCATTGCGTATATAATGAACTTCCCTTATAGATTTTTCCGTACAAAAGTATTTGGCAAAGTTCAAGGAAAAATGCAAAAAGTGGTAAAGCCACTTTCAATAGTTATTTCATATGTATTGGTTATTGGTATCATTTCTGGATTAGTTGCTTTCTTAGTACCTCAATTAGTAAACAACGTAAACATATTGTTGGAGAACATAACAAGTTATATCGAAAATCTTGGTATGAATATTGATAACTTTGTTGCTTGGATAAATGAAAATCTCCATATTAGTGCAACCAACTTGAGTTCAATATATAAGTATATTATCTCATTCATAAATGTAGATAATATCAAAAACGCTGGTGAGGCAATTATTCCTGTTATAACCAACACAGCGGTTATTATTTATAACTGGGTTTTGGGTATTATTATTTCTATTTACTTCTTATCATCAAAAGAATTTTTGTTTGTACAATTAAAGCGCTTTTCTGCAGCTTTCTTACCAACAAAATGGATGCCTACAATTTACAGAATTATCAATGTTACTGATAATAAATGTGGTAAATTCTTTGTAGGTAAAGCAGTTGATTCAGGTATCATCGGGTTACTTTGCTTAATATCAATGTCACTTTTAAATATACCGTATGCTGCTTTAATTAGTGTAATTGTTGCTGTTACAAATATCATCCCATTTTTTGGCCCATTTATTGGTGCAATTCCAAGTGCATTATTGCTTCTTATGGTTTCTCCATGGGATGCCCTAAAGTTTATAATATTGATTATAATTATTCAGCAACTTGACGGTAATGTTATTGGCCCAAAGGTTGTTGGTTCACAGGTCGGTTTGACAAGTTTTTGGTCTTTATTCTCCGTAATTGTTGCAGGTGGTTTGTTTGGAGTAGTTGGTATGGTATTGGGTACTCCTATTTTTGCGACAATATACACACTATTAGGGGACAAAGTGAGCCATAGAATAAAGATGAAAGGCAAAAACGCTTATCGTGTTATAAATATGCCTGTTATAAATAACGAAAATTTAACCAATATTAAGGCTAAAAAAACTAAAAAAGACTCAAAATCAAAAGAATCAACTGTTGAGGAAATGAATAAAAGTTGACAAATTTACTTTTATGTGTTAACATATTAGCACGCTAAAGTGAAAGAAGGGTTTTATGAAGAAAAATTTATATATAACTCCTGAGGGTACCAAAGATTATTTGTTTAAGGAATGTACTTCTGTTAATCTTGTTTGTGACAGAGTTCAGAGTGTGTTTGAAAATCATTACTTTCATCAGGTTTTTACTCCAACATTAGAATATTATGATTTATTCGCAAACGAATCAAGTGGTATTACACAGGAGTCTATGTTTAAATCTACTGATAATAAAGGCAAGATAATTGTTGCTCGTCCTGACTCCACTTTGCCAATCGCTCGTATGGTTGCAACTCGCTTGCAGAATGAGATTATGCCTGTTCGTTTATTTTACAAACAGTGTGTGTTTAGAAATAACCCATCTTTAACAGGTAAATGTAATGAAATGATGCAGATGGGTGTAGAACTAATTGGCTCACAGGGCAAGCGTGCTGATCTTGAGGTCATTACTACTGCCATTGAGGCTATGGAAGCAGTAACTGATGATTTTCGAGTTGAGATAGGTCACTCTATGCTTTTTGCTTCACTTGTCAATTCATTGAAAACTACTGATAGCATCAAAGAAGATATCAAGACATATATAGAGAACAAAAATTATTCTGCTCTTAACAACTTGTTGGATAAACTTCAGCAAGATGATACGGTCACTTCTATAAGAAAACTTCCATCTCTGTTTGGTGGAGTTGAAATTTTTGATAAGGCATTAACTTATATTAAAAATAAAGATGCATTGGTTGCTCTTGATTATCTTAAAGATTTGTACTCTGAGTTGCAGACTTTGGGACTTGAAGATAAAATTATTGTAGATTTAGGTCTTGTGCAACGTAACGACTATTATAGTGGTATTATTTTTTCTGGTTATGTACCAGGTTGTGGCGATGCCGTGCTTTCAGGTGGACGTTACGATAAGATTTTTGATATGTTTAATTGCGAAATAGGTGCTTCTGGCTTTGCAGTAAATATTGATTATTTGGCAAACGAAGCAAGACATTCGGTTACCACTAATGTTCCTGATGTTCTTGTGGTTGCAAAAACCGAGGATAATACTATGAAAGCAATTTCTGTTACTAAAGAACTTGTTGCAAAGGGTATCAAAGCACAATTTTCTGTTGTAAATACAGAACAGGAAGCACGAATTTATGCCGAAAAACTTGGTATCAATGAAGTTCAAGTGATTGGAGAATAATTGATGAAACCTATTAGAATTGCTCTTACAAAGGGCAGACTTGAAAAATCCACAATTGAATTATTTGAGAAAATCGGCTATAACTGTGATGAAGTACATAACAAAGGCAGAAAACTTATTCTCAATATCGGCAACAATGATTTTGAGGTGGTTTTGGCAAAGGCAGCAGATGTTGTTACCTACGTAGAAAACGGCGTTTGCGACTTGGGTGTAGTAGGCAAGGATACTATTCTAGAAAATGGTACATCTTTCTATGAATTACTTGATTTAGGCTTTGGCAAATGTAAATTTGCGTTGGCTTGTAAGAATGGTCACGATTTCTACCACGGTTATGGTACAAAAACTATCGCAACAAAATATCCTAACGTTACTCGTCAGTTCTTTGAGGACAAGAATATGGACGTTAGGGTTATAAAAATAGAGGGTTCAGTTGAACTTGCGCCATTAGTAGGTCTTGCTGATGGTATTGTTGATATAGTAGAAACAGGCTCAACGCTAAAGGCTAATAACCTTGAAGTTATTGAGGATGTTACATATATTTCTGCACGTTTAATCGCTAATACAGCAAGTCTAAAATTAAGAAAAAATGAGATTGAAGATTTGGTAAAAAAAATGGAGGCGGCAATACAATGATAACTACTGTTATTGCTAACGGTAATGATGAATATACTTTTGTCGAAACTTTAAAGGCACGCTCAAATTCTGGTGCAAAAAATGTTAATGACATTGTGCAAGACATCATAGATAATGTTAGAGTAAATGGTGACAAGGCAGTTTATGATTATACTCTTAAGTTTGATGGAACTGCTCCTGAAAATGTAGAAATATCTGCAGAAGAAATTGATAATATAATTGCAGAATGTGATGATGATTATGTTTTAACACTACAAAAAGCAGCAAAGAACATAGAAGATTTCCACAAAAGACAAATTCAACAGTCTTGGCTGACTACCAAAGATAACGGAGTTATTTTAGGACAGAGAATTCGTGGTTTAGAACGTGTAGGTTTGTATGTGCCTGGTGGTACTGCAGCGTACCCATCTTCAGTTCTTATGAACGCTATTCCTGCTAAACTTGCTGGATGCAAAGAAATAATAATGACTACTCCACCAAGTAAAAACGGCAAGCCTAATCCTGATATTGTGGCAGCAGCAAAGATCGCAGGCGTTGACCGTATTTTCTTAATGGGTGGTGCACAGGCTGTTGCTGCCTTGGCTTATGGAACAGAGCAAGTTCCAAAGGTCGACAAAATTGTGGGTCCTGGTAATATTTTTGTTGCAACTGCAAAGAAGTTGCTTTATGGTGTAGTTGATATTGATATGATTGCAGGTCCAAGTGAAATTCTTATTATTGCTGACAAAACTGCAGATCCTAAATTCTTAGCCGCTGATTTAATGAGTCAGGCTGAACACGACAAACTTGCTTCTTCAATACTTTTAACTGACTATGAGCCTCTTGCTGAACAAGTTAAAATAGAACTTGATTTGCAAATGCAAAAACTGGATAGAAGAGACATCATAGAAGAATCTCTTACAAATTATGGTGCAATTATTGTTTGTTCCAATATGGCACAAGCCGTTGATTTTGCTAACGAATTAGCCCCTGAACATCTTGAAGTGTGCTGTGAAAACCCTCTTGAATACATAGGTAAACTTGATAATGCTGGTTCTGTTTTTTTGGGTAATTATAGTCCTGAACCTTTAGGTGATTACTTTGCCGGTCCTAATCATGTTTTACCAACAAGCGGAACTGCAAGATTTTTTAGCCCTTTGTCGGTAGATAGTTTTGTAAAAAAGTCAAGTTTTATCTACTATACAGAAGATGCATTGAAAAATGAGGCTGAGGATATAATACGTTTTGCTGACACAGAGGGCTTAACTGCTCATGCAAATTCTATCAAAGTTAGATTTGATATTGATTAAGGTGATTTAATTGTCATATGAATTAAATGATAAAATTAAAAATCTTACTCCTTATGAGCCTATTACTGGTAAATTTAAGGTAAGACTTGATGCAAATGAATGTACAGAAAATTACAACAATGATTTTATGGATATGGTTCATTCTGTTATTGATAAGGTAGATTTCAACAGATATCCTGATCCAAACTGCGTTGAACTTCGCAAGTCGTTTGCTGATTATTACGGAGTAGATTTTAAGAATGTTACTGTAGGTAACGGTTCTGATGAATTGATATTTATTATAGAATCTGCCTTTCTCAAGAAAGGGGATAAGTTGTTAGTTGTATCTCCTGACTTTAGTATGTATGAGTTCTACAGTAGCATCACAGAAAACAAGTGCATAAAAACAATTAAGAACGACAGCCTTAATATTGATGTTGATAAACTAATCAAATTAGTTAATACCGAGGATATCAATATGATTATATTCTCAAATCCGTGCAACCCTACAGGTCAAGGTATTACTAAAAAACAAGTTTTACGACTTATAACATCAGTCAAATCATTAGTTGTTCTTGATGAGGCTTATATGGATTTTTGGGGTGAGAATAACAGTTTACTCAAGA